>JBQMYS010000075.1:0-2781 GCA_052173355.1 Eubacteriales bacterium | reverse complement strand
TTGGAAAGCGTTGGTATGACGATAACGGCATATTGAATATCAATTTGATTGATTTCTTACTGGATAAGGAACTGATATGATGTTTTTATTACGAAAAATCAAAGTTATTTCAAAAACTACTTGAAAATTGAAATAAGCTTAGTTATAATTGTGTTAGTATTTCAAAATTAGCAGGAGGTGGTAGGTTGTGGATAAAGAGCGAGCGGGGAGTTTCAAAAAACAGTTAACGGGAAGTATGACGTATTTTTCATTTTCGCCTGCAAAGTTGCCGCCTATTCCACCGCTTGAAATTGACGGTAAAATGATAGATTTGCTGATAAAAGCAAATAAAGCGCTTGCAGTGCTTGATGACAGGGCGCAAAATATTTTGAATATCGAATTGTTTATTTCTATGTACGTACGAAAAGAAGCACTTTTGTCATCACAAATTGAGGGAACACAAGCTACACTTGAAGATATTTTTGCCCCCGAATTAGGAGAAAACCTAAATTCCGATGTGTCGGATGTGGTTAATTATGTGAAAGCTGCGAAATATGCTATAGAGCGTTTAAATGGCGAAAAATCATTGCCGCTTTGCAATCGTCTGCTTTTGGAAACGCATAAAATTTTGCTTTGCGGTGTGCGTGGCAAAGAAAAAAATCCCGGAGAATTTAGGCGAAGTCAGAATTGGATTGGCGGTGCAAATTCAACACTCAAAACGGCAAGATATATTCCACCCGATGTCACGACCATGACAGAGGCACTGTCCGACCTTGAAAAATACATAAATGATGATGACGGGCTTGATCATTTGATTCGAATTGCGCTAATACATTATCAATTTGAAACGATACACCCGTTTTTAGATGGAAACGGTAGGGTTGGCAGACTGTTGATAGTTTTATATCTATTGGCAAAAGGAGTGATTAAGACACCGTCGCTTTATTTGTCATATTATTTAAAGGAACATCGCATTGAATATTACGATCGCATGACTGAAATTCGCAAAACCGGAAATTACGAGCAGTGGGTAAAGTTCTTTTTAGAAGGTATTTACATTAGTGCAAGGTCTGCGATTGAGACACTGGATGAATTGATTTCGCTTAGGGAAAGGAATGTTACTGTAATAAAAACTGCAGACTACACTGCTAGAAGCATGGAAACTGTGCTTAGAGTTTTTACTTATTTAGAAACCTACCCGATGATTGAAATAGGGAAAGTCGCGTTAGACTTGGGAATTGCATATAATACGGCGGCAAGTGCAATAAGGCGGTTAGAAAAATTGGGAATACTCAAAATTTCAAAGGCGAGTGAAAAGGGCAGAAACAAAATTTACGCATATACTGATTACCTCGACATATTGCGTAGCGGAACGGAATTATAAGTCACAGCTTGCGAAAAACGCTAAACCGCCCTTTTTCAAAACTCCAAACTTGCTTTCAATTCAATTTTATGATAAAATACGATTAGTCATGGATTATCCTAAAAATAAAATTGAGGGAGGGCTGCATGGAATATATTACACGGGAGCTTGAGCGTAAGTTCTTAAAACTCAATGACTTTTTTAAAGTCGTACTTGTGACAGGGGCAAGACAAGTCGGGAAAACAACAATGCTCAAACACTTGGCGAGTAGCAATCGGACTTATGTTACTATGGATAATGCGATGGCACGGGAACTGGCACAAAGTGATCCGGCATTGTTTTTTCAGACATATAAACCACCTATTTTAATTGATGAAGTGCAAAAAGCACCTGAACTTTTCGAACAAATTAAAATAATATGTGATGAAAGTGAAGAAACGGGGCTAATTTGGCTTACCGGCTCGCAACAATACCGGATGATTGAGCGAGTACGTGAAACATTAGCAGGAAGAATAGGCATACTTAAGCTGTATGGATTTTCTGCACGCGAAAAAGCGGGCGTAATGTTTGATACGGAGTTGGACTTTTCATTTGCCACTTTACAGGAAAGACAGCGTAAACTTCCTAAAAACGATGTGATTTCGGTATTTAATCATATTTGGGAAGGGGGAATGCCGCAAGTGCAAGGAGTAGATGAGGAGCTTCGGCAGGAATATTTCAACTCGTATGTAGATACTTACTTGATGCGTGATGTAGCTGAAGCGGGAGGCATTACGGACAGTGTGCGTTTTCGTAAATTTTTGGTCGGATGTGCGGCTCTTGTCTCGGAACAATTAAATTATTCTACGCTTGCGGAATTTGCCGATATTGCTCAAAGTACGGCAAAAGAATGGCTGAAAGTACTCGAAGGACTTCATATTGTCTATTTGCTTTTACCATACTCAAACAATGCGCTGAAACGGCTTAGCAAAACTCCTAAATTGTATTTTTGTGATACGGGTTTGGCGGCATACCTTTCTATGTGGCTTACATCGGATGCTTTGCGAAATGGGGCTGCGAGCGGACACTATTACGAAAACTATGTAGTAATGGAACTTGTGAAGAACTATGCTTATGCGAAAAACATGGTAAATCTTACATATTTTCGCGATTCAAATGCAAAAGAAATAGATGTATTTGTAGAGGAAAATAATTTTATACATCCGCTTGAAATCAAAAAAAGTGCTATGCCTGATAGCCGTGAAGTTAAAAAATATAGTTTGATAGACAAGGCATCGATTCTGCGCGGTAACGGCGGAATTATATGTATGTGCGAAGAACCCATGCCGATTGATGATAGTAATTGCTTTATCCCGAGCAATTTGATATGAAGATACAAGCTTCGGAGTTTTTTAGTTGGGCTGTTGAAAAGCAATAGCTCTTGCATTTTCCTGAAGAAC
>JBQMYS010000074.1:0-2806 GCA_052173355.1 Eubacteriales bacterium | reverse complement strand
GTATTAGCAAATTTAAACGGATGAGCCGAATCTATTTCAATAGAGGATTTTCCATCCCCTATATTATCAGGATGTATATGTCTGTCCACATCAATATAGTCATTTTGTTCATCCGTCCAGCTTAAAAATACATCATAGTTTGGGCGATTAACAAATCCTCCGTTACCGATTGCCACCGGCTGATTCACAAAACCTCTCAATGAGTGACCGGCTCTAGCCGTAATCTGTCCGCCATAGATTTTAATTGAACCTCCACCCGAATAATACTGCAGTCCGCCACCTATTGCCGCAGCATCTTCTCCACCGGTAGCAGTAATTTTCCCGCCATAAATATTGATTCCGTCAGAAGCCGCTTCAAAACCCCCGCCTATTGCCGCAGCTCTTTCGCCTCCCTGTGCCTTTATCTCACCGCCATATATATTTATGATGCCCACTCTGGAAGAAGAATTTCCTCCTATACCAGCTGTGCTCTTTGCACCCGTAGCCGTAATCTTCCCTCCATGAATATTGGTCGTGCAGGTAGTGCCTGTAACATTTCCATCCTTACCTGTGCCGATTGCGGGACGCCTGCTTTCCTGTCCCGTAGCTATCATTTCTCCCATATCGGAACCGTCAGACTGGGCATAGATATTGATACTGCTGCCATTACTTGTCATAACCATTCCATTTTCTACTGTAAGTTTTGCGTTATCGCAAAGCACTATATTAAGCTTTCCTCTTGCATAAATATATAGTAATGTTACTTCTCCTTTAACCACATACCATGTTTCTTTGCCGTCTTCATCACCCCAATCGGTTCTCGTATAAGTAGACTCTACTGTAGTAGCCGTCGCAGGTACCGTTCCCGTCTTAAAGGTTTTGTCTACTGTGTCATAATAACGGTATTGGATGTCTCCTCTTCCTCCGCTACTTTCCGCAAAGGCTGTCACCGCAGGGCTTATACCGAACGTTGTCACAATCATTGCTAATATACATAAAAAAGCTAATATACTTTTTAAAAACTTTTTCGTATTTTTCATAAAATCAGGTCCTCCTTGTTTTTAAGTATTTGTAAGTAATTATACAATTACCTGAATAAATCATAGGTATCAAACAAATTCTATAAAATATTTCTCTTTTTGAACACTACGAAAAATGTCATTTTAATCATCATAATTCGTACTTGACAAATTGATAAAAATATGAATCTGTGATATAATTATCGCATTACTTCATACAAAAAAGTTGGAGGGGCTACAAAATGTCGGATGCACTAAAAATAGCAATCTGTGAAGATGAATCGGATCAAAAAAATATGCTTTTACAATTTTTAGACGAAAGCAACATAAAAAATACATCTGTTGTTTTTGCAAACGGGGAGGACTTGCTTACAGATTTTAAGCAAGGAAAGTATGATCTTATTCTTATGGACATTTATATGGAAGGTAAGCTTACAGGCATAGATACGATAAGGCTTATTCGCGAAAAAGACAAAGATGTTCCTGTAGCTTTCATAACTACAAGCAAAGATTACGCACTGGAAAGCTATCGCCTATCCGCTATTAAGTATATTGAAAAACCGTACTCAAAAGAAAGCATAGAAGATATTGTGCATTTTGCGGTATTAAAAAAGAATGATGTACCTGCTCTTTTTGTGCAGAGAAACGGTATTGTCGAGAGGGTCCCTTTTGCAAATATTCTTTACATGGAACAGCAGATGCACAAGGTTTATCTTTACTTGAAAAATGGAGAGTATTTTTCTGTTTACGGCAAACTGTCCGAACTTAGTGAGCAGCTTCCTCAAAACATTTTTTTCTGCCCCCACAAAAGTTTTTCGGTAAATCTTTCATATGTGATGTATATAGATATGGAACTTCGCTCTTTTGTCATGGAAAATAAAAAAATTATTCCTATTCGCAGGGAATTTTTAACCAAAGCAAAAAAAACTCTGGAAGATTTTTTATTTGATCGTACGAGGAGGCTTTTAAAATGAGTAGAAATTTAAAATTTTTTATTGCTTTGCAAATCACTTTAGCTTTAGCATCTTTCATTATCATAATTTCGTCTTTCGGATACAGCATGCATCAGGAAAAACTTCCAAAAGTTCTTTATATCAAAGATGTTAAGGTAAATATAGGCACAGACGCTCCAAAATCCGTCACATTGCCTTATGACTTCAAAAACTTAAAACCTAGGACTCCTGTTACTGTTACTACCCATATCACTCCAAATAACAATGATATATTCGCTGTCAAGACTGCCTACGCGCCTGCAAAAGTTTATACTGACGGAACTTTAATTTATGAGTTTGGCAAAAGGGAAACATATCCGAACTTCATGCTTGATCCTGCTACGGAAATTTTTTTAATTAAACCATCTGTCTATAATAAGGAAATCGAATTTAAAATTGAATTTTTATCCCCCGCTACCCGTAACTCTATGACGGTATATCCGCCTATTATGGCCCCTTTCAAATCTATATTCAATGAATTTGTAATTACTTACAAAATACCTTTTGTATTTTCGATTGTTCAGCTTGCAGCCGGAGTGTTCCTTGCCATCGTGGCACTGATGATGCTTTTTTTTGAAAAGAAAGTCAGTGAAATATTCTTTTGGCTTGGTATGTTTTCGTTTACCTCCGGGTTATGGGGATTTGGCGAATGTAATTTGACGGCGTTAATAATTAAAAACCCGACTTTACTGTATCTATTTGCATTTATCGGACTGTTTACCGTTTGCATCCCGCTTATACAGTTAGCTAATGTAGCAATCGGTTTCAAAAATCCGAAGCCTGTATCCCTAATTTCTTCCTTTTTGACAACTTCGG
>JBQMYS010000073.1:0-2808 GCA_052173355.1 Eubacteriales bacterium | reverse complement strand
ACCTTATTCCACACCTGATTGTGATAGGTAATCCGTCTCTTTTGCTATATCATAAGATATAGTAGTCAGAACGGATTTTCCCCCACTTCACACCGTGCGTGCGGGTTTCCTCGCACACGGCGCTCCATCAATACGAATTATTTGTTGCATGTATGTGAAACTACCAGTTTTTCCCTGTAACTTAAAATTTTCTTTTGCACTTGTTTTTCATATCCACTGATATCCATGCTTGGTGTATTGATAGCCATATAGCACCTTTTATGAACGGATATAAGATTACTTACACGATTTACCTTTTCCAACGGAAGATTGGGATTTATCCTGTGTGTGTAAGATGCATGGTCAATTAACCATTTGCCACAAACCCTACATTTGAGCTTATCTCGATTGAGTGCATATGCTTTATTCATTACAAACTCAAAGTTATTCAGATGTCCCCATTTCCCTTTCAGAATCGCAATCGCTGCATTTTCGGAATAAACATCATCCAAGCGAGCTTGTATGCGTTTTTTCTTAGTTCTCTCAAAATTGATTTTTCTTCCTTCTGCGGTATATGGAGTTTCCTTTGGATTTTTCCCTCTCGTTTCCTGCCAGTTACAAAAAGTAAGTGAGGTGATTCCAATATAAATATCTCTATACTGGATAGATGGTATCTTTTGCCTATAATTTTGGTGTACTCTCGGTAGATTTTGTGTGTCTTTTGCACGTATCCATTTACCTTTGTACTGCTTGAGTCTTCGACTCGCTGCAAGTTGTACCTTCCTAGCATATTTATCCATGCTCACGCTGACCCATGTACAACATTGATAGTATTGAATTACTCCTCGAATTCGGCTGTTAATTCGATTGATTTCATCAATCATTTTTTCTCTGCTTGTTTCACGAGGAATTTTCTTTATATCTTTTGTTATAGAGTCTACTTTTTGTTTTAGTCTTTGTCTGTCTGGTTGCGTTCTAGTAACGTAATCATGCTCTCCCTTACCTTTGACTACTTTAAATTCATAGCCAAGAAAGATAGCAAGTTTTTTCCTTACATCTGTTATCAGTGTTTTCTCTTTGGACAATGTCAGCTTCATTTCTGTTTCCAGAAATTCTTTTAATGTTATTTTCCAAAATTCAGCATGAATGCGACTATCTGTAATTATTACAAAATCGTCTGCATATCTAACCAGAAATCCCGGTACTAATCTTGTCTTTTTCAATGCTCTTCTTTTGGCGGAATCTTGGACATATTTATGAGTGGTTTCTTTTAATTCCCACTGTTTTGTAATCCATTCGTCCATAATATCCAGATAAGCATTAGCAAGTAGGGGGCTGATAATTCCACCCTGCATTGTACCTTCCTCATTCACCTCACATTCGTCAAGGACTCCTGCTTTTAACATCCGTTTTAATATTTGAAGCACCCTACGGTCTTTAATTCCTAAATGGTAGAGTCTACGAAGCAATATATTGTGATTTATATGGTCAAAACATTTACTGATGTCTCCTTCCACAATCCAGTAATAACCTGTATGGAAGGTGATAAAATTCAGTCTTTCTAATGCCATTGCCGTATCTCTCATTGGTCTAAAACCATAGGAATGGTCAAAGAATAATGCTTCCATGATGGGTTCTAATACGATACGCATACATTCTTGAACAATGCGGTCTCGTATAGTTGGAATTCCTAGTGGTCGCTTTTCCTTTTTCCCTAGTTTATCAATGTATTTTCTCAGAATTTTCTGTGCTTCAAAG
The DNA here is from genome assembly GCA_052173355.1 of Eubacteriales bacterium. Lineage (GTDB taxonomy): Bacteria > Bacillota > Clostridia > Peptostreptococcales > Anaerovoracaceae > JABZIP01. Next base: position 1,071 of record JBQMYS010000073.1, on the reverse strand, counting down.
TGTTCAAAAGCTCTCTGTATATCGTTGATAACCCACTTGTATGGTTTTTCTAAATATTCCTTACGCATGGTTTTGTTATCAACACCCGGAGTATCACTTCCGTGATTGCTTTTGATGTTGTGTATAGCTGTAATTATGGTTGTTTCTGCTGACATAATTTCCAGAAGACCTTTGAAAGACGGATATTTTCCTTCTTCTCTTGCCTTCTTGCTTTGTAGATATAGTTCATCTAACAAAGTGCGTAATTCTGTTTCAGTTTTTGGGTAGTCGAATTGTTGTGCCATACGCACCACCTCCTTTCTGAGGTTGTGTTTCTGGTTTTAGTCAGGTTTTTGCCTACGGCTTCCTCGACTTACTGTTCACATACGAATTCGTATTGACTATGCCCCTTCGCTCCACCCCCATTACAGGAGCTTCATCACTACTACGGGCTGATGCCCCACGAATTAACAGGTCATTTCCTACCTGTGCGGCAAGGGTGACACCTTACTTACACCGATTATTATCAGTGTGCCGTTCGTGGTTCCTTTGTTCCCTATATTCTAGCTTTACATTTAGTTTTAGCCCGTCCCTCTAGCCCGACTGCCATTACTAACTTATGTGAATTGTTGTTAGCAATATTCGACCATTTCGGTTTTCTGCCGTTTTCCACCAAGACATATTTGAACGGCGACAGTACCCCACATGGGGAGGATGGCTGTATAATCATCCCGTCGTTTACGAGCCGTACTCTCAGGACATTTGTCGATTGCAACAAAATATACTAGACATGACTAATTTATAGCTTCTTGCGGTTATCTAAGCTATCTCAAACTTTTTCCCCGCTTTTCACCGAGCTTCGTACACCTCATCTGTCACAATAAAATGCACGTCGGAGATTAGAATTTTTGTAACCCATCACACTGGGTCAGACAGGAACTTCCCCTGTCAAATCAAATATAGAGTTCAGATTTTATATAAAATCTGTCTCGCTTTATTCCACATTTCTGTGGAGATTAACAAGAAACAAAGCGCACGTCCTGGACTATAAGCATGCCTATCTTCTTAAGCTGCTTCCCAAGCTCCTTTATG
>JBQMYS010000072.1:0-2877 GCA_052173355.1 Eubacteriales bacterium | reverse complement strand
AAATTTGGCGGTTCGTCGGTGGCGGATGCCATACAGCTAACAAAAATGAAAGAGATAATTCTTGCAGATCCGGACAGGCGGTATGTAATAGTGTCTGCACCGGGGAAACGTTATGAACAGGACAATAAAGTAACGGATCTTTTGTATTTGTGCAAGACACATATTGAACACAATTTGCCGTATGAGCAAGTGTTTCAAGTGATATGCGACAGATACATGGCTATGGAAATCAACTTGGGCATTGAAATAAATTTGATGAACGAATTTGAAGAAATTAAGAGCAATTTGCAAAAGGGTGCAAGTGAAGATTATATTGCGAGCAGAGGAGAATATCTGAATGCTATAGTTGTTGCAGGTATGCTCGGATACGATTTTGTAGATGCCGCAGGAGTGATACTTTTTGATGAAAAAGGCAGATTCTTAGCAGAGGAAACAAATAGAGAACTGGCGAGTGTGCTTTCAAAACACGAAAAGGCGGTAATACCGGGATTTTACGGAACTTATCCGAGTGGAAAAGTCAAGACTTTTTCAAGGGGAGGCTCGGACATTACAGGAGCGATAGTAGCAAGGGCTGTAAATGCGGATGTGTATGAAAACTGGACGGACGTATCCGGATTTTTAATGGCGGATCCTAGGATAGTGAAAAACCCTAAACCTATAGGTCGGGTATCGTACAATGAACTTCGAGAACTTGCATATATGGGGGCTTCCGTATTACATGAAGATTCGATTACTCCCGCTCGTATAGCCGGAATACCGATTAACATTCGAAATACAAACGAACCGGATGATGATGGCACTATAATAGAAGAAATATTGAGTGAAGAAAAGCGCAGTGTCATAACAGGAATAGCTGGAAGTAAGGATTTTTCGGTAATAGCAATCAGTAAAAACGGCATGAGCAGAGAAGTAGGGTTCATTAGAAAATTGTGCTCCATATTGGAAGATTATGACATCAACATAGAGCATATGCCGAGCGGAATAGATACTTTTTCGGTTGTCGTTTCGAGCAAGGCTCTTGCAGATAAAAAAGATGATATAGTCGAAGAAATCAAGCGGAAATTGGATGTTGAAACTATTGATATATTTGAAAATTTGGCACTAATAGCTACGGTCGGTGCCGGTATGGCGCAAAGACCGGGAACATCTGCAAAATTGTTTGAAGCACTTGCAAATGAAAAGGTAAATGTGCGAATGATAGACCAAGGTTCGAGCGAAATGAATATAATAATAGGAGTTGAAGGCAAGGATTTTGAAAAGGCGATTCGAGCGATTTACAGCGCATTTGTAGAGGAGTAAAGTATGCCACTGATAATACCTGAAAAATTACCTGCAGCGGATTTGCTGGAAAAAGAAAATATATTTGTAATGCACGAGGCCAGAGCGGCTTCTCAAGATATAAGACCTCTTAAACTTTTGATGGTAAATCTGATGGAGGACAAAGCGATAGCTGAAACTCAAATTGCAAGGCTTCTTGCAAATACGCCTATACAGGTGGAACTTACATTGATTAAGCTTGGAAGAACGGAAAGTACATGCGGGCTTAATGACTATATGAATACGTTTTACAAGGAACTTGCCGATATAGAAACTCAAAAATTTGACGGTATGATTATGAGCGGAGCGGCTATAGAAAGTTATGAATTTGAAGAAATTCCTTACTGGGATGAGTTTTGTGATTTACTTTTATTTGCACAAAAAAATGTATATAGTTCCTTTTATATAGGGTACAGTGCGCATGCTGCGCTTTATCAGAACTTTAAAATTCCGTCTGTGCCTACGGATAGGATATTGGGTGTGTACGAGCATATTTTGAAAAGGACACATTCACCACTCGTGCGTGGTTTTGATGATGTATTTTTTGCGCCGCATACTCAGCTTGCAAAGCTTGATTCTGGAGCGATTGAAAGCTGCAAGGAACTGCGGGTACTTGCAAGTTCTAAAGAGGCAGGTGAATATTTGATTCAGACTGACGGTGGAAAAGAAATATTTGTTTTGGGACATCCGGAGTACGATAGGGAAACATTGGGACTTGAGTATTTTAAACATCTTCGTCAAGGCGAGGACATCGAAATTCCTAAAAATTATTTTCAAGAGGGGACAAAAGATGTGATGGTCAGGTGGCGTGGGCATGGCAGCATGCTTCTTTCAAACTGGCTCAACTACTATGTCTACCAAGAAACTCCATACGATTTGCAGAGCATATAAATAAAATTATATTTTATAAAATAGAAGGAATGCGAATATGATAGATGGCAATTTAAGCGATAAATCACCGGCGGAACTTGCATATTTAGAAGAAACCGTAAGCAAAAAAAGAGCTTACGAACTGTTTGAAAACGATGTACTGAAAACTTTTGAAATCGGCACGTTTGGTGCACTTGTAAAGATACATCGTTATTTGTTTTCAGGCATCTACGAATTTGCGGGGCAGATTCGAAACGTAAATATTTCTAAAGGAAATTTTCGCTTTGCATCTACAATTTATCTTGAAACGGCATTACAAAAGATTGAAAAGATGCCCATGGAAACCTTTGATGAAATAATTGAAAAATACGTAGAAATGAACATAGCTCATCCATTTCGAGAGGGGAACGGGCGAAGTATGCGAATTTGGCTTGACTTGATGTTAAAAGAAAAATTGGGGAAAGTTGTGGATTGGAGTTTGGTAGACAAGGAGGACTACCTTTTTTCTATGCAGCGAAGTCCGGTTAAAGATTTGGAAATCAAACATTTGTTAAAAGAGGCTCTTACAGGTGACATACAAAATCGTGAAATCTATATCAAAGGCGTAGATGCAAGCTACTATTACGAACAACCATAAAATGGGGTAAAATTATCCTAAAAAGCCTTGTAAGTTAGCTAAATATATGATAT
>JBQMYS010000071.1:0-3003 GCA_052173355.1 Eubacteriales bacterium | reverse complement strand
ATAAGTAAGTTTATCTCATATCGAACGATGCCACCTTTTGCTGCGGAACGGGAAGCTCTTGAAATAGACTATGGTGATTATTTAGAAATCGATGGCTTCAAACTTTGGTTTGAACTTCTGAATGAAGATTCAGATAAAAAGCCAATTATAGTGATTGCCGGAGGAAGTGGTTTATCTTCGGATTACATGGAAGATTCACTTTGATTTCTATCTATTGACCATCCTCTTTTATTTTACGATGCCAGAGGATGCGGGCGTTCACAAATAAAAAAAGAATTATCATATTACAGCACAAGCAAGTTTGCTGACGAGTGCAAGGCAATTAAAGATTACTTTTTCCCCGATAGGAATGTCATTGTTTTAGCACATTCTTTTGGTGGACTTATTGCTATGGAATATGCCGCAAAATACGAAACTTCACTAGAGGGATTGGTTTTAATATCTTCTGTTTATACGGATTATAAACCACAGAACACATTTGCATTTTTGAAAACAGGACTTCCACCAAAAAATCAGATCGATGCAAATAAATGGTATATGGAGAATATAGATGCTTTTCTTGGTGGATATTTTTATAACACTCAAGCAAAAAACATCTTTTCAAATACTGTAACATCTTATTCGGTGAGTGCTCATGTAGGTGGAGCAAAAAATGATATTTCCACAATGGTACGGGGATTAGATATTCCAACTCTGATTTTGGTTGGTGAAAAAAACGAACATCCTCTTACTACAATTGATACAGCACAAAAGCTCAATCGTTTATTTCTAAACTCAGAATTGCAGCAAATCAAAAATTGTGGACATTTCATGTTTGCTGAAGCTCCCATAGATTTTCAAAATATTGTGCTGAATTGGATTAAGCAATATTGATAGTCACATAAGATGAAGGAGAAGGCAAACTCAAGATAAACAGTTAAACAAAGGAGATTATACAAATGACAGATGTAAGAGAGCGTCTATTGACGGAAAATCCATGGAAGCTAATGATAACATTATCGCTTCCTGCAATTTTGGGACAGTTTGTGGTAGGGCTTTATGCCTTCGTCGATTCAATTTATGTTGGGCAGATGGTGGGAACATCTGCCATGAGTGCAGTTTCGGCTGCATCACCTTTTGTCCTTATCAATAATGGCATTGCCGTTTTGATAGGTATAGGCTCCAGCTCGGTACTTTCCCGTGCCATTGGGAAAAAAGATATGGACACAGTAAACAGAATTATGGGAAATCTTACTTTTCTCGTGCTGTTACTTTCATCTATCAGCATGGTGGCGGGAATTACTTTTGCTCCTATTTTGCTGAGTCTTTCTGGTGCAGAGGGAGCTGTTCTGGAGATGGGTGTGGTATATCTGCGCACCGTATTTTTGGGTTCTATTTTTGTCAACTTCATGCAAAGTGCCAATATGGTTATACGTGGAGAAGGTCGGATGGGTCTTGCCATGGTAATCATGGCCGGTGGCGCGATATTAAATATCGTTTTAGATCCGATCCTTATTATAATTTTTCCTGAAAGGGGACCTCAGGCTGTGGCGATTGCAACAGTTATCTCCCAGTTTTTCCAAGCTACTGTCACCCTTATTTACTTTCTGAAAAAGAGTCCTATCGTTCGTTTTCATGGGGTGCGTCCGGCAAAAGATTTGATTCCTGAAATTCTCTCTGTCGGAGTCAGTGCCATGTTTATGCAGGTCATGATGTTGATACAGATGACAGTGGTGTATAATACAGCGGTAAAATATGGAGGAGAAACGCAAATTGCATTGATGGGTGCCTCTCAGCGTGTTATGCAGCTTGCTTTCGTTCCCATTTGGGGGATGAGTCAAGGTCTGCAGCCTGCTGTCGGCACGAATTACGGGGCAAAAAATTATACGCGAGTAAAACAGCTTACTAACATCTTCATTATTGGCTCTACTGTCCTTTCCGGAATATTCTTTGCCGTAATTGAGCTTTTTCCAAATCAAATATTGTCGGCATTTATTACAGAATCAGATATTGTTGAATCAGGAATTTCATTATACCGTTTGATGTTTTGTGCATTTTTTACTTACGGTCTGCTGATTATGACACTTACCTATTTTCAAGCACTTGGGCGAGCAAAACTGGCCGGTTTCATTGTCGTATTTCGCCAGTTAGTTTTGGTGGTTCCTATGGTTCTTTTGCTTCCTGTCTTGATGAGAGGGAATGTCTTGGGAGTATGGCTTGCTCTTCCGCTGAACGATATAGTTATCCTTTTTATCGCTGTCATCCTGCTTATGCGTGAATACAGACTTCTAAGAAAAATGCAAAGCGAGCTCGTATTGGACACAATGTAATTTATATCATGGCGATGATAAAAATGAATTTATAGATTAATCTAACGATAAGATATATGAGCTTATAAAATGAACGTAGAAGGATTACGCAATGAAGAATAAAAAAGTTAAAAGGCAATGGTTACTCTGCCCTGTTTGCAGAAATAAAACACGATTGCAAATCAGAAGCGATACAGAGTTAAAAAGCTTTCCCTTGTTTTGTCCGAAATGCAAACAAGAATCTTTAATCAATGTCAAACAATTTAATGTATCAGTTATCAAAGAGCCAGATGCAAAGACACAGAGCCGGTGATTTACAGCTACGAAACTGTAATTACCGGCTTATTTTATTTAAGGAGAGAACCATTTATGCAAAAGATAGAATATATAATATTAAACCGCCTATATTATTCTGCTTGAATAAGGGAGTGAAGACTCAAAATCAATCATAACTTACGAAAAAACATGGCGGTATCAAAGGAGGTATCATCGTGTTCATTTTTTATTATGATAAAGCATTATTAAAGGGAATATGTTCTATTTACATGTTTCTATGCTTATATAGATGATCTGTTAAATCATATTTATATAGCTATCTTTTCATGTCCAATCCCGGCTGCCTTATGCAGTCGGGATTTTTTGCGTCTACAAAAACTTTTTTTCAAAAATATTCGCTTTTCTTTGGCAGTTTTCATCTGCCCGTTGTTGAGGGTTT
>JBQMYS010000070.1:0-3081 GCA_052173355.1 Eubacteriales bacterium | reverse complement strand
ATTGTAAAAGCAATCTTAAGTATATTTTTCACGCGAATTTCAAAAAAAGTAAACAGCAAAACATTGTATGCTACAGGAATTGATGCTCTGTACGATGCAATTTTGTCGAGTGCGGTTTTATCTTGTGTCATCATATCCATGAAGCAGGGAAGGTACTATGAAGCATGGGTAAGTGCTTTTATCTCACTTTTCATAATAAAATCCGGTATAGAGATGATGAAGGAAGGATTGGATGAAATTCTCGGAAAAAGAGCAAGTACATCTTTGGTAAATGCTATTAAAGATGCGGTTTGTAAAGATATGCAAGTAAAAGGCGCATATGATTTATTTTTATATAATTACGGTCCTGACAGATATTACGGATCTGTTCATGTTGAAGTTTTTGAAACTTTGAGCGCAAGAGATATAGATTCTTTGACTCGGAGAATCCAAGAGAAAATTTATAAGGATTATGGTGTAATACTTACAGCTATTGGAATTTATGCTGTAAGTGGAGATGCGAGTATTGAAAGCGATATTCGAAGAAAAGTTTACGATACGGTAATGGCGCACCCCGAAGCAAAGCAGGTTCATGGTTTTTATTTGGATGGAGAGTCAAAAAAATTTATTTTTGATGTGGTATTGTCTTTTGATTGTAATGCTCAAAAGGTCGTAGATGAAATTAAAGCAGAATTGAATAGTATGTATCCGGATTTTGAACAGGATATGACAGTTGATTTAGACGTGTCCTAGCACTAGACAAACATATGTTTGTATGATAAAATGGTCTTGATAAATATTAGTAAAGGAAACGAATATGAGAATACTCGGTATAGATCCCGGATATGCTATTTTGGGTTACGGCATAGTGGATATGGAGGGTAACCATTTTACACCATGTGCATACGGCGCTGTTACAACTAAAGCCGGAATGCCGCCTCCGGACAGATTAAAGTGCATATATAATGAATTGACTGAAGTAATAGCTAAATATGAGCCTGATGTGGCAGGTGTTGAGGAACTGTTTTTTAATACGAATGTTACTACTGCGATAATGGTGGGACAAGCACGAGGAGTTGCGATTCTTGCCTGTGCAAATTCGGGGCTTGATATATTTGAATATACACCGCTTCAAATAAAACAGGCGCTTGTTGGTTATGGCAGAGCAGAAAAAAAGCAAGTGCAATCTATGGTAAAAAACATTTTAAATTTAAAAGATGTACCAAAACCGGATGACGTAGCTGATGCACTTGCTGCAGCAATATGTCACGGACATTGTGCACCTTCAAATTCAAGATTGGCAAAAATTTTAGGGAGAGCAAGATGATACATTACATAAAAGGAAAGCTTGGAATGTTGATACCGGGCGCAGCAATCATAGAAAACAACGAAATAGGATACAAAATATACATACCGGACAATTCGCCAATATATCAAAAACAAGACGGTGCTGATGTAATGCTTTATACAGAAATGATTGTTAGGGAAGATGATATAAGTTTGTACGGATTTTCAGATAAGGAAGGACTTTTTTTGTTTAAAACGCTTATGAAGGTAAACGGTGTCGGCGCTAAAGCTTCAATGTCGATACTTTCCACACTTCCTGCACAAGAATTAAAAAAAGCTATAGTTTCGGGTGATATAACTATGCTTTCTCGTGCAAACGGTATAGGTAAGAAAACAGCAGAGCGGATAGTTTTGGAACTCAAAGACAAGTTTGCAAAAGATGAGGTGTTTGAAGATTCCAACGTATCCGCAATTTCGAGCGCTTTGCCGGGAGAAAAAGCTGAAGCGGTAGAAGCTCTTATTTCATTAGGTTACAGCAAAAATGAGGCACAGCAGGCTGTATTCGGTGTAAATGAAGAAGGCATCGGAGTTTCCAAGCTTATAAAGCTGGCACTTTTGAGATTGAGCTAGGAGGCAAAATTGGAAATAAACGGATTTGAAAACGAGCATATAACATCTAAGTGGCAAAATGCCGCCGACGAGGGGATGGAAGTCAGTTTAAGACCTAAGAAATTGGATGATTATATAGGTCAGAGTGTCGCCAAAGAAAATTTAAAAATATTCATAGAAGCGGCGCAAATGAGAAATGAACCGCTTGATCACGTGCTTTTTTATGGACCGCCGGGACTTGGGAAGACAACACTTGCCGGAATTATCGCAAATGAACTTGGGGTTGATTTACGAATCACATCAGGACCTGCAATAGAAAGAGCAGGTGATCTTGCCGCTATATTGACAAACTTAAATGAAAATGATGTACTTTTTATAGATGAAATTCATAGATTGAATCGTTCAGTTGAAGAAGTCCTATATTCGGCTATGGAAGATTATGCTTTGGATATTATAATAGGAAAAGGCCCTTCAGCACGTTCTATCAGACTGGACCTTGCCAAATTTACACTTGTTGGGGCGACAACAAGAGCAGGGAGTCTTTCGGCACCGCTTAGAGACAGATTCGGTGTAATAAGCAAGTTTGAACTTTATACAGTTGATGAACTTACAAATATTTTAAGACGTTCAGCTGCAATATTGAATATAGAGGCGAGTGATGAGGCGCTTGTTGTAATGGCAAGAAGGTCAAGAGGAACACCGAGAGTTGCAAATAGGATGCTTAAGCGTGTGCGTGATTTTTCGCAGGTAAAAGGTAATGGTGTAATAGATATGGATATTACCGAAGAAGCTTTGGCCTCATTAGGAGTTGATTCATCAGGTCTTGAAGAATTGGATAGAAGCATACTCAAGATGATAATTGAAAGATTCAAGGGAGGACCTGTCGGAATAGATACTATTGCAGTTGCGATAGGAGAGGACAGAGTAACGATAGAAGATGTTTACGAGCCATTTTTGATACAGGAAGGGTTTTTGCACAGGACTCAAAAAGGTAGAGTTGTTTCTGAAAAAGCTTACAAGCATTTGGGAATTGAAATTTAAAGAGGTAATGTGGAAATGATAAAAAAAAGATGGATATTTTTTATACTCGTTTTTGGAATTTTTATTTTAAGCGGAATAAATGCAAGCGTAAATGCATCTGAAAGGCATTATATACGAGTGGGGCTTTTTTATGCTAATACAAGCGAAGACAGCTATGAGATTACT
>JBQMYS010000069.1:0-3084 GCA_052173355.1 Eubacteriales bacterium | reverse complement strand
ATGCTTTTACATGGTAAAAGGGCTGCTTTGAGCCATTTTTTTCGGCATTTCAAGCTACATTCGACAAGCAAAAACACCAAACATCTCACAAAACCACTGATTATCAACAACTTACCACCCATGCACCAACTACCCAAATGCTTGGCTTATTTGCGAAAACTTTTTCCTCGACGCAAAATAAATGAACGTTTTGTACGTTTTTTTCACAGCAAAATAAACCCAAAATGGCCCTCTACCAGGAACAGATTGAAGCACACGGAGAAATACATTCTTGTGGTAAACAAGCTAAAGCCAAAGACAATCAGCAGTTTACCGAGATTGAATTGACAAGATAAAAATGAATTGAAAAACTTTTTTCGATTCATTATGGCTATATTTCCACTTAAGTTCACATATAGTTTGAGAAATAATAAGTAATTTTATGGGCGCAATCAAGTTACATAAGCATGTAAAGAAAAGCTATATGGAAATACAAAAAAGACAATAAGATATACGCTCCTCTAAAAGACAAATGACTTGTACTAAAGCTAGAGGAAGAGGTTAAACAAAGATACATCAAGCATTTGGTGGATAGTTATGGCTACGCTGTAAGCCAAATGAATCTGGACATACAAGTATCCAATTCTTAACGTGGACAAGGAGCCGCCTGTGCTAATATTGTGGGGTTGGAGAAGCAAAGAGGACAAAGAAGCAAAGAAATATCCTTTGATAGTCATGGAATGATTAGTAGAAATTTTTTAATTTAAATTAGAAATATATGGGCAAGACCATTACAACATATTTATTAGACGCAGATCCTACAGGGACACAGTATGTTTTTATCAGTAATAAGATTTGCCAAATGTATGTGATTCCTCGCTCACATCTTTCTATCTTGAATAAGCGAACAGAATTGCAGACACCGGCTTTTTACATTCTATTGGGTGAAGACGAAGAGACGAAACCGAAAGCATATATTGGAGAGACTGAGAACTTTCGCGAACGAGTAAGAGACCATGACAGCAAGAAAGCTTTTTGGCAAAAAGCCTTGCTTTTTATTTCTAAAGATGCAGCGATGACAAAAGCTGACGTACAATATTTAGAGCATAAAGCAATAGCAGAAGCAAAGATGTCAAATTCTTTTGTATTGAATGAAAATAAGCAAACTCCTAAAGGACCTAATCTCCCTGAATACCGCAAGGATGATATGGACGAATTTTTCGAGGATGTAAAATTTCTCACTTCTTTTATGGGCTGTAGTATATTTGATATTACCAAACCCCAAAAAGAACATTTTTTCTTTACAAAGGGACGTGGATGCGATGCAAAGGGTTTCTATCATAGCAAAGGATTTACAGTTTTAAAAGGCAGTATTATCACTAATTCATCAGTTCCATCCTTCACTTGGAAGGATAAACGAGAGAAAATGTTGAAAGAATACACTCATTTGCACAATGAAAAACAAGAATTAGCTTCAGATATTACTTTCAATAGTCCAAGCACAGCTGCCGATTTCTGTATTGGTAGTAACAATAATGGATGGATTACATGGAAGGATAAAAATGGAAATACTTTAGACTCTATGTATAGGAAACAATTAGAGTAAATGCAATAACTGCAAAATTGACATGTATGTTATATTTCTTAGAGCTTCTTGTAATACTATCTTGTTTAATTTGTGATTGCTATTTTCTCACTTATAACATATAAAGTTTGGAAAATAAGGATCACCTTTATAACATAAACAAGTTATACAAATATGGAAAATGACAATATGCTCATCTATCAGTCGGCAGATGGGAATATAAAGATAGATGTTAGGTTTGAGAAAGAAACTGTGTGGCTTTCATTAGATCAGATGGCAACCCTCTTCGGGCGTGACAAATCAACAGTTTCACGGCATATTAAAAATGTTTTCGAGGAAGGAGAGCTACACGCTTCTTCAGTTGTTGCAAATTATGCAACAACTGCTGCTGATAATAAAACTTATCAAGTTGATTACTACAACCTCGATGTAATTATCTCTGTTGGCTATCGTGTAAAGTCACAGCAAGGCACACTGTTCCGTATTTGGGCTACACAGCGACTAAGAGAATATATCATCAAAGGTTTTACATTGAATGATGAGCGTTTCAAAACAGGATCTTCCTACAATTATTTCAAAGAACTCTTAGACCGTATTCGTGATATACGCCTTTCAGAGAGAGTATTTTATCAACAAATAAAGGATATATACGCAACAAGTATCGACTATAATCCATCTGCTGAAATGACATTGGAGTTCTTTAAGGAGGTACAGAACAAACTGCTTTGGGCTGTCAGTGGAAAGACGGCTGCAGAACTTATGTATTATCGTGCCAATGCTTCACTGTCAATGATGGGCCTTACTTCTACAGAAAAAGAGGGAAAAGTTACCAAGAATGATGCCCTGATAGGTAAGAACTATCTTAATGAGAAAGAGATTGGACAGTTAAAACTTATCGTAGAGCAGTTCCTTGCTTATGCCGAAGCACAAGCCTTAGCAGAGAAACCAATGTATATGCATGATTGGGTGCAAAAGCTACGCCTTGTACTCACTTTGAACGAGAAGAATATTCTTGAACATGCTGGTACTATTTCTCACAAGCTTGCTGTAGATAAAGCTACAAAAGAATACATTGCTTATAAAGAACAGCAGCGACAATTAGAAAACCTTGAAAGTATCAAACAGCTTGATCAAGACCTAAAACGTATTTCACCACGCAAGAACAATAAGAAGACAGGCGGCAATGAAGAGGAGAGATAATATCTAAACACTTCATCAAAGTAATATATTGGGGTATTCTACAAAAAAGAAAGGAAACAACCCTATCTAATTGATAATAGGTTATTCCCTTTTCTCATTGTACCCAGACCCGGTACAATGCCATGAAAACAAGAGAAATTAAAAGATTATATCTTATTGATAATCAATAATTTACTATTTTCTTGTATTTGCTGTTTTTGCTCATTTTTGCCTGTTTTTTGTCATAAAGTACACTTTTAGTACACTTTGATATTCGGAACTTTTTAGTATCTTTGCAAAATAAGAAAACATCTGAAAATAAACGAGTTAATGATTTTACT
>JBQMYS010000068.1:0-3110 GCA_052173355.1 Eubacteriales bacterium | reverse complement strand
CTCAAAAAAAATATTGACAAAGTTAGCTATAGCTATTATTATATATATGTTAAGGGTGAGCAAGGGCTAACTTTTGTGCGCCCGTTAATAAAAATATTTTCAGGAGAAGATTATGTTACCATTATTGTTTGCGAAACCGGGTGAAAGTTATACAATCAAGCATATAGGCGGTTCGCAGGAGCAGAAAAAGCATTTGGAAAATCTCGGATTTGTCGCAGGTGGAGAAATTATAGTTGTGAATGAAAGTGCCGGAAACCTGATAGTAAATGTTAAGGAATCACGTGTTGGCGTAAGCTTGGAATTGGCAAAAAAAATTATGATATGATAGGCATATAATGAAAGCGGGGGATTGAAGATGAAGACGTTAGGTGAAGTTAAAATTGGCGAAAGCGCTACTATTGTAAAGCTGCATGGCGAAGGTGCGGTAAAAAAAAGACTTATGGATATGGGCTTGACTAAAGGGATAGAGGTTCTTGTTCGAAAAGTTGCACCGCTTGGAGATCCTATGGAAATTACAGTGCGCGGATATGAGCTTTCTGTTAGAAAAGAAGATGCAAAGCTAATTGAGGTTAATTAGGTACATTATTACGAGGGAGGAAATATTTTTAAAATGGCAGAAAAAAAGATTATAGCACTTGCGGGCAATCCAAATAGTGGAAAAACAACGCTTTTTAACGCCCTTACAGGTGCTAACCAGTTTGTTGGAAACTGGCCGGGTGTTACGGTCGAGAAAAAAGAAGGAAAACTAAAAAAACACGCAGATGTAATCATTACGGACTTACCGGGTATTTATTCGCTATCTCCATATACATTGGAAGAAGTGGTAGCGCGAAATTATTTGATTGATTCAAAGCCGGACGCGATTTTAAATATAGTAGATGGAAGTAATTTAGAGAGAAACCTCTATTTGACAACTCAGCTGCTTGAAATCGGTTTGCCTGTTGTAATAGCAATCAATATGATGGACGTTGTCAGAAAAAACGGCGACAAAATAGATATTGCGAAGCTTTCAGTGGCACTCGGATGTCCGGTTGTTGAAATATCGGCACTTAAAAACGAAGGAATAGACAAGCTGATAAGTGCAGCCATTGAAGCGGCAAACAGCAAAGGTAAGGAACCTGAGCATATTTTCAGCGGAATAGTGGAACACGCTATAGCCCATATCGAAGAAGAATGCTTGCATGAACTGCCTAGCGAAAAACAAAGATGGTTTGCAATTAAAATATTTGAACGTGATGAAAAAATCATTGAAAAACTCAATTTACAAAACAAAATGCAGCATGTTGAACAGGATATTTTAGCTGCAGAAAAAGAAATGGATGATGATGCGGAGAGTATTATCACAGGTGAAAGGTACGTAAGAATCAAGGGAATCCTTGATGGCATTTATGAAAAGAAAAGCGCCGGCAAGATGACTACTTCCGACCGAATTGACAAAATTGTAACAAATAGAATACTTGCACTACCGATATTTGTGGCGGTAATGTTTGTTGTATATTACCTTTCAATTACAACAGTTGGAACTATGTGCACCGACTGGGTAAATGATAATCTGTTCGGAGACGGATGGAGAGTTCTAGGTATAGGAACTGCGCAGTACGAAGAAGCGGCAGAAGAATACGTAGTACCCGGAGCAAAAAAAGAAGCATTTGAAGCTGCACTTGAGGAAGCAGGAGTTGAAATTACAGATCCTGAAGCAAAGGAAATCACTACAGAAGCGGTACTTTACGATGATGAAGGAGAGGTAACGGATAGATTCAATGTTGATTACAAAGAGTATCAGAAAGTAAAAGATATTGAAGAACCTGCTCCTGAAGATTACGGAACGTTTATACCAAGTATACCTGATCTTGTTGGAGGCGGGCTGGATGCAATTAACTGCGCACCTTGGCTCAGAGGTCTTATTATAGACGGTATAATCGGCGGAGTTGGCGCTGTATTGGGATTCTTACCGCAAATGCTGGTGTTGTTCTTACTTCTTGCAATTTTGGAAGGTTGCGGGTATATGGCGAGGATTGCATTTGTAATGGATAGGATATTTAGAAAATTCGGCTTGTCAGGAAAATCTTTCATACCTATGCTTATCGGAACAGGTTGTAGCGTACCGGGAATATTGGCATCTCGTACTATTGAAAGTGAAAATGATAGAAGAATGACAATCATAACGACTTCGTTTATGCCTTGCGGTGCAAAACTTCCGATAATAGCATTGATCTCAGGTGCGCTATTCGGAAATTCAGCATGGGTAACCACGAGTGCATATTTTGTCGGAATAATAGCTATAATCGTTTCAGGTATAATGCTCAAAAAAACCAAACTGTTCGCGGGAGACCCTGCGCCGTTTGTAATGGAGCTTCCTCCGTACCATATACCTACGGTTGTTAATGTTCTTAGGTCTATGTGGGAACGAGGCTCGGCATTCGTAAAAAAAGCAGGAACAATTATCTTGCTATCGGCAATCTTGCTTTGGTTCTTGATGAGTTTCGGATTTGAAAACGGATTCGGAATGGTAGAAGATTTGAACAATTCGTTGCTGGCAAATATCGGAAATGCAATAGCTTGGATTTTTATACCTCTTGGATTTGGAGATTGGAGAGCAACGGTTGCAACTATTACGGGACTGATTGCGAAAGAAAACGTTGTTGGAACATTCGGTGTACTTTATGGCGGATTTGATGAAGTAGCAGAAAATGGATGGCAGATTTGGGATAAAATGAGAGAAATGTTCACACCGCTTTCCGCATATGCGTTTTTGCTGTTTAATCTGTTGTGCGCACCTTGTTTTGCAGCGATGGGAGCTATTAAGCGAGAGATGAATGATGCTAAGTGGACGTGGATTGCAATCGGGTATCAGTGCGTACTTGCATATGTTGTTTCGCTGATATTCTATCAAATCGGCATGGCGGTAAATGGAGATATGAATATAATAGGGTTGGTAATTGCCGTATTGGCACTTGCAGGGTTGTTATATCTATTATTCAGACCTATGCCGAAAGGTTATAAGGAAAAAGTAAAATAACCGGCTGTGTTTGGTTTCAAAAGGTAATTTAAAATTAAAAAAAGGAGGTAAGTGTATGAGTGAAACTATGGGGACAATAATTGTCGGAGGA
>JBQMYS010000067.1:0-3244 GCA_052173355.1 Eubacteriales bacterium | reverse complement strand
TCCTCCTTTCCAAGATAAGCCTCAACAACATCCTTGTTATTTTGGATTTCGGACGGTACGCCTTCTGCCAGGAATTTACCGAAGTTCATCACGTATATTCGATCACAAAGATTCATAACTAAATCCATATGATGTTCTATTATTAAAAATCTTTTCCTGTGCCGCTTGTTTTTTGAACCATGGATATACTATATCCGTATACGGCAACTTCCAAGGTAAAACCAAAAACCTTGGTGAAGTCATAGGTTCAAACACCGATTCGGAAAAAGCGATTCCCGAAATTTTATCTAAAAATCCCGACATAGTCATGATAGATTTACTAATGCCTGTAAAAGACGGGATAACTGTTGTAAAAGAAGTGCGAAATATAAATGCGGGTATTGAGTTTTTCATAATCAAACCCAACAATGTCATAGAGATAGAAAACGTTATTAAAAGCGTTATTGAAAAGCGTAAACTTCGCTCAATGCTAGACGGTATTAAATCCGTAATCGATATTCCTGAAGATAAGACGAGCACAACGAAAAACAACACTAAATGATTATTCTGCTAACGTATGCGAAGATTCAAAAATAGTAAAACAGCGAATCCGAAGATCTATAAAATGTGTTATTTAATTTTGATGCTATCCGTCTGGAAATGGATTTACTGCGAGGAAAATCCGACTATGGTGGCAGGCCGTCTATTGACACTTTCTTTGAGGGTCTTGAGATTTTGTCCGAGGAGAAATAAACTTAATGTTAAGTTCCATTATCAAAACCGCAACTACCATTATAAATCCGCCAAAATATGCTCGCGTACTAAGCGCTTGTTGCAAGAAAAAGTAAACCGCAAAAGCGTTAAACACAGGTTCCAAGGTAAATATTACACCTATATGAGTTGCTGTAGTATATTGCTGTGCCACCGGCTGGATTACAAAAGCAAGCCCTGTGCAGAATACTGCCAAAAACAAAGTACTACCCCAAAACATCGGGCTTGTCGGAAGATGCGGAGATTCTATAAAAAATGACAATATCAAGAATTCAACTCCTGCAACCGCTAAGTTCAGTATACCCAAGTTAAACGGATTCACATCCTTGCGTTCAACAGCCTTTTCTGTAAGTAACAAGTCAATCGAATAAAAAGCCCCACATCCAAGACACAATATGTCCCCCGCCAAGTGATTCATATTTATCGAAAAATTTTCATCAAGTGTCAGCAACGCTATACCCACTATGCTGAATGCAACTGATATAATTACTTTCAATTCCTGGCGTTGCTTTAAAAATACACGCGCAAACAATGGTGTAAAAAGCACTGTCATTGCACATAGAAAACCTGCGTTTGCAATAGATGTACGAGTCATACCGTATGTTACACAAACATACACTAAATTAAGAGCGGTTCCAATCGCAAGGCTATACAGAAGCGTAATTTTATTTACTTTAATCAATCGCTTAAATCCGAATACTGCCGCAACCGCCGCTCCTATCAAAAACCTATGCGCATTGAGAGTCATAGTCCCCATGTCTTTTAACGAATAATCTGTAAGTACGTATGAAACACCCCACGCGCAAGTCACGAGGAGTATCATCATATCCGCTTCGATTTGTTTTTTTCTATCCATTCCTTATTTCATTCCTTTTCCTTTAAGGACTATTATATACCAAAGCATATAAATTACAACTATTTTTATTTTTTCACCTTTGCCGTCATATGTTTAATGTCTATCTTGTAAATGGCCACTTCGTGCCCAGCGTGAGAAACGTATTTAAGCCCATTTTCCATAACGTTCAATCCTCCACTGTTAAACTAACCGGCTATTTTACAAGATAGCAATCCAATTTTGCTTTGCATGAAGTATGCGATGCACCATTACGGTCTTACTTTCTTCGTTAATTTTATAGAAAATAATATAGTTCTTAACAAAACATTTTCTAAATTCTTTATGATTAAGATACGAATCCTCAGCCAAATTGTACCGATACGGCATATATGATAAATTGGATACGGTATTTTCTATAACGTCAAGCAGCTCTGATGCAGTAAAAGGTGCATCAAAATTATGTGAAATGTAATTGATAATATCTTTTAAATCCCCATGGTAACTCGCAGAAACTATAATTTTATAGTGTTGCATTTTTTAATTCCTTCCTCAAGCTTTTCATGGAATCATCAAAAGTTAAGGTTCGGGAGTTTACAAAATCAGTTTCACTTTGCTCAAGAAGTTGATATAATTCATATCTTCCCATAAATTTGTTAAATACCTCAATACTCATAACAGCCAAATCTCCACGACCATTTTTAGTAACAAAAATAGGTTCCCCCGTTTCATGGCAAAATGAAGATATTTCATTGTAATTATTTCGTAAATCTGTGCTTGATTTAATATTAGGCATTACTGCACCTCCTTTATTCTAAAGATATTATATTATTATTTCTGTAGATTGTCAAATGTATATGTGTCAATATATGGAAATTGTATGCCCAACTACAATTACTCACAATACAAATCCTCAAGGGTTAAAAGTATTAGACGCTCGTCCTGTGAATCGTCAAACCACTTCGTATACCCTGCAAGTGAAAATAAAACGTATTTTGCTATTTTGTATTTCCCTTCAATCACATTCGCCCTGCGAATCAAGGTCTCATAAACTCCTCGGTCTGTCTTTTCATTTTTGAATTTACACTCCCCGATAATCGCTTTTTTCTCGATAGGCGCTAATCCAACCACGTCAATATCGGCGCTTTGCACTGTCCGTTCCTCACCGTCCGTTTGCTCATTACCCCACCATTTGCCTACTTTCGTGATAAAACAACCGAACTTGCCAAGGGCACCCTGCCTAAGCATATAGTACCTGCACATATCCTCGAACACCGTTCCCATAAACATGTGAAGTAGCGGTTTTACCGCATTTTTATAATAAAGCTCGCCTTGCCCTATCTCTATCAAACTCGTTGCCTTCGGGATAAATTTGTACCAAAACGCAAACATATGGTCCTTCAAAACATACCCTGTTTTTTTCTTGTTTTTTTCCTCTGTAATGCATTTTATTTTTTCCACCAGCCCTATGCCTATAAGTTTTTGGAGCGAGTAAAGTACGCTTTGCTCTTTTTCTCCAATCGCCCCCGCTATAGTATTTAGCGTATTTTTACCGGATGCAATTTGTTCGATTACATTATTCACAAGTACCGTATCTGAAAACTCCTGAATGAGCAGATTTCGCGTTTCATCATACAAATATCCGTCCGTACGGAAAAAAAG
>JBQMYS010000066.1:0-3715 GCA_052173355.1 Eubacteriales bacterium | reverse complement strand
TTTTTGTCAACAAGTTCATTGTATTTTTTACTTGCCTCTTTATGTTTTTGCACAACCTCTTTCAATTTTTCAATAACACCACCCGTATTTTTTAGCGCCTCCTCAATTTTATCAGCAGTTTTAATTCCAATCAGTTCTGTAAATTCCTCCTTTGTCATCCCTGCGATTGGGGTCGGAAATTGCGTCGCATTTGTTTTATCAAAAATAGTGTTTATTATATCTTGCACACTCGGATCAAGCTCTGCCGTCAATGCCGGCCTATTTACTAAAGGTGTAGCAGGAGGTGGTGGTGTAACTTGTTTGAAAAATTCTTGATATTTGTCGTATTCTCCATTAACCTTATTTTTAATTTGCATCACGTTTGCATTGGCATTTGCCATTGCTCTCAAAAATCCTTCAAGTTTTGTATTCAAATCTTTTGCAGGAAGATCTGTGGCATCAACTGTAACATAAGATTTTCTAGTCCCATCTGCACTTGGTGTTTCAACTTTAAGTTTCGCCACCGACTCATTGTAGACTATAGGTTTTTCTATACGACTTCCGTCTACCTTGCTCTTTCCAATCAAACTGATAGTTACATCCTCTACCATCAAGTCTCCTGCCATGTAATTCGGCTTATAATTTACAGTTATATCTACATGGGAAGCAAGTTTATCCAATAGCAGGTTTCTTTCATCTTTCAATTCCAAAGCAGGACCGCCATTTGCCTGCACTTCCCTAATACTCCTGTTTAATTCTCCAATTTTTTTAAGCAAATCGTTGACCTCGGGTACGTCGACTTTCTTAAGATTGTACTCTTGACCTTCTCTTACGCTTTTCAGCTGACGCGCATAATGATTTAATTGCATAGCAAGACTCTGAGCAGCATCTCTTGCCAAATTATCAAACTCCGGACTCTCAACATTTCTGGAAAGTTGCTGAAGTCTTGTTACAAAATTGTTAAAGCTATCTTGCAGACCTGACTTTTCAATTTCATTAAAAAATCGCTCCATATCATTCATAACATCGAGTTTAGTTGCATCTTCACTGCCTGCTGCCGTTTCTCTCCTAAATCTTACATCCAAAAACTGATCTCGAATCTGAGATATACTGTCCACTATTGACCCTTGTCCTGCCATTGTTGACATTCTGGTTGCATACCTATCTCCGTATCCGCCCGCAACTGCAGCATAAATATCCGCCCTTTGCCTGGTATATCCCGGCGTTTTTGCATTTGATATATTTTGTCCTGTTACATCAAGGCCCTTTTGAGCTGAATTCATGCCTCTCAATGCTGTCGTAAATGTGTAAAATGTTGATCTTAACATAATTCCCCCGTATATCTAAGCTTTGGTACTTTTAAAGCGTGCTTTTGGTTCTTTTGGTGTACTCTTAGCATCTTTTTCATAAGTATTTAATTGCTGTTTTCCCTCAAATTCATGGATTTTTTCAATAGCACTTTCCACACTGAAAAGTTGCAAATCTATATACGAATCTATCGTCTTCATAAGTTTTTTAAATCTATCAATCTTTTGCTCAATTTCTGTGTATAAATTTTCCAAATCCGCTTTTTCTTCACCATCAGCTTCATTGATAATCTGACGAAAAGTATATCCGCTATATCCGTTTGCCTTGAGTAAGGCTTCTCTTTTTTGATCAAAACCGCGTAGTTGCAACAAATACGCTTGCTCCTCTTTTAAATATTCGTCTATAACATCTAAATCTTTTTCTTTTACAGCTTCAAATTTGCGCTGTTCAAATTCAAGCAGAACGTCAAATGTTTGCGAATACTCCTGCATTTGATTTTTTACTTCCTCAAAGACTGCCATTTCTTTTAACCTCTAAGCATCATCTTTTTTGCAATCTCATCTGCATCAATTTTGTAATTTCCACCTGCAATTTTATCCGCAATCAAATTTAATTGCTCCTCTGACTTTTCTTCTCTTATTTTCTCACTCAAGCGCGCTTTTAACATTGATGTAAAGTTTGCAGGTGCAACACTTTCTCTATTGCTCGTGATTATTATAGAATCTGCAATCTGCGATGTTTTTTTGCTTTCTGCTGCGTTTACAGATTTGCTTTTTAGATTTTTAGCAGGTTTATTCACTTGCATCGAAAAATAATTCCCCAATATTTTCATTTCATTTACCCTTTCTCATGTAAATTGTTATATCTTATATTTTACATTTTTTTACTATTCGTGGTTTCTCAAACAGTATATCGGCAAATCTGCGCTTTTCTTTAGCATTTAACACAAAAAGTCTTTGAGTAAATAAAAAAAGGGCACTTGCCCTTTTTTTATTTTAGAATATTACATTACAGCCAAATTTTGTCCCAAAGCTCTGCACTTAGCCAATGCATCATCATCCGGGTATTCGTTACAGATCAGACCTTCGCCATCAACAACTTCCGCACCCGCATCAGCCATTCTCTTTTGCCAATCACGCATCCACTGACCATCTCCCCAGCCATATGAACCGAACAGTGCAATTTTCTTTCCTGCAACTGATTTTTCAAGTTCTTCAACAAACGGCTCCATTTCAGTTTCTTCAAGCACTTCATCTCCCATTGAAGAACAACCCAAAGCAAAGACATTTTCTGATACAAGTTCATCAACCGTTGCGTTTGATACAGATTTTACATCTGCCTCCGCTCCGCCTGCAACTATTCCTTCGCCGATTGCATTTGCCATTGCCTCTGTATTACCGGTTCCTGACCAGTATACTACCTTTACTTTTGCCATTTTAGATTCTCCTTTTACTTTATTGGTTTTTAATATATCAAACGGCTACAATTAGCCGATCAATAGGCTTTCCGCATTTCCATTGTTTGTAATAAATATTTTTGCATTTTTCATACATACAAAATATTTTTAATGCATTTTCGGCATCGCCGTATACTTTCCAAACTCCACTGCATTTGCATTTATTACCGCATCCTCTTTTTTCTTCTATAAAAGAACGTACATCTGAAGGGGGATAGCCCAAAAAAAGTCCGATTTCATGAGGAAAGGTATCACTTTTTCCAAATTTTTCCGCAAGCATCTTTACACATCTTTTGGGCTTTGTTTGATCGTAACCACATAGAGCAAGCAAACTGCCCGCCTCACTGCCTGACAAATCTCTTTCAAGTTTCGCAGGTCGATATATATATACAAGCGCACGTCCATCCTTATATCTAAATGCAAGCGCACGAAGCCCCTTTCTTGCAAATTTTGTATTAAATTTTTTGAGTTCCAAACAAAGCTCGTCATAAGTTTCATACGCAACACTTACCAAATTCGCCGTTTTAATACCTGCCAACGTGGGGCTGCAATGCCTTATTAAAATTTCTTCGCACATAGATTGTTCCTCTTTATTTATATAAATGCGTTATTACAATACCTCTTTTCATTTTTATGATACTCTTGCTATAACAGCGGAGTTCTTCGTCTTTTAGTTAGTTTATGCTAACCTCGGGGGCTAAGATTAGCACCTCGGAGGGCGAGGTGCTAATCTTTTAAACTTTCAATTTGCTACAAAATTTCATTTTCACTTTTTGTCTTTTGTAGTAGTTTCTGCTTTTTCAATTTGCGGATGGCAAGTGTTCGCACTTGCGCATCCCGAGCATCCACAACCGCAACCGGATTCTCCTTTTTTGTTTTTAGAAATCAAATTTATCAATATAGCCGCCACTATAACAAGAAGTATTCCGCCAACAACTATAGTTCCTAAATTACCCATACACTTACCTCCTT
>JBQMYS010000065.1:0-3768 GCA_052173355.1 Eubacteriales bacterium | reverse complement strand
AAAAATTACGGCAACGGATTATCATGTCTGATAAACCCATGTTTTTCAGCAAGTGATTGACCTTTCTCACTAAGCAACCATTTAATAAATCGAATTTTAAGTAGCGGTTCTTCTTTCTTTTCTTCAACGTCAGTAACATCCTCTTTCTCTTTATCTTCGCTTTCCGCCGCCTCTTTTTGCTGCTCCTCACGTTTTTGCTGTATACGCGTATCAACTTGCTCAAGCACACTTTCAAGATCCATGGTATTTTCATCAACAGACACTATGGCATATGTATATATTGTAAGCGGGTATTTAGCATTTGCTATATTCTTTTCAGTCGGCGATACACCGTTTACTTTTAAAAGATTTATTTTCGATTTGTGCTTACTTTGATCTATATAGTAATAATGTGAAAAACCTATGGCATTTTTATCTGATTCAACCGCATTTATTATATCACTTGTAGATTCCGGTTTTAGCTGAGCGGAAACTTTTTGGATTTCTTCTTCGTTCACAATTTCCTGATACATAGTTGTTTGTGCGGCAGATTTTCCGGATCTTTGCATTGCAACTATCGGCGCATCATCCCCGCCTAAATCTTTCCAATTCGTTATAGTACCGGTATATATGTTATACAGTTGCGTTTTGGTTAAATTTTTCACCGGATTTTCTTTGTTTGTAATAAAGACAAATCCACCATTCAAAATTGGAACAGGATTTAATGTCTTACCCGCCATGGATGCCATTCGATTCTCTTTTTCAGTAGGCAAATGTGAAAATATAACTTGACAATCTCCATTTATCAAATTAGTAAACGCCTCCTCATTTGTCAAAACACTGGACTGTTCTTTTAAAGTCGCCTTATCCAATTCCAAAAACTTACCAAGCGCTTCCGTATAATAAGGATGCAATACCTTACTGCCGGCAACTATAAGCGTTACATCATCCACCACCTCCGGTTCTTGCGGTGTATTTTTTTCATCATTAACATCTTTTTCATCTTTAGAGTCTTTTTTATCTTTTGAGTCTTTTCCGTCCTTATCCGCTTTATCATCTTCTTTGGGCTTTTCTTTAAGAAACGGTATTTTTTCCGCTATGTTAAACTTAGGTATATTCAGCTTTTTAGCTATCATAGGAGCACTCTTAACCCCTGCAAAACTTATAGCAGAAAGCAACACTATAACTATAAGCACAATACCTGTACGCCTAAGTTTGCGTTTTCTATCAACTTTTTTTTGCAATGGAGTCCTTGCAGCAAGTTCTGCGCGTTTTTGCATCTTCAAAGCACGCTTCTCATCTTTGATTTCCTGTTTTCGAATTTTTGCAAGCGCCTTTTTTTCCGCCTTTTGCTCAGCTTTTTCTTGCTTTTTCTCTAATTTTTTAACTGCATTGGCTTCTTTCTGAAGTAGCTTCTTTTCTTTATTTTGCTCTTTTTTCTCTTTGTTTTTTTCAGCTTGTTCAGCCTTTTTCAGCTTACCCTCCGCCTTTGCTATCTTGGCTGCCGCCGTTCTTTGAATTTTCTCTTTTTCTTTTGCAACCTTTTCCTGCAAAGTCATTTTAGGCTTTTTCTCTTTTTTAGGTTTCTTTGCATCCTTGCTCTTACCTGCCATAAAAATACCTCATCCCTGGTTTATTACTTTAAATTGCTTCGTTCGTACTGCGCTTGCCTACCGCCAAATCCTGCTTAACCGAATCAACACCGTCCAAATATGCTTTTACAATCGTCTTTGCCGTATCTTCGCCTATTATGTTATCGCCCATTTGCGAATAATGAGTATCATCACTACGCATAGTTCCGTCTTTTACGGAAAATGTCTCCGTTTGCCTTGTCGCCATAGCTATATCTTCATTTTCAATAGTCAAATCCTCTTGCGCAAGAGCCGCATTTTTGTATTTTTCTCTAACCTTTACTATAAAGCCGTAATCGAAACCGTAGTCACTGCTTCTTAGCATTTGGTGCAATTTCATAAAATCGCTCTTATAAATTGCCACGTCGGTTGTAGGGTCGGATTCTCCTTGTACCCATATATAACTTCTAAGTCTAACTTCGTACTTCGATTTGAAATCTTTATCATCCAAATTTCTGCAAACTATCTGCCAAACTCTGTCTATGTTTTGGTACGAAACTCCTTGTATCGGAACAAATGTCTCAATTTTTTGACCGCTTACACCACTATTTACCACAAGGACTTTTTCTCCCATACGACTATAAAGTTCTTTTGCCAAAGCAGGTTCAATATTTCCTCTATCCATTGTACCTGCTTCTGAATTCATTGATTCTATACGTATACCGCTTGCAAGTTCGCTGTAATGATATGCCGTTCCCGGTCTTGTAACCGCGGCATTTTCCGGTTCCGGATAATAATAAGCTCCGTTGCTTTGCCCTGTCAACATATATACACTAAGTGGTGCTCTTACAGTTTTCGTAATGCGAAGTTCCTCTGTATTTATGCCGTCAGTAGCACTTATAGTTACCCCGCTGTCACTCACCCCGACAATTTTTATATTGCCTAAGTCATCAACTTCCGCTACATTTGTATTACTGCTTTTAAAACTCGTAGCCTTAATATCTTTAGGCATAAACTTGTAACGATCGTCATACTGTAATTCAAATCCAAGTTTTGAGTCCTTAATAAATTTGATAGCATAGATACTGTCATCTATTTCAACCTTCGCCATAGAACTATCCATGCCGTCTGAAAAAAACGGTTGTGTCACCACTTCCCCGGACTCGCACGATAACACCGGCACTCTCGGCCTACCCGCGGGCATTCTTACAAAATAGCTTCCATCCTCAGCAACTTCAATTTTATAAGCGTTATCGTCCATCGTAATTGCACGATTTAATTTTTCTCCGTCCATATTTCCGCAAGCTACAAGTAAAAAAGCCGAAAATACACAAAGTAAAAAAAACAACAACGGTTTTATATATCCTATATTATTTTTATTTATGCGAATTCGCATACTTACATCTCCCTTGTATGTAGTATTTAATAATTTTTGAAATTACAAAGTCTGCCGTACATAATTATCACTCTATGTAATTATAGCATTCTTTCATTTTTTTTGCTAGCTGTAATATTATTTTTTTGTTTTTACTTGTAGATATTTTCGTTATTTAAATGTATTATATATATTATCTAAATATAGAAAGCGAGTATATAAATTATGAACCTAATCGGATTAGAAGTTGGACTTGCTACTTTTGTACTCATAGGAGTCTTTCATGTAGTTGTAGTAAAATTTGAATACCACTTCACCAAGTCTGTCTGGCCTGTTTTTGCAATCTTAGGAATTGCAAGCTTAATAGCCTCCATGGCTATTTCAAACTATCTTATAAGTGTTATCACTGCCGTTTTCGGAATTACCTGTCTTTGGAGTATCAAAGAATTATTCGAACAGGAAAAGCGTGTAAAAAAAGGATGGTTTCCCCAAAACCCAAAACGCAAACAACCTTAATTACACAATTTTATAATACAATTTATACAATTTTACTTTTGGGCTTGTATTTTTACTTACTATATGTTATCATATCCAAGTTAGATTAAATTTAACGCAAAATCAAAATTCAAGCACATGGAGGATTGACCGAGTGGCTAAGGAGCTCGCCTGGAAAGCGAGTAAGGTGTAACAGCCCCGTGGGTTCGAGTCCCATGTCCTCCGCCAAAAGAAACCTTCGACATTAGTCGGAGGTTTCTTTTCGTACAGACATGACGAGAACCCACGGCGAGTGGGTGAGAAAGTCGCAAGCGCATTTTTCGCAAGAAAGCAAGCGTTGCGCAGCTT
>JBQMYS010000064.1:0-4110 GCA_052173355.1 Eubacteriales bacterium | reverse complement strand
CTAAGCAAGTTGAGCAAATTCAAGTTCAACAAGGAGATTTCAAGCTTCAAAAAAGCCCGAAAGGCGGCAACGGATTAAGTCTTGCGCCTTTATTTGAAACTATAATAGAGCATGTTGAGGTTTATCCCGATTTAAACGATGAACCGCTACAAATGCAGGTTTCATCGCTTGCATATGATGATTATATAGGCAGACTTGGCATAGGCAGAATTACAAAGGGTATTTTGAAATCAGGACAGACGGTTTGTGTTGCTAAGGCGACAGGAGGAATAGTTCAAAGAAAGGTTAATCAGATATTTGTTTATCGCGGATTGAAAAGGGTTGCGGTTGAACAGGCGCAATGTGGCGATATAGTTGTAGTTTGCGGTATATCGGATATTTTTATCGGGGAAACCATATGCGATCCTCAAAATCCGGAACCAATGGAGATGATACACATAGAAGATCCTACGTTATCTATGAATTTTATAGTAAACAAGTCGCCGTTTGCAGGGCAGGCAGGTAAGTTCGTAACGTCAAGGCACATTAAAGAAAGGCTTGAAAAAGAGCTTGAAGTCAATGTGGGACTTGTAGTTGAACAGGCTGCCACAACTGATGAATTTAAGGTATCAGGCAGAGGAGAACTTCATTTATCGGTGCTAATAGAAAATATGCGCAGGGAAGGATATGAACTTGCAGTTTCAAAGCCCGAGGTAATTATGCACAAAGATGAAAAGGGAAGGGTGCTTGAACCGATGGAGGAAGTGATTCTTTCAGTGCCCGATGAATATGCAGGAAGCGTAATATCAAAGCTTAATCTTAGAAAAGGTGTAATGCGTGAAATGAGCGGGGAAAACGGATATTCAAAAATGGTATATCTGGTTCCGACTCGCGGTCTTTTAGGATACAGAAGTGAGTTTATAAACGACACTCATGGCGAAGGTACTATGGTAAGGCATTTTGATAGTTACGAGGAGTTTAAAGGCGATATTCCTCAAAGGACAAACGGTGTTGCAATAGCACAGGAAGCCGGCACTTGCACAGGTTATGCCCTTTACAACATTCAAGAACGAGTGCAGCTATTTGTTGAACCGGGTGTAAAAGTTTATGAAGGCATGATAGTAGGAATGAACAGCAGAAATGATGATATGGTTGTAAATCCTTGTAAAGCAAAGAAAGCAACAAATATGCGTGCCGCAGGTAGCGATGATGCAATCAAATTGTCACCTGTAAGGGAGTTTACACTTGAAGAAGCGCTTGAATTTATAAATAGTGATGAACTTGTAGAGGTTGTACCGGGAGATATAAGACTTAGAAAGAAATTGCTCGGGGAACTTGAAAGAAGAAGGTCGGCAAGGTAATGAAGATACATGAAAGAGCTATGGCAAAATTTATTACAGAAGTTGAAGAAATTGCCGGCAGTGTAGTTGAAAGTATTTTCATAATTTTGATAGGTGTAATTTTATTGAAAATTTGCCTATTTATAGTGCGCAAAATTCTTTTGAAAAGCAATATTGATGTTTCATTGCACAGGTTTATATTAAATATAATAAAAGTTCTGATATGCATAGTGATACTCATATCCGTTTGCGGGGCGGTAGGTATAAATACGACAAGCTTCGTAGCTGTTCTGGGTGCGGCGGGTGCGGCGGTTGCTTTGGCGCTTAAAGACAGCCTTGCCAATATTGCAGGAGGCATCATAATAATAATTACAAAACCTTTCAAAATGGGAGATTTTGTAGATTTAGGCGACACTTGCGGAGTAGTTCAGGAAATAGATTTGCTGTATACAATTTTGAAAACGTATGACAATCAGGTAATATCGGTTCCAAACGGCAAGATTACAACATCCGTTATTAAAAATGCGAGTTTTGAAGAAACGCGTAGAGTGGATTTGGTATTTTCGATTTCGTATGATGATGATTTTGACAAGGCAAAAGAAACTTTAGAAAAGCTTGCAAAAAGCAATAGCGATATATTTTCAGATCCGGAGCCGTTTATAGGAATTGCGGCTTATAATGACAGCAGTATAGATATAGATTTCAGGGTTTGGTGTGATACGGAAAAATATGCACAAATTAAGTATTACATTACAAATAATGTAAAAAAATACTTTGACACGGCGGGTATTTCAATACCGTTTCCACACATTGAAATCATTACAAAATGCGATTCTTAGCATTCTCAGTTGAAAATTTTTATGATGTAAAAATATCGTTTGACAAGAGGGCATATATATTCGTATAATGTGGGTATGGTTTAATTTAAAATACAATTAACTGATTTAAAGGAGTAGGGAATGGAGCAGAAGTTTAAGAGAGTCCTAGTTGCAAATCGCGGAGAGATTGCAATCAGAATATTTAGAGCGTGTAAAGAACTGGGTATTCGTACAGTTGCAATTTATTCTGAAGAAGATAAGAACTCTTTATTTAGAGCAAAGGCTGATGAAGCTTATCAAATAGGTAAAGGGAAAGCACCTGTTGATGTTTATTTAAGCATAAATGAAATAATAGAACTTGCAAAACTGAAAGGTGTTGATGCTATACATCCCGGTTACGGATTTTTGTCGGAGAATGTTGAGTTTGCTCGAAAGTGTGAGGAAGAAGGCATTGTATTTATAGGACCGACTCACGAGATGATGGATAAACTCGGCGATAAAATAAAATCCAAGATAGTTGCAAATTCAGTTGGAGTTCCTACTATTCCGGGAGTTGAGAAAGCTATTACGGATGAAGCTGATGCACTTAAAATAGCAGACGAATGCGGGTACCCTGTAATGTTAAAGGCGGCTGCAGGTGGCGGTGGCAGAGGAATGCGTATCGTCAGGACAAAAGAGGATATGCCTAGCGAATTCAGAAGCGCAAAAAGTGAAGCTAAAAAAGCATTCGGTATAGATGATATTTTTATTGAGAAGTATTTGGAAGGACCGAAACATATCGAAGTGCAAGTTTTCGGAGATAATTACGGAAATCTTGTTCATATGCATGAAAGAGATTGCTCAATTCAAAGGCGACATCAAAAGGTGGTAGAATTTACACCTGCTGTAAGCATTACAGAAGAACAAAGACAGGCAATTTGCAATGATGCTATAAAAATTGCTAAATCTGTAAATTACAGGAGCGCCGGAACGGTGGAATTTTTGGTTGACAAGCATGGGCAGCATTATTTTATTGAGATGAACCCTAGAATACAGGTGGAGCATACGGTTACCGAGATGGTAACAGGTATAGATATAGTTCAATGCCAGATTTTGGCAGCGGAAGGCTATAGACTTGATTCCGAAAGAATAGGGATAAGAGGTCAGGAGGATGTAAAACCTAGAGGGTATGCTATACAGTGCAGGGTAACTACTGAAGATCCAAGCAACGGTTTTGCTCCTGATACAGGCGTTATCGACGGATACAGGACAGGTTCGGGTTTCGGTATCAGACTGGATGGCGGTAACGGTTTTTCCGGTGCGCATATCACACCTTATTATGACAGTTTGCTGGTAAAGGTTACTGCTTGGGGCAGGACATTTGACGATACGATTGCAAAGGCGCTTCGTGCTTTGGATGAAGCAAAAATAAAGGGTGTTAAGACTAATATCGGGTTTATAATGAACGTTTTGAACCACGAAACATTTAGAGCGGGGAATTGCGATACAGGATTTATTGAAGCAAATCCGGATTTGGTACAAATTCAAAATGAAGATGACGAGCATAAGATACTTACATTCCTTGCAAATAAGGCTGTTAATGAGCACCAGGTTAAAAAACAACAGTTTGACGTGCCTGTATTCCCTAAAATAAAGAAGGAAGAAGTTGCCGCACTTAGAGGTACAAAGCAAATTTTGGATGAAAAAGGACCTGAGGGACTTGCCGCTTGGGTTAAGGAGAAAAAGCAACTTCTCATTACCGATACGACAATGAGAGATGCGCAGCAATCGCTTATGGCTACTCGCGTGCGAACTATAGATATGGAAAAGATAGCGCCCGCTACGGCATTTTACGGAAAGGATTTATTTTCGCTTGAAATGTGGGGTGGAGCAACATTTGATACTGCATATAGATTTTTGAAAGAATCTCCATGGGAAAGGCTTGCTACTTTAAGGGAAAAAATACCAAATGTAATGTTTCAGATGCTTCTTCG
>JBQMYS010000063.1:0-4339 GCA_052173355.1 Eubacteriales bacterium | reverse complement strand
AATAGCAAACTCACGCCCAAGTGGCACATATGTAGCATTATTATAAATAAATATCGGACTCTTTAAGTTGTAATTGCTTACCTTAACACCGTTTAATGACAAATCTCTATAAAAAAAAGTTCCCTCTACTTCATGATTTCCATATACACAAACTCCTGAAAAAAGTAAAATTGTCAATGAAATCAATACTGTTATTAACTTTTTACTCATATATATCCTTTCGTTTTTTTGTTAGTATTTTTTAATTATACCACTTAACAATTAAAAAAATATATTTTGTACTTATTTTAAACAAATTTTTGTAATATTTTTACAGTTATAATTTCCCAATTTTGCTGTTTTTAAAAATTGTCCCCTATATGTAGTGATTTTAATGCTTTTCATCCACAAAATATAGAAAGGGTGCAAATGCACCCTTTCTTAAAAAATTCATTTTCTTTAACTTGATAAAGTTATAAACTAAACTTCCATAGTAAACGCATCTATCAGCGAAACAAGTTTACCGATTTCCGGTTTACTTATCTGAGCATCCGCACCAAGTTGCTCTCCCTTTATTCGCATTTCTTCATTTATAAGCGAGGAAAATAAAATAAGCGGTATTTCTTTCAACTGCGGATCTTCTTTTATAAGCTTTGTCAGCCTATGCCCGTCCATAAGCGGCATCTCTATATCTGAAACTATACAACTCACATGATCCTTTATCGGATCGCCACTTGCCTTTACTTCTTGCAGGTAATCCCAAGCTTCCTGACCGTTATCGGTTCTAGTAGTCTTCGTATAGCCTGCTTTATGTAAACACTCCAAAATCAATTTTGCAAGCAACATAGAATCTTCCGCAATCAAAATGTGTTTTTCTGACTGAGAACGCGCTCCCATTTCCTCTATTTCCGAAACTTGTATCGTAGCTTCCGGACTTATCTCCGCAACAATTTTTTCAAAATCAAGTATTGTTATGAGTCTACCTTGATACTCTGCAATTCCTGTTGCCGCTCCGTCACTACCTCCATATACCGCTTTGTCCGGTTTTTTAATAGCTTTCCATGAAATTCTATCAATTCCAACCACAGTATGAACATGAAATGCAAAACTCAAGTTATTAAAATTCGTAACTATGAATATATCTCTACCGTTTCCCTCACAGGAAGGAAGTCCCAAATATTTATCCAAACTTATTACTGTAATAATTTCATCTCTCGGCTTGAATACGCCCTCTACCACAGGGTGAGCATTCGGCATAGGCTTAACAGCCTGCGCTACCATGATTTCTCGAACTTTAGCAACATTTATGCCAAACACCTCATCAGCAATCGTAAATTCAATAATTTCTATCTCATTCGTACCCGATTCCAGCAAGATTCGAGTTTTGTTAGCACCCTCTAATTCTGCCATTTTCATACCTCCTATGTTCTGTGGCTTTTTTTCGCCATTTTTTGACAATTTCAATAATATCTCATTCCAAGTATACACTATTTACAGAGTTTTGTGAAGTAGATTTTTTACTAAGTTTTCTTTTTTATCTTTATTTAGCTTCTTTATTTCACATTCACGCTTCATAGCTTCACTTTTAGTATCGAATTCTTCGTAATAAACTAAAGTTACAGGTCGCTTGGCTTTAGTACATTTTGCTCCAAGTTTACTTTCATTGTGTTCTTTTATCCTTCTAGCTAAATCTAAAGTCCAACCGGTATACAAAGAACCGTCATTGCACCTAACCATATATGTATAAGCTTTTTCTTTTTCCATAGCAGTTACGTCTACTTGCACTCTTTAATAATGCCGGTTTTATATGCGCGCAAAAGCTTCTTTAAATCTTCAAGCTGCCCTTCAAGTTCTGCACCTATATCGGACATCTTAACAGTTTGTCTAACGGGTAAGTTTTCGACTATTTTTATGCTGGGTTCGTGAAATTCCTGCAATCCGTCCGCACCTTTAGGTGTATATTTTTTATGCTCTGCAAGCGCCATGAATCTTGAATTGTATATAAATGTGTATCCTGCAATTCCTGTTTGTTTCTGATAAGCTTTTGAAATCCCGCCGTCGATAATAAACAATTTTCCCTCACCCTTAATCGGGCTTTCACCATCCTTTATCTTGACAGGCATATGTCCGTTCAAAATATGAGATGTTTTAGCATTTAGTCCAAATTCTTCCAATATCTTTTCACAATTTTTTCTATGGTTTATAAGTTTATAATAAGGTACGGTGTATTCTTTGTGCACTTTTTTATCGGCAATAAACGAACGCTCAAATGTAGTCATCCTATCTTTACCAAATAATGGAGACTTTGCTCCCAGCCATAAATACCACATTATATCCCCTGCTCTGCCCGTTTCCTCTGCAGCTAGCGGATTAAAATACGCATTACGTACCTCTGCATCCAAATAATCCAAATATGCTTTGCCCGACAAAGTCTGCCCGTTTAACGTAACCTTTTCGAATTCGCCTTCTTCTGTCATAGGTATACAACCATGGTAAAGCAAATTTCCATTTACGCACTTATACATAGCACCGTTATTATATAAAAATTTAACATGTTTTTGTAGCTTTTCGCTTTCTAAAAATGATGCTTCCAGCGTATTCATCAACAAATTTTCTTCTTCGGTAAGTTCATATGGATCATTTTTATTTATTGTAGGAAAATTCGTATCAAGTAGCGGATACGTTTCTCCCTTAATTTCAACTGTCCCTGCATTCCAATCTATTTTATCTAAAAGCAAACGGTGTTGCATATTATAATCCGGATGAGATCTTATTCGTTGCCCTTCAACTTTATGCTGTATTATAGCGATTGCTTTGTGCATTTTAGCCGCTAAATTTTCATCAACCGGATCGAACATATTTTTATCAAGCACATGGGGCATAAACTTTGTGCATGGATCATCTGCATAAATTTTTCCTGCAAATACTGCGAGCGGTCTTAAATTGATACCGTATCCTATTTCAAGCATATCAAAATTGTTATAACTTATGTTCATCCGTATCACATTTGTAATGCATGCCCAGTTCCCGGTAGCCGCTCCCATCCAAACAATGTCATGATTTCCCCACTGAAAATCAACATCATGAAAATCCATCAAATATTCCATAATATAATCAGGATGCGGCCCTCTATCAAATATATCGCCTATTATATGAAGCCTATCCACCGCTAACCTGCTGATTGTATCACTAAGCTGTATAATGAACTTTTCTCCCGACCCGAATTCTATCACCGAGTTTATTATTTCGCTATAATAATGCGCTCTATTTGCCTCGTCATCGGCATGCAAAAGTTCGTCCAAAATGTATGCGCTATCTTTAGGCAAACGTTTTCTGACTTTAGACCTTGTGTACTTCGTAGATACCGATTTACACACCTCAATCAAGCGATAAATAGCAACCTTGCACCATTCTTCATAGTCAAGTTCACGTTTTCTCGCACGTTCAAGTTCGGACTGAGCATCATAAATCAAAGCTCCGAGTCTATCTCTTTCGGTTTCGGTCAATCTTCTACCAAACGTTTCGTCTATTTTTGAA
Organism: Eubacteriales bacterium; assembly: GCA_052173355.1. Lineage (GTDB taxonomy): Bacteria > Bacillota > Clostridia > Peptostreptococcales > Anaerovoracaceae > JABZIP01. Next base: position 823 of record JBQMYS010000063.1, on the reverse strand, counting down.
CGTATTATACCGGAAGCGCTTTTAACCATGTGTATGAAAGCCTCATGTTCCCCATGTAAATCACTTAAAAAATATTCCGTACCTTTCGGCAGGCTTAAAATCGCCCTTAAGTTTATAATTTCTGCAGTTGCCTTTTCAATATTCGGATATTCTTTTGCCAATAACTCAAGATACTTCTTCTCAAACATAGTGCCCCCATTACATATTATTTGGACTGAAACGTTTTATTTTCCTGCTTGTTGTCTTTTCAAATTCTTCTTCTCTTATACTGAATCGCTTGACTTTTTTATATATAGGCATCTTATCGTTTATTTTATCAATTTCCTCCTTGATAAAACCGGCTCGTTCTTCATCTGTAGGTTTTTTGCCAAGCGCAGACTCTACTGCTTCATCATCAAGGAAAACTTCCGCTTTTACAACTATATCCCCTGATTTTTCATCTTCAAAACCATGTACCAGGCATTCGATTATATAAGGACTTTGTGATAAATAGAATTCAACTTCTTCAGGAAAAATATTCTTACCGTTTTTTGTCACGATAACACTCTTTTTTCTACCACATATATATAAAAAGCCGTCCTTATCAAAATAGCCGTAATCCCCTGTATACAGCCATCCGTCCTTCAAAACCGCATTTGTTTCTTCTGTATTGTTGTAGTATCCGAGCATTACAGATGGTCCTCTGCAAATTATCTCGCCTACACCGTTTTTATCAGCATCAACTATTTTAATTTCAGTTCCCGGCATAGGCAATCCTGCTGCTGCGGGTTTGGAATAACGATCCTTATTAACAGCTATAATTGGAGCATTTTCCGTCATCCCA
>JBQMYS010000062.1:0-4675 GCA_052173355.1 Eubacteriales bacterium | reverse complement strand
AAAACTTATATTTTCCATTTTTCTGTTTGATATTGCATATCCCAAAGTTTTTTATACAATCCTATTTGCTTCATCAATTCATTATGTGTTCCTTTTTGACTGATGCTACCGTCTTCAATAACAAGAATTTGATCTACATCCTGTATTGTCGATAATTTATGAGCAATCATAATAACCGTTTTATTCTTCAATAGCTCCTGTAATGCCGATTGTATTTTTACTTCGTTTTCTACATCTATATTTGCAGTTACCTCGTCTAAAAGTACTATCGGAGCATCTTTTATTAAAGCTCTGGCAATTGCAATTCTTTGCTTTTCACCGCCGGAAAGAGTTGAACCGCCTTCTCCCAGTACAGTATCGTATCCGTCGGGAAGTGCCATAATAAAATCGTGACATCCGGCTTTTTTTGCCGCTTCAACGACTTCATCCAAGCTTGCCGATGGCTTTCCTATTCTAATATTGTTCAAAATAGAATCCTGAAATAACATAACATCTTGAAATACAAAACTTAGATTGCGTAACAAATATTCATAAGACAAATTTTGAATTTCCTTGCCGCCTATTTTTATTTTTCCCTGCTGAGCATCCCAAAACCTTCCAAGTAAGTTAATAATGGTTGTCTTTCCGCTACCGGATAATCCCACCAATGCCATAGTCGTTTTTTCCGGAATATTGAAGGAGATTTTCTTAAGAACAGGTGTACTGTCATAAGCAAAGCTGACATTCTCATAGGAAATATCAAATTGATTCAGTTCCTCTTCTCCGGATATATCGGACATAACAGGAATATTATCAATTATATCCATGCGTTTCAAGGATTGAGCTGTCATTTTTGCAAATATGCTGAAAATACCCATTCCCTCTATCCCTTGAAACAAGCCGAAAGATGAAAGAGTTAGTAAAAACAATCGCATATAATCAATGTCATTCAGAAGAAAAAACATTCCTGCCAAGAAAACCGTACCGGCGGTTATAGCTCGAAACCAAAACTGAAATAAGGCAATTGGAAAAAGATGTGAAAGTTCATTGCGAATAGATTCATCCTGAAGCCTTTCAAATATTTGCATGATTTTTGTTTCATGTTGCTTTTCTGTTTGACATGATTTTAAAATATGAATCCCATGAACAAATTCAACTGTTTCCTCTGTCACCGTACCGATGAATTTTTGTCGGTTTATATTTAATCGATCCTGTGTTGAGGCAAGGCGCCTATAGGCATACCAGGCTGGAATCAACAAAAGTACAGAGAAAATAAATATCCTATAGTCCACACAGAACAGAAATATTAAACCGATAACTAAAGAGGGAATTCCCGTTGCAGCTTTTTCAATAACTCCTATTCCTTCTATTTCAAGGAATGCTGCATCTGAAGTAATTGTGGATATAAGGTCGCCTTGATTCTTTTTGCTGAAAAAACCCATTGAAGCATGCTTTAGGTGCGAACCTAAAGAGATCCGCTTCTCACATATAGCCTCATACCCGGCTCCTGAACGTAATCGCATGGTAGCATATCTTAGAATAATGCGACAGATAATCGTCACCGCCATAGCTGCAATACATAATACAAGCAATTTTTCATCAAGTTGTCTTGCTGCATTTTTATTTAATTCCGGTATGGATGCAACCATATAGTAAGCTATGACCAAAGGAATCATAATGAATATTCCATCTAAAAAGTTAAATAAGAATGAAAGATAGAGCCTTTTGCGCTGTGCCTTCATCAGCTCCAAAAATTTATACACCGTTTTTAGCATAAAAAGACTCCTTTCTTTCACTGATTTTCGAGGTTTCCGAAATATAGGCAGACCACATTTTTTTGTATAAGGCGGAGGTTTCAATCAGCTCCTCATGCATCCCCACAGAATCCAGCTTTCCGGCATCAAGTACAATAATCTTGTCACAGTCTATAATTGTCGTAAGTCTATGTGCAATAACAACCAATGTTTTGTTTTTACATAAAGCCATCAATGAGTCTTGAATTTTATTCTGATTCTCCATATCCGTATAGGCAGTGGCTTCATCCAGAATTAAAATAGGGGCATTTTTCAAAATTGCTCTTGCAATGACAATTCTTTGGCGCTGCCCACCGGACAGCTTTGCTCCCGCATTTCCGACAACCGTATCGTAACCGTACTCAAGTTTTTCGATAAAATCACTACATTGTGCATTTGTTGCAGCAATTTTGACTTCCTCGTCTGTTGCTGCCGGGTTTCCTAATCGTATATTTTCCATGATAGACATATTAAACAAAAATGTATCCTGTGTTACATAACTGATTTTTGCCATTAACTCTGACAGTGAAAGACTTTTATAGTCTACACCGCCAATTGTAATGCATCCGTACGTCACATCCCAGAATCTTGCAAGGAGATTTGCAATCGTGGTCTTTCCGCTACCTGAAGGACCAACAATAGCAACTTTAGTGTTTTCCTCAATCGTAAGAGAAATATCATGTAAAACCGTTTCCTTTCCATAGGTAAAAGAAACATGGCTCAGCTCAATTTTATTGTTTAAAATCGTTTCTCCTGAAGAAATTTCTTTTAATTCCGATGCAGAAAGAATTTCGTCAATCAGATGTTTTCCATTTCTTATGTGATAGAAATTATCCATAAACTCGGTAAATTTAAGTAAGGATGAACCAAGTCCTACAGAAAGCAACACAGAAAAGAGAAAAATCTGTCCCGAAAGACCTCTATACACATAGAGATATACGCCAACACACAAAACACTTACTGTAATAGAAGACAATAGAACCAATGCCGGCGCTGAAACTATATACATTTTGTTATATAGTTTTAATGTGGATTTTTTGTAATTACGAATGGCTTCCTCATATTTAGAATAAGCCCTTTTTTCCTGACCGAATATTTTAATTTCCTTGTTGCCTCGAATATATTCAATAACTCTATTATTCATATGTTCCAATGCCGAATAGTACGTATTTGCGAACTCGTTCATTATACCGATGTACATTGGTAAATAAAAAATCAAAGTTAGTACAGCAGGTATCATTACAGCTAAAGCCATTCGCCAATCAACAAAAAATAAAATAACAATAATTCCCGCAGGAATCAGAACATTTGATGTTGTTTCGGGTATAGCGTGAGCTAAAGGAAACTCAAGCCGTTCCGTTCCGTCAATAAGCATATGTTGAAAATGTCCTGTACCATGCAGCTGCATATATCCCAGCGGCATCCGTAACATCTTATTCGTTATAGCAATTCGTATCTCTCTAAGTATACGAAAAGCAGTTTTATGAGAAATTGCGGTGGACAAACCGTGGCAGATAAGCTGTAAAACAAAAGCTATAAGAATAAAAAGTGTGCCCATGATAATATCTTTATAGCTAAATCCCGACACAAGTCCGGTTAATAAACGATAAAGGATATAGTAGGGAGCAAGACTCCAAAATACGCTCGCGATTGCCAGCAAAACGGAACCAATATATGAGGTTGTATAAGGTTTTAAGAAGTCAATAAATCTTCTTTCACTGTTTTTGTACATAAAGCCTCCTATATTTTACTTAATCTATATTCTTAAAATGTTTTTTCAAAATGCCCTTTCCTATATAGACACCGATAACTCCGCAGATAATAGCAGATACAACTCCCAATATTGCAAATCCGCCGGTAAGATATTTTGCGTAGGCATATATTTCATCTTCACCGAGTCCCATATCGATCCATTTTTTCACTTCTCTATCAAAAAAGAAAATGAACGGAAAGCATCCGCCAAAGAAATAGGCAGCCTGTGTAAAGCCATAACCGATACCGATAGCTATGGTTTTGAAACTTGCCTTAAAAACGATGATATCTGCGATAAGACTTACAGCAATAACAAAAATTAAACTGGTAATACTTCCCATACCGGTCAGAGTGAAGAAGGCAGTTCCTAAGCTTACAAGCAAGGTCATCGCTCCGAAGCGTTCAATTTTTTTAACAACGAATAAAACTATGCTTCCCATAATAAGTGCGGTAATACTTGCCGCAAATACATGCATAACAGGGATCATTACAGAGGTTAACATCCCGACCCCATATATTACCGCAGCATGGACGGCTGCCAGTAAACCTATTAAGACAAAATCACTGATTTTCCATTTATTGCTCATTTTTTATTCCTCCTATAAATTTTCTTTAAAAATAACATTAAGCTGTTCTGTATCTCTCAAAGGGAAATCCTTTAATATCTTCCCATTTTCCAAAAGTACTATACGATTACAAACGGATAAAATGAATTCGTAATCGTGTGTAATTATGATAGATGCGTTTTTGTTTCCTGTAACAGAATCGATTAAATCACAAACCTTTTGCATACTTTCGTAATCCAAACCGCTTGTGGGTTCATCAAATACATTAACTCTCTTATTTAACAGATACGATGCTGCAATAACCAAACGCTGTTTCTGTCCTATGGATAGAACCGTAGGATGCTGTTCTTTCATATCAGAAAGGTGTAATATATCAAGAACTTTTTGTATTTGGCTTTCTACATCAGTTTGACCTTCATTTCCAAGGAGCAAATCGTTATATACGCTGTATCCGAAAAGCTGAAAATCCACATTCTGCATTACGTAACTTGTGGTTTTACTTCGATCTTTTGTTATAAGATTTTTTCCGTCAAAGCTAATACTTCCTCCTTGTTCTTTTCTTAAACCGCATAAAATTTTGGCGAG
>JBQMYS010000061.1:0-4759 GCA_052173355.1 Eubacteriales bacterium | reverse complement strand
AAGACATAAATGCGCAAAAACAGTATGTTAGTGTTATTGGAAGGGATACAGAAAACAGTATTGAAATATCAGGTGATACCGCGTGTATAGCAAGTGATTATGGAATATCAGGTGTTTATAATAAAAAACTTTCCAATTTGAATGGCATAAGTGAAGCAGGTTTCTTTGTATTGCCGGGTGCGCAAAATGTAGCAGACAAAGATGCTCAAATAAGCAAAAATAACAAAAATTTGTTTGAAAAAATTGGCGGTATAGACTATGTGGAAATAAGCGAGGGACTATCGATTACGGGGCTCGGATACGGTCATGGAGTAGGAATGTCACAAGACGGTGCTATACAAATGGCAAATCGCGGATTTAGTTATGAAGAAATATTAAAATATTATTATTGCGATATAACGGTGGATTAGGAGGATTGATGTTAGTATCTGATTTTGATTATAACTTGCCGGAGGAATTGATAGCGCAAGTTCCTGCGCAAACAAGAGATGAATCGAGACTTCTTGTGGTAAATCGTGCAAGCGGAAAAATTGAGCATAAGCATTTTTATGATATAATAGACTATTTAAATAAAGGAGATTGTTTGGTTTTAAATAATTCCAAGGTTTTACCGGCAAGGTTGTTCGCTGTAAAATCGCAAACAGGTGCGCATATTGAGATATTATTGGTTAAAAGAATTTCAGGAGATTTGTGGGAAGTTCTTGCTAAACCTGCTAAAAAATTAAAAGTAGATGATCGTATAGAGTTTTTTAATGAAAACGGAGAATGTGAGCTTAGTGCAAAAGTGGAAGGTTTTGGAGAAGATGGAACAAGACACCTCAGATTTGAATATGATGGAATATTTTTAGAAAAATTAGAAAAAATAGGTAAAATGCCGTTACCTCCGTATATTGAAAGAAGCAGCAACGAACAGGATAAAAGCAGGTATCAGACCGTTTATTGTAAGGAAGAAGGTTCAGTTGCGGCACCGACGGCAGGACTTCATTTTACAAATGAACTTTTGGAAAAGATAAGGCAAAAAGGTATAAAGCTTGCATATGTTACGTTGCATGTTGGAATAGGAACGTTTCGACCGGTTAAATGCGAAGATGTAAGCGAACATAAAATGCATTTTGAGGAGTACACGATAGACAAAAAAAATGCAGAAATAATAAATCAAACCAAAAAAAATGGTGGGAAAGTTATATGTGTCGGTACAACATCTTGTAGGGTTTTGGAGAGTATAGCAAAGCTTCAAGGTGATAAATATATAGCAGATGCTCAAAATGGAAGTACAGGAATTTTTATCTATCCGGGATATAAATTTAAGTTAGTTGATTCACTTATAACCAATTTTCATTTGCCGAAATCTACGCTTTTGATGCTTATTTCAGCGCTGTATGAACGAGAAAGAATACTTGAAATTTACAATATAGCAGTATGTGAAAAATATCGTTTTTTTTCGTATGGAGATGCGATGTTTATAGAGTAGGAAGTGAGAAGATGAAAATGATATTATTGCCTTTTGTAAGTCTTGGAACCGGATTTCTACTTTTGCCATAGGCTTCAGTGTTTTTTTACGTTCTTGTGTGAAAAAACGGTATTGCTATTGAAAAAAAATAGATTTGAAATTGAAAGAAAAGGTAGAAAAAGAGGGTGATTTGTTTCAGGCTACATTTTAGGGTTGCCGTTCAAAACTGCTGTCATAGCAGCAGGTGGCATGAGCTATTATAGCTTGACAGGTGCTTTTATGACCGGTCAATATGGAATAGAGGTGGGAGCCTACGGATTTTTGGTAAATGTGATGCGAGAATTCATTACAATACCCACATTTGTTGTTCCTATTCTACTTCCGATATGGGCTATATTGCTGAAATAAGCGATAAAGTTTACATAAAAAAATATTATGCAAACTGAAAAAATATATTTCTTCAGTTTTTAACTTTGGAATGAGCCATTTGTGGCTGTGAAATACCATATCAAATTAAAGATTTTGCTAAATATATTTTAAAATAGATTTAGCGTCTATACTTAATAAGTTTTGAAAACAAATTGCATTAAAGAAGGACAATGAGGGGAGAAAAGATTATATATGAAACATGCGGTTAGCTATGAATTGATAAAAAAAGACAGCAAGACGAAGGCTAGAAGGGGTGTGTTACATACACCTAACGGCGATATTCAAACTCCCATCTTTATGCCTGTGGGAACTGCCGCTACGGTCAAGGGAGTTTTGCCGGAGGCGCTTGAGGAAATGTCGGCAGAGATTATACTTTCAAATACATATCATTTGTATTTGCGACCCGGACACGAGATAGTGAGGCAGGCAGGAGGATTGCACAAATTTATGAACTGGAAGAAGCCTATATTGACAGATAGCGGGGGTTTCCAAGTTTTTAGTTTAGGATCGCTTAGAAAAATTACTGAAGAAGGTGTTTCTTTTTCATCACATATAGACGGATCGAAGCATATGATTTCGCCGGAAAAGTCTATAGAAATTCAAAACGCACTCGGCTCTGATATAATCATGGCGTTTGACGAGTGCGCACCGTACCCTGCGGATAGAACTTATGTTAAAAACTCACTTGAAAGAACTACAAGATGGCTTAGGCGTTGCAAAGATTATCACAAAGATATAGAAAGACAGTCGCTTTTTGGAATAATGCAAGGCGGAATGTATCAGGATTTACGTAGGGAAAGTGCAAGTCAGATAGTCGATTTGGATTTGCCCGGATATGCCATAGGCGGACTTAGCGTGGGTGAACCTAAAGAGCTGATGCTCGAGGTTTTAGACTATTGTGTAGACTATTTACCGGAAAATAAAGCAAGGTATTTGATGGGTGTAGGCAGTCCTGATTATTTGTTTGAAGGCGTTGAACGCGGTATAGATATGTTTGATTGTGTGCTTCCGACAAGGATAGCAAGGCACGGTATGGCTATGACTTCCAATGGAAAATTGAATATAAAAAATGCAAAATATGAAAAAGATTTTAAACCGCTTGATGAAAACTGTGATTGCTATACATGCAGGAATTACAGTAAAGCTTATTTGAGACATCTTTATAAAGCAGGAGAACTTTTGTCAGCCACATTGCTTTCAATACATAACTTACATTTTTTAATTAGGATGATGGGGAATATACGGCATTCGATAGAAGAAGATAGATTTTTTGAATATAAAAAGGAGTTTTATGACAAATATGGGCAGTTCTAAATGCGTGCACGATGAATATTGTGGAGGGTGTATTTATCAGGATTTTTCCTATGAAGAACAGCTGCGCATCAAAGAGAATCAGGTCAGAGAATTATTTGAAAAAAGCGAAATTATCTGTGATGATATTGAGCATATAAATCCGAGCATTGATATATACGGTTATAGAAACAAAATGGAATATACTTTCGGGGATCAAGTAAAAGGCGGAGAAATGACTCTCGGTATGCATCAAAAAGGAAAATTTATGTCTATCATAACGGTCGATGAATGCCAACTTGTAGATGATGATTTTAATATAATTTTACGTAGTGTACTGGAGTTTTGCAATGAGCATGGCTATGTGCATTATAACAAAAAAAATCATATAGGTTTGATGCGCAACTTGATAATTCGTAAAGGAGTGCGCACAAAAGAACTTTTAGTAAATATTGTAATATCATCTCAGGAATATTTTGACAATGAGGCATTTGTTAATTTGCTAAAAAATTTAAATTTGAGTAACAATATAGTGGGAATATTGCGCACAATAAACGATTCTATGGCTGATGCTGTAATTTGTGAAAAAATGGAAATACTTTATGGCAGAGATTATTATATGGAAGAAATAATGGGCTTACAATTTAAAGTTAGTGCCTTTTCATTTTTTCAAACAAATCCGAAGGCTATAGAGCGACTTTATATGGATGCACTTGCATTGATTGATGATTTTGACGGAAAGATTGCTTACGATTTGTTTTGCGGGACAGGAACAATAACTCAGGCTTTAGCAACTAAGGCAAAGAAAGTAGTTGGAATAGAACTGGTTGAAGAAGCGGTAGAATCTGCAATAGAGAATGCAAAGCTAAACGGTCTTGCTAATTGTCAATTTATAGCAGGCGATGTTTTTAAAGTTCTTGAAAACTCTGAAATCGAAAAGCCGGATGTGATAGTTGTCGATCCGCCACGAGTCGGCATACATCCCAAGGCACTTGCAAAGATAATCTCTTATGGTGTAGAACAGATTCTTTATATATCCTGTAATCCTAAAACTTTGGCTTTGGATTTAAAAACACTTCAGGACTGCGCATACAAAGTACAAAAGGTGCAGATATATGACAACTTCCCGATGACGAAGCATGTGGAGTGCGTCTGTTTGCTGTCGAGGGTAGGGAAGTAAATAGTGTAAATAGCCTTAAATAAAGCATTTCCGGGTATTCAGACAACCTCCTGAGGGTTGCCTGGATACCCTGATTTTTCTTTTGTGGGAATCAATCGTCATTTTTCGAGGTCGAGTTGACGGGATAAAAATGGCGAGGGTTGAGTTGACAGAATGACTATGCGGAGGGTTGAGTTGATAGGAATATTAAAAAAGCTGACCACTATAAAGTGATCAACTTTTTCAACAACTGTCCGTTATTTGGATATATCATTTGCTAGAATTATTCTGAAAAATCCAAAGCTACTGATTAGTCCCTTATTTTTTAGATTGGTTCGAATCCATCGCATTTGATAAGCGAACTCAGCTGCAGTGCAATTGGAATCTTCTATTTCTAGGATGTCCTCTGGAATTTGAAGAAGCGCAGCTAC
>JBQMYS010000060.1:0-5426 GCA_052173355.1 Eubacteriales bacterium | reverse complement strand
CCCGACAAAGATTTTCCAAGATGCCAGTCCGATGTATGTATTATGCGCATTAAATTTCTCCTTACAACTATTACTCATATTTATATATTAACATATTAAAAATAAAAAAAGCAGTAAAATTGATTGATTTTACCGCTTTTTCTATATTTTCATAAGCTTATTTCATTTCCTTAAGCTTTAGAATCCGTTGATTTGATGAGCCTCGAAATACTAAACGTATATCTTTCAGTTCTTCAATAAATTCACCATCCACAAGAACATCTATATAACTCAAGATTTCGTCGGTATATTCGGTGAATGCCTTTCCCTTAGCTACTAAATCGACTTCCAAAGTATATCCTGTATAACACCAGATATTTTTTTGCGGATAACGCTTCACAACTTTTCTTAAAAACGGTAACAGCACCTTTTGATTTGCCGGTTCCATAGGTTCTCCGCCAAGAAGTGAAAGCCCGTCTATAAAAGGCTCATCCAACTGCGAAAATATTTCCTGCTCCGCCTCTTCATCGAATTTTTTGCCATAATTAAAATCCCATGTTTCAGGATTAAAACACCCTTTGCAACGATGCGTACATCCGGAAACAAACAGACTTACACGCACTCCTTCGCCGTTAGCTATATCGCATTTTTTTATTTCTCCATAATGCATTTTAATTACCTTATAGATGCATTACCCTATCTTTAATCTCAGTTGTTCTGCCTTGATTCCAATACTGGGTTCCTATATATCCGCAAGTTCGTCTTGCTACATTCATAGTATCCTGATTTCTATTTCCACAATGCGGGCACTCCCAAACAAGCTTGCCGTCATCATCTGCAACTATAACGATTTCTCCATCATAACTGCACTCTTGACAGTAATCGCTCTTTGTATTAAGTTCGGCATACATTATATTATCATAAATAAATCTCATAACCTGCAAAACCGCCTTGATGTTGTTTTGCATATCCGGAACTTCGACATAACTTATAGCTCCGCCCAGCGATAAAGCTTGGAACTGCGATTCAAACCTAAGCTTTGAAAAGGCATCTATTTCTTCTGTAACGTGCACATGGTAACTATTTGTAATATAGCCCTTATCCGTAACTCCTTCAACCACTCCGAAACGTTTTTGCAAGCATTTCGCAAATTTATATGTGGTACTCTCAATAGGGGTTCCGTAAACACTGAAAGCAATATTTGTCTTATTTTTCCATTCTGTGCAAGCATCATTAAGTTTTTGCATTACCTTCAAAGCAAAACCTGTAGCTTCAGGCGCCGTATGGGAAAGACCTGTCATGTACTTCACACACTCATAAAGTCCCGCATATCCGAGTGAAATCGTTGAATATCCTCCAAAAAGAAGTTCGTCTATAACCTCACCTTTCTTTAACCTTGCTAAAGCCCCATATTGCCACAAAATAGGTGCACTGTCAGAAAGCGTCCCCTTCAAGCGGTTATGCCTGCACATGAGGGCTCTGTAACAAAGATCCAGTCTTTCTTCGAACACATCCCAGAATTTATCGTGACTGCCTCCGGAGGACAATGCTATATCCACCAAATTTAGAGTAACCACTCCTTGGTTAAATCTTCCGTAGAATTGATAGTTTCCATTTTTATCCTGCCAAGGATTAAGGGCACTTCTACACCCCATAACAGGAAAGCAATTCCCTTCCTTGAGTTCTTTCATCTTTTTTTCAGAAATATAGTCCGGAACCATTCTCTTTGCCGTACATTTAGCTGCAAGCTCTGTAAGATAAAAATATGGAGTCCCTTCATCCACATTATCTTCTTCAAGTACATAAATGAGTTTAGGAAATGCAGGTGTTACCCACGCTCCCGCTTCATTCTTTACACCTTTATATCTTTGCCTTAGCATTTCTTCAATAATAAGTGCAAGATCGTGTTTCTCCTGTTCACTTTTTGCTTCATTTAAATACATAAATACTGTAAGAAACGGAGCCTGACCGTTCGTAGTCATAAGTGTTACCACTTGATATTGTATAGTCTGAACACCCTTATTTATTTCTTTTTTAAGTCTTGTTTCTACAACTTCTTCAACTTTTTCCGCATTCGGAATAACTCCAAGAGTCTTAAATTCCGCCAACAGGTCTTTTCTTATGCTCTGCCTGGAAATGTTTACAAAAGGTGCTAAATGTGCAAGGCTGATACTCTGCCCGCCATATTGACTGCTCGCTACCTGTGCTATTATCTGCGTCGCAATATTGCACGCTGTTGAAAAACTATGCGGTTTTTCAATAAGAGTTTCACTGATGACCGTTCCGTTTTGAAGCATATCCTCAAGATTTACAAGATCGCAATTATGCATATGCTGTGCGTAATAATCTGTATCATGAAAATGAATAATTCCCTCTTTATCCGCATCCACTATATCTTGTGGAAGCAGCAATCTTCGTGTAATATCCTTGCTCACTTCACCTGCCATATAATCTCGTTGCACGCTGTTAACAGTAGGATTTTTGTTGGAATTTTCTTGTTTTACATCTTCGTTATTGCATTCAATAAGGGACAGTATCCTGTCATCCGTAGTATTTGCATTTCTTATGAGAGAGCGCATATACCTATACTTTACATAGCCTCTTGCTATATCGAAAGCGCCTTTTGCCATTATTTGGTTTTCGACCATGTCCTGTATTTCTTCTACCGAAACTTCTCTGCCCATTTTCCCGCATTTATATTCAACATAATCGGCAATTTCCAAAATCTGATCTTTGGTAAGTTTCATTGTCTCGGAAGCATCATTTGCTTTTGTAACGGCATTTATAATTTTAGCGACATCAAACGTTTCAACCGCGCCATTTCTCTTGATAATCCTCATAATGCACCTCTTTTTCTCTTTTTTGCATTTATAGATTATCACAACATATTGTGCCTGTCAATGGTTTTTTGTGTATTTTTATACTATATTTACTTCTCGTCCTCCAACGTCACAGCAGAGCCCAAATTCAAGGACATCTTCTCCAGTTCAAGGACTATATTTTTAATTTCAGCCGCTTTTGTAGCCGGTATATCTTCTGCTACAGCAAGTTGCGTATTATAAAGTATGCGTTCAATATCATCATGTATTCCGGCTATTCTCTTTTTAATATCAAGTATATTCTCGGTATCTACCGCTTCTAGCATAGCCTGTTCTTTATTGACAATTTTGTTATTTACAAGTTCAAATTCGGAAACGCCTTGTACTACTGTTACATCGTAACCCAACTCCTGTTTTATTGTCTTAGCAAAATCAAATTTTGATTCCATTTCTCCATGAACTAAAAATATTTCACTCGGTTTTTCTCTAAATCCGGACAACCATCCGATTAAACCGTCCCTATCGGCATGTCCCGAAAATCCTTCCAGATTGTAAATTTCTGCATTAACATGGATTTCTTCACCGAACAGCGTTACGGATTCCGCTCCCTCAACCAACAATCGACCGAGCGTTCCCTCTGCTTGATAGCCTACGAATACTATACTTGAGGTTGGGTTCCATAAATTATGTTTCAAATGATGACGTATCCTACCTGCTTCACACATACCGCTTGCAGAAATTATAACCTTAGGATGCCTATCCATATTCAAATACTGGGATTCTTCTGTTGTTCTTGTAAATTTTAAATTTTTAAAATCCAATGGATTGTTTCCATTTAAGATGTACTGCTTGGTTTCCTCATCAAAAACCTGAGCATTTTTTCTAAAAACTTCTGTTGCCGTAGTAGCCATAGGGCTGTCTACATAAACCATTAAATTTTCTAAAATTTTCCTGTATTCCTCTTTTTCTTGATAAAACCTGTTGAATTCATATATCAATTCTTGCGTTCTTCCCACTGCAAACGATGGAATTACAACAGTACCTCCTCTTTTTATAGTTTTTACAACTATTTTTATTAAATCCTCTATGCTCTTTGTATTCTGTTCATGTAACCTGCTACCATAGGTACTTTCCATTATCACATAATCCGCTTTTTTAATGGTTACGGGATCTCTCAATATCGGTCTTCCCTTAACACCTAAATCTCCGGAAAATACAAGTTTGGAAACATTATCATCCTCACTTACCCAAAGTTCAACTATCGCAGAGCCCAATATATGACCGGCATCATTAAAAACAAGCTTCATATCATCATTGAGTTCGACAAGCTGATCGTAAAGCACAGGTTTTATGTATTTCAAAGATTCAACTGCATCGTCATATGTGTAAAGAGGTTTTACCGTAGGCTTACCTGCTCTTTCAGCTTTTCGATTTTTCCACTCTGCTTCCTTTTCATGTATATATCCGCTGTCTTTCAGCATTACATCAACTAAATCCGCGGTTGCATCCGTACAATATATCTCTCCTCTGAAACCTCGCTTCACAAGGAGCGGAATTCTGCCGCAATGATCTATATGAGCATGACTGAGTATTACATAGTCTATCTGCTTGGGATCGAATGGGAACGGCTCATAATTTAACGCTTCTTGCGTCTTTCCCCCTTGAAATTGACCACAATCAAGCAAAACCTTATGGTTTTTCGTTGTAATAAGATGGCACGAGCCGGTTACACCCGATGCCGCACCGCAAAAATGTATTTTCATATAGCACTCCTTCCCAACAAAATAAAATATATTTACTTAAAATAATCCGATAAACAATTTCACGATAACGTTAATCGGTAAAATCTTAGCGGAAATCCAAAGAATATTGCTATATGTAATTTGAACCAATGGAAAAACTACTTTATCCACAAGTCCTATCACAAGCAAAATCATAAGAACTATGAATCCATTTTGGTAAAATTTGTAATACCATAAATTTTTTCTTAAGTTCAAAATCTCTGTAAGTATAGAAAATCCGTCAAGTGGTGGAATAGGTATCAAATTAAAAACCATCAAAACTATATTTACTTGAACCACATTTGCAAATACTTTGACAACTGCCTGGTATTTATCAAGTATATCCCCCGCTACCAAAAATGCAACTGTAAGCTGAACAATCAATGCAAATATAAAGGCGAATATCAAATTCATAGTTACGCCTGCAATCGAAACCAAAAATTCATCTCTACGCCTGTTCTTAAAATTTTGAGGATTTATCATTACGGGTTTCCCCCATCCGAATCCTGCAACCATTAAGCAAACAAAGCCGAACAAATCTACGTGTGCAATCGGGTTAAGAGTTACACGATTTTGCATCTTAGGAGTATTATCTCCAAGCTTGGTAGCTACTGCCGCATGCCCGAATTCATGCACTGACAACCCCAATATAATCGCAGGCAAATAAAGCAGCTTTTCCATAAACAAGCCAATCGGATTGGAAAAATCGCTGTTCGCAAATGTCATAACTACCAATAACAACAATATGAATATAAAATTCGGATTAAAATATTTGCGCAAAATTACCTCCACAAAAATTACGGCAACGGATTATCATGTCTGATAAACCCATGTTTTTCAGCAAGTG
>JBQMYS010000059.1:0-6081 GCA_052173355.1 Eubacteriales bacterium | reverse complement strand
AAAAAAATAGAATACGTATTTTTGACGCATGAACATATAGATCATGTAAAAAGTGTTTCCGTAATGGCAAAAAAACTTGAAAATGCAGCGTTTTATGCTAGTGCAGGAACTTGGGACGATATTGAAAGTAAAAAGATTTCACATGAAAAACGGAATTTTATCAGTGCAGGGCAAAGCTTAGTAATTAAGGATATTAAAGTGACGGCATTTGAACTTTCGCATGATGCAAATGAACCTCTGGGCTATTTATTTCAAAGTGGTGCGGCAGGTATAGTAATCGTTACTGATACGGGAAGAATTACATCAAGATGCAAAAAAGCATTACAGGATGCGGATATACTTATACTTGAATCTAATTATGAAGAAGCATTGCTTATGGCGTCTGATAAGTATCCATGGCCGTTGAAGCAACGAATAATGAGTAAATATGGGCATTTATCGAATGATGAAGCCGCCCAAATAGTGGAAAATCTTATAAATAAAGGTGCGAATTGCAAGTTAAAAACATTGATATTGGCACATTTGAGTAAAGAAACGAATTATCCGCAACTGGCATATCAAAGTATGGATGCTAAACTTTCGGAAATTTGTTCTTTGGAGCACAAAATATATTTGGATGTAGCAAGGCGGGATGTTCGAAGTAAAGTTTATATAATCGGGTAAATTGGGTATGAATATAAGGATAATTTGTATTGGAAAACTTAAAGAATCGTATTTGAGGCAAGCTTGTGAGGAGTATGTTAAAAGATTGACAAAGCATTGTAAGCTTGATATAATTGAGCTGAAAGAGGCAAGATTAGTTGAAAATGCAAATTTTGCAGATGAAGAAAAGGTTAAATATGAGGAAGGCAAAGCTATACTTTCAAAAATTTCTGAAAAAGAATATGTAATTGCGCTTGAAGTTTTGGGAGAACAGATTACTTCCGTAGAACTTTCTCAAAAAATTTCAAAGCTCGGAATTTTGGGAAAAGCTGATATAACGTTTGTAATAGGGGGTTCTCTTGGACTTTCTGCGGACGTTTCAAAGAGGGCGAATTTATCTTTGTCTTTTTCAAAATTGACATTTACGCATCAGATGATTCGAATTTTATTGTTGGAACAGATTTACAGGGCATTTAAAATAGCTAGAAATGAAAATTATCATAAGTGATAATTTTTTTAAATTGTACTAAGAGCAATGTTGACAAATCAAAGGATTTTGATATAATTGCTGGTAGATAAAGAAAGCGAGGAATAAAATTTAAATGGGAAAAATTAAAGTTTTGCTTGCTTCACTGACAATGGTCTTGCTAAGTGCGGTTATGGTATTTGCAGAAGGGCATGAAGCCCATCATACTAATTTAGGTGACACGCTTCCGCTTTGGAGTGTAATTCCTTTTGTTTGTATGCTGCTTTCAATAGCTATAATTCCTTTAGTAAAGCCACATTGGTGGGAGCATAATATGTTAAAAGTTGCTTTGTTTTGGGCGGCTGTATTTTTAATACCTTTCGGAATCGGATATGGTATGAAAGAGCTCACGTTCCAAGTGTTGGAAATTGTTTTGCTTGATTATCTGCCGTTCATAGTGTTGCTACTTGGGCTTTTCGTTGCAGCAGGCGGTATAGCGATAAAAGGGACTATTGCAGGGACACCTAAAATGAATTTGGTATTGCTTTTGATTGGAACGCTAATAGCAAGCTGGGTAGGAACAACGGGTGCCGCGATGCTTTTGATTCGTCCTGTAATACGAGCAAATTCTTGGAGAGAAAAAAAGGCCCACGTTATTATATTTTTTATATTCCTGGTTGCAAATATAGGAGGATGTTTGACACCTGTCGGTGATCCGCCTTTATTTTTGGGATTTTTAAGAGGAGTTCCGTTCTTTTGGACTATGAGGCTGCTACCTGTTTTAGGATTTGCGGTAGCGGTACTCGGGATAGTATTCTTTACTATAGATACTATGCTATATAAAAAAGAAATAGCCGCAGGAAGAAAACCTGTAGATGAAAATGTGCAAAGAGAGCCTATTAGAATAGAGGGTGCGCATAATTTTATTTTTATAATAATGGTGGTAGGGTCTGTAATATTAAACGGTCTGCTTTCATCAAATCCGATGTTTGTAGATATGCAAACGGGAGAACTTTATGGGCTTAATATAGCCGGAGTAGTTCTTCCTTATACGAGTATTATTCAGATGTCGATAATACTTGTTGCTGCAGGACTTTCCATGAAAACTACGAAGAAGGAAACAAGAGAGGCAAATTCATTTACGTTTGCTCCGATTGAAGAAGTGGCACAGTTATTTATAGGAATATTTATTACTATGATACCGGCTCTTGCGCTTTTAAAAGCGCATGGTTCGGAGCTCGGGCTTTCGCATCCATATCAGTTTTTCTGGGCAACCGGCATGCTTTCGGGATTTCTTGATAATGCACCTACTTATTTGGTTTTTTTGACAACGGCAGGAGGTGCACATTTGGCGGATGTTGCAGGAGCGATTCACACTACCGTAGGAACTGTTCCGCCACTGGATTTGATGGCTATTTCGTCGGGTGCGGTTTTCATGGGAGCACTTACATATATTGGAAATGCACCGAACTTTATGGTTAAGTCGATTGCAGAAGAAAATAAGATAAAAATGCCAAGTTTCTTTGGTTATATGGCTTGGTCGTTTGGAATATTGATTCCGCTTTTCCTTTTGATAACGGTTGTTTTTTTCTTACATAAATAACCTTGGGTTTTATGAATTCTTATAGGATAGGTTTAATTTTAAAGTGATGTGAATATTTGAAATGAAAAAGATGCTTTTATAAATAAAAGCATCTTTTTGTTGTAGTGATAATATAATTATTTAATAAGTTTTGAAATTTCACGAAATGCAGGGTGGGTAGCACTACCCATAAGCTCAAACAGTATTGATTCAGATGTTGAAAAAATAGTGCCATGGTTTGCCATACGAACTAAAGAAATTTCTTTGTCCGATTCTTTTCGTGAAGAAGTACAGTCGGTTATTAGAATTGGAATGAATCCGGCATCTAAAAGATCAATGCAAGTTTGCATTATACATATGTGGGTTTCAATGCCGCAAACTATTACAAATCGTTTGTTTAATTCTTTTATTTTTTCAAGAATACATATATCCTTGTAGCAACTGAATGCTTTTTTATCAATATAATCGTTTCCAAGTATATTACGAAGTTCGGGGATTGTCATTCCTAAGCCTTGCGTGTACTGCTGGGTAGTTATTGTAGGTATATTTAGGGCATGTAGCCCTTTTAAAAGAATTTCGGTTCTTTTGATTAGATTTTCTTTATCGTGCATTGCGGGCACCAGTTTTTCCTGGAAATCGACAACAATAGCCATTACATTATCTAATGAAATACACATATTTTACCTCCGTTGATTGATAATTTATTTTTCACGTGCTTGTAATTTGCTTAGCATATCGGCACATCTGATGTAATTTGCGAATGTCCCTACATTTGCAAAATAATAGGAATATCTTTCTTTATTTTGGATTTTGATGAGTTTTGATTTTACAAGCTTATTCATATGTTGTGAGATAGTTGCTTGTGAGTACGGAAATGCCGCTACCAGATCTTTGTTACAAACAGGTTGTAATTTGCTGTTGCAAACTAAGATGTGTTGATAAAGCATTATCCTAACCGGATGCGCGAGAGCATCGGAAACATCGGCGACAAGTTCAATGTCTTGATTTTGGAGTAAATCCAGTTCTTTTCTTAATCGCATTTTACTATACGTAAACCTCCTTAGTTTGTTGTTAATCATATTATACATTGTATATCGTCTATATTCAATATGAAACCTTCTAATTTATTTAAATTTATGCAATAAATTAAAAAATTTTATATTTTGATAATAAAAGTATTCATTTTGTGCAAAATATATGGTAAAATGATTGCGTATGCTAAAAAAAAAAGAAGCACAAAAAATTTTTATAAAAAAGTGATATAGGGGGCTTCATTATGAATAAGGGAAGCGGTCAAAAAAAAGACAGACTGGCAGGTCAAATTTCGAACAGAACTATCTTATTGCAGGCAATTTTATTTTTATTGTTTATAGTTACGCTTGGAATTTTTGTCGCCAAGGAAAATCTTGAACTTATTGATAACGGGATGGTAAAAACCAATGTAATCGGTAAAGAAAAGATTGAATCTATGATTAAAGCGGCAGACACTGCAATGGAAGAAAATAATACAGTGCTCGAGGAGATGTATGCTCAGGGAGAACTCCAAACCGGAGGAGAAAGTGTTGCAAGTGCATTAAAGGCGGGAGGACAATTAAGTCCCAGCGAATTTGCCGCGGAAAAGCAAATGATTCGTATGGCGAACCATTTAGTGGCAACAGATGAGTATATTGTGGGGCTTGGAAATTATTTTGAGCAAAACGGTTTTTCAAAAGCCATATCGGACTATGCTATGTATGTCGAAGACAGTACCGGAAAAGTGTTGACAAGTGAGCGCTCTCCATATAGTGAATACAGTGTAAAAGATTTGTATGCCGGTGCATTAAAAGCAGGGGATGCAGGGCATTTAAGTTCGCCTTATGTAGATAAAATGAGTGGAGTTAAAATGATTACCATATCAAGGCCGCTTATATATGACGGACAAGTAAAAGGAGTCGGATTTGTTGATGTAGCAATAGATTCTATTTCAAATATAGATATATCCAAAGGCGATACCAAAGGTACCAAATTTGTGGTAGCAACATCCAAAGGCGATATAGTAGGTTGCAGTTTTGATTCTGAAGCTTCAACTATTGACGAAATTATCAAGGATAAATCTGTACTTGATAAAATAGCAAATCCGAGTAAAAAAGAAAACGGAAAAGCTGTGAACATGAAACTGAACGGATTATCATCAAAAGCAATGCTCACAAGTATATTTGCACATGATGAAGTATGGACTATGGTAAGCATAGTATCGTCAAAGCAATATTATGAAAATATTTTAGGAATCCTTTTAATTCAAATAGTGCTGTCTGTATTGTTTATGATTTTCAGCTATTTGTTTATTAAAAATATTATTAAGAGAAGACTTTCGGTATTAGGTGCTCTTAGAACTGTCTCTGAAAAATTTGCACAAGGGGAATTTGATAGCAATATAGAAGAAGTTAGGGAAGATAATGAAATTCGTGATTTACAAGTCGCGTTTGAAAATATGTGTATGTATATACATGATATTATCAATGATATGGCATATGCATTGGATGAAATTGCGAATAACAATGTCGACATATCCCTTGAAGAAGATTATAAAGGCAATTTCATAACTATAAAAGAATCAATAGAAAAAGCCGCCCTAAACATAAACGATTTGGTTAGCAATATGAAAGGCATATCTTCAGGAATCAGCGGACTTTCAGTGCAAGTTTCCGCAGCAGGGAATGAAGTTGCAAATAGTGCGATTTCCCAATCGGAATCTGTGCAGATGCTTGATGACAGCATTAAACAGTTAAATACCGATATAATGGATAGTAAGGGCAATTTGTCAGACACCAAATCACATATTGACGGTGTTCAAAGCGAAATTACTGCAAGCAATGCGGATATGGTTAAGCTTAAAGAATCGATGGATAATGTTCGCAATGCTTCGGGAAATATTAAAAAAGTTATAAAAACCATAGATGATATAGCATTTCAAACAAATATATTAGCGCTTAATGCCTCTGTCGAAGCGGCAAGGGCAGGTGCTGCCGGTAAAGGATTTGCTGTTGTAGCGGATGAAGTTAGAAATTTAGCACAAAAGAGTGCAGAAGCTGTTTCAGATACAACAAGACTTATCGAGGGTGTAATAAATGCAATAATAGATGCGGGAGAACTTACAGATACTGCTGCGGCTTCGTTGCAAAAGGTGCTTGCAGATATTGAGTCGATAGTAGAAAAAACAGACGTTCTTTTGCCGATAGCTGATAGACAGTACGATTTATCTCAGAATATATCAAACGGAAGTGAAAAGATTTATGGTATTTCACAAACAAACAGTGGAGTTAGTGAAGAAATCGCATCGGTATCAAATGAACTGAATGAGAACGTTCAGAGGCTAAATGATATAATTAACACTGTTAAGACTAGAGGGTAA
>JBQMYS010000058.1:0-7540 GCA_052173355.1 Eubacteriales bacterium | reverse complement strand
ATTTTCCGGATTTAGAAAGCGACCCTTCTGCTGAAAAGGCGGTTAGATTTTTTGAACTTGCGTTTGATGCGTTTGTAGGCGACATAAAAAACAATGTCGTACTTGAATCAAAGGAAGACGGAATTAGAAATTATACCGTAAGCGCTTCAGAGGTTCAGATTCCGGAAGTAATAAATGCCGGAGTTGCGCTTTTCGGAACATACGGAATTTTTGGTCGAAATACTGATTATGTAGTTACTCGTTATGAAGATTATGATGCTGCAAAGAGAGCTTATTATAAACAAAAAACCGGAAACGATTTACCTCTTGATTATTATGATAGTGAAAAATCCGAAGAAATTGAAAAAGTTTTAGAAGGCTTTTACGATCTTGAAATGCCTTACGAAAACAAAAATGGCGGAGTTTTGGTAGTTTACAAGGATGCAAGCACGAAATATTATTCGAGTTTTGCAAAAGCCATGGATGATCCTGCGAATGTAAATATATTTAACCCTGATGATTATATTTCAAGATTTATGGGACAGGATGCGTGGATTAAGAGCGGTACAAACGATTTTTCAATAGATGAAAAAGGCAGATTGGTTTCTTCAGATTTTACGATCGTGTTCGCAACAAGGGATACAGAAGGTGTTGAACATGAAATAAAAGTTGTCCTTAATGCAAAGTTTAGTGATTACGGTACTACACAAATAGAAATGCCTGATTTAGAGGGATATACTAAAATAAAGGAAACTGAAGAAAAGGATACGGTAATGCCGTTTGATGAAGACACCGCAAAAGCTAAGCCGGAAGATTAAATTGTGACAATCGGGAGAAAAAATATGGCGATACTGGAAGTAAAAAATCTTACAAAATTGTATAAAAACGGACGCGGAGTAAGAGATGTAAGCTTCGAAGTGCAACAAGGCGATATAGTAGGATTGCTCGGACCGAACGGTTCGGGCAAGACCACTATTATGAAAGTTATAATGGGATTGATTCATGCTAACAGCGGAATGACTGAGATTTTCGGAGAAGATATTGAAAAAGATGTTGAAAAAGCGCTTAAAGATGTAGGAGGGCTAATTGAAAGACCCGCGATTTACGAATACATGACTGCAAGAGAAAATCTCATAATGGCTGCAAGACTTTATGGCGGACGGATTTCCGCAGAGCGTATAGATAGAGTGCTTGAAATAGTTAGGATGACACAGTTTCAAAATGAAAAATGTGCAAGATTTTCACTCGGCATGAAACAAAGATTGGGACTTGCGCTTGCGATTTTATCAGAGCCTAAGCTTGTTGTTTTGGATGAGCCTACTATCGGACTTGATATAGAGGGAACAGTTGAAATCAGGGAGATAATCCTTGCAATGTCAAAAGAAAAAGGAACTTCATTTTTGATTGCAAGCCATTTGGCTCCGGAACTTGAAAAACTTTGCAACAAGGTTGCCATAATACATGAAGGAGCATTGCTTTCGTTTGAAACTCTTGAAGATTCGCTCAAATTCAACCCTACTCTTGAAGATTATTTTCTTGCAAAAGTTAAGGAAGTACGCGGTTCAGTCTTGATTTAGGGGGTGGGTAAATATGAACATATTTTGGATGCAATTTAAAAATGAGATGAAAAAAATAGTAAAGCATAAAAAATTTACTGTACTTCTTTTAATCGAAATATTGATTTGCGCAGGTGCGGGACTGAGTACCTATTTGATAGGAAAGGCAAGTTCTGAAACCATCTTGGTTGCAAATTTTGCATTTAGAGGGATTACGCTTAGTATGCTTTCATTTTTTATGCAAGTTTATATACCGCTAATTATTATAATGAACGCTTGCGACTTGTTTAATTTGGAATTTAACGATTTGACTATAAAAGCCAGTTTTATGCGTCCTATAAGCAGGTTTAAAATTTATTTTGCCAAGGTTTCAGCGTTGTTTGTATCGGCTACGATTTACATATTCACATTGTTTGTTGTTACAAACATAATAGCTAAAATAGGAGGAGGCTTGACAAGAGGAAGTGCAAATCTTAGGAACTTTGATTTCATAAGGGACTTTTTCATATATTTTGTAGACCTGATACCTATTTTGATATTCGTCCTCTTTGTGGCTATGCTGATGCAGATATTTAAGGGTGCGACCCTTGCGATTTTGCTTTCAATAGTAATATGCGTTTTATTAAATATTGCGGCTATTTTACAACCGAGTTTGGGTGTAATGCTGTTTACGAATTATATGCAGTGGCATAAGCTGTTTTTTGGAATTGCAGTGCCGTTTGCAACGGTGGTTAACAAGCTTGCGCTTCTTTCGGGATATACTTTTATATTTGCAGGTTTAGGATATTATTTGTTTGAAAGGCGAGAATTGTAGCAGCTGAGTGCAAAGTACATGAATACATTAAGGTATAAGTTTGTAAGAAATAAAATATTGGTTACGGTTATAACGATAGCACTGCTTTTGACTGTTGCGGTGCTGTCGATTTTGTCGCTTAAAATAGAAGGTACGGGAGAAAACGTACCTGAGTTTTTAAAGCGGGCTTTGCCGATGGAAAACTATGATAGCGGCGGGCAAATCGCCGATATTTATGGAGGCGTGTTTTTAGTTTGCATTATTTCAATGGGAATAAGCACGATACTCTCGTTTTTCCTTCTTAGAACAGTTATCAAATCGCTTAATGAGATAAATAAAGCTTCTAAAAATATTTTGCAAGGAAAGTTTGATTTTGAGATTATGTTGCCGGATGAAAAAGAACTGTTGGAAGTGGCGCAAAATTTGGAATCGCTTAGGATAAAACTCAAAAAAAATGAGGACGAAGAAAAGAGGCTCGAGAACGACAGAAATATGATAATGGCGAGTCTTTCACACGATTTAAAGACTCCGATAACATCTATAAAAGGGTATCTTGAAGGTATAAATGACGGACTTGCAAAAGATGAAGAAACTTTGAGAAGATATTTGGATATTATAAGTTCGAAAAGTAAATTGCTTGAACAACTCGCGGAAAATATGTCGGATTATTCGGAACTTGAACTCGGTAGAATGCATTTCAACTTCAAGTATCTGGATTTGAGCGAATTACTTGATAGCTTTTGCAAGTTGTGGCGACTTGAGATGGGAGAGCAGAAGCGAGTTTTGATTGAAAATATTACAGAAAAAGAACTGTTGATAGTAGGAGATGAATTAAAGCTTAAACGTGTCTTTGATAACTTGGTTATGAATGCTATAAAGTATAGCAAGGAAGAAAGTGAAATTTTGGTAAGTCTTGAAGAAGCCGAACATGGTGCTATCTTAATCGTAAGCGATAATGGTAAAGGGATTAAATCGGAAGATCTTAGGAATATTTTTGACGGATTTTACAGAGGAGATGCGGCTCGGTCAAACGTAAGCGGAAACGGATTGGGGCTTGCCATAGCAAAGCAAATCGTGGAAAAGCATCGTGGTAAAATCTGGATACGCAGTGAGCAAAATGTTGGAACGCAGGTGTATATCTATCTTCCAATTAGAAAAAAAGAGAGGTTTGGAGTAAATGAAAATACTGATAGTTGAAGATGACACCAGCATAGCGGAATTGGAAAAAGATTATTTGACGCTTTCGGGATACGAAGTCGACATAGCTACTGACGGAAAAGCGGGATTGAATCTGGCTCTTGATGGAGAATATGCGCTTGTAATACTTGATGTGATGTTACCTACTTTGGACGGATTTGCGATATGCAAGGAAATTCGTGAAAAAAAGAATACCCCGATTATAATGCTTTCTGCTAAAAGTGATGATATTGATAAGATAAGGGGATTGGGACTTGGGGCTGATGATTATATGACTAAGCCTTTTAGCCCGGCAGAACTCGTAGCGCGTGTTAAAGCGCATATCGAAAGGCAAGACAGAATACTGGCTCAAAAGCGTGATGAAAGTGGAAATAATAAGGATATTATAAGGGTAAGAGAACTTGAAATAGATAAGCTCGGCAGGAGAGTCTTTCTAAATGGTGAGGAGAAAATAATGCCTGCGAAAGAGTTTGCACTTTTGCTTTTCCTTGCGGAAAATCCGAATATCGTATTTGCAAAAGAGCATTTGTTTGATAAAATTTGGGGAATGGAAGCGATTGGGGATACCTCAACTGTAACTGTTCACATAAGAAGACTGCGCGAAAAAATAGAATTGAATCCGGAAAAACACCAATTTATTGAAACTATATGGGGCGTTGGATACAGATTTAAAAATTAAATGGTTAAAAAAATAATAATATTAAAAAATATTAAAAAAAATATAAAAAAGTGTTTGACAACCACAAAAATATGTGGTACTATTTAGTAAATTAAACAAAATAAGTGCAAAAATGCGATGAAGGAAATAGTAGGTAAGTTAGTCACTTGCAGAAAGGAGCCGGTTGATGCGAGGCTTCAGGAATGCTTATACGAATACGCTCCGGAGCAGCTTTCTTGAAAGAGTGTTTATACATAAGGCAGTTTATTAGGGAAAGACGGGTGCACCCGTTACAGTGCAGTGTTAGTAACACTAAGAGGGGCGGCTTGTGAGAGTCGTCTAAAAAGAGGTGGTACCGCGAGAGTTCTCGCCCTCTGTCCTATTCGGCAGGGGGCTTTTTAATTATAAAAGCGACTTTGCCAAAATAAAATAATGGAGGTAAAGAAAGTGACAAAAAAAGGAAATGTGCCGGAGTCTTTCATAGAAAAAGAGGACAGGCATGGAAAGGGATTTAGTACGAAGTGGGGCTTTATATTGGCTTCAGTAGGGTCTGCGGTAGGAATGGCCAATGTTTGGGGGTTCCCTTATAAGTTGGGCAATTATGGCGGCGGAGCGTTTTTGTTAATATACATATTTTTTATAGTGATATTCAGTTACGTAGGGTTGCCGTCGGAGTTCGCAATAGGTAGACTCGCAGGAACAGGTACGCTCGGAGCTTATGAAAAAGCTTGGAAAAGCAGAGGTGCAAATGCCGGAGAAGTAGGACGCTTGATCGGTTGGTTACCGCTTGCAGGTTCTTTGTGCATAGCTCTCGGATATGCAGTAATAGTAACATATGTGCTGAAAGCTTTGATAGATTCTCTTACAGGAGAACTTATGCATGTGGATGCGGGAACTTGGTTTGAAAGTTTTGCACTGAATACATATTCCGTTCCTGTGCTTCATATAGCGGTTGTAATAATAACATTGCTTACGCTTTCGCTTGGAGCAAAGAGCATAGAAAAGACGAACAAGATTATGATGCCGACATTTTTTATAATATTCGTAATACTTGCTGTAAGAGTTGCTATGCTTCCTAATGTTGCCGAGGCTTATAAATTTATGTTTACTCCACATTGGGAACATTTAAAAGACCCTATGATTTGGATTTGGGCAATGGGACAGGCATTTTTCTCACTATCAATTACAGGTAGCGGTATGATAGTGTACGGTGCATATCTGAATAAAAAAGAAGATGTAGCTTCAGTGGCAAGGAATACGGGATTTTTTGATACTCTTGCCGCTATAGTAGCTTCGCTTGTAATAATTCCGGCTTGTTTTTCTTACAGCATAGATCTTGGCAGAGGACCGTCATTGCTGTTTGTAACACTTCCGACTATATTACAGGATATACCTTTTGGTAGAGGATTTGCTATAATATTGTATGTTGCAATGATATTTGCGGGTATAAGTTCACTTCAGAATATGTTTGAGGCTGTTCGCGAGTCTTTGCTTTATAAATTCCCGAAACTTGGTAAAAATCTCGTTAGAGTCTTGATAGGCGCAGTTTGTCTGGGAATAGGTATAAACATGGAAGCTATATTCCAGTGGGGAACATGGATGGATTTGGTATCTATTTACATAATACCTATAGGTGCGCTGCTTGGTGCAGTTTCTTGGTTCTGGATAATGAAAAAAGAAGATTTGCTTAATGCGGTCAATACAGGTGCCGAGAAAAAGCAGGGAAATTTGTGGTATTTTGTTGGAAGATACATATATGTGCCGTTTGCCGCAATACTTTGTATAGTAGCACTTTTTATGAAGGTGGCATTTTAAAATTTGAAGCGTTGCGATTGAGCAGGAGGAGTTTATGCGCAAAAGAGTATCCATAATACTCATAATCGTTGGAGTATGCGTTTTTATGACACCGTTTGTCGGTAGTATGTACGTAAAATATGAGCAAGAGCAAATATACGCACAGTATCTTAAAGAACTTGAAAAGCAGAATGAAAAAATCGAAATTGCACTAAGCGAGGATGTGGAAGAAGTCAAAGAAGAAACTACGGATTTTGCTTTGGATAAGGTCAAAGGGACAATCGGGATTATAGAGATTCCTAAAATTGATTGTAAGCAGCTTGTTATAGAAGGATCGGATTCATATGCCCTGCGCTACGGTATAGGGCATGTATCCGGCACTGCGTTTCCGGGAGAAGTGGGGAACGTAGCTTTGGCGGGGCATAGAAACGGTACGTTCGGCTCTTATTTTTCCAGAATAGGTGAGATGGAAAAAGGAGATTATATAATATGCGACTACAAAGGCTATCAATACTATTATAAGGTTACGGAAGTCTTTATAGTAGAGCCTACAAAGATTTCCGTACTTGAGGGAAGGACAAATCAGCGTATAATGACTTTGATAAGCTGTCATCCGAGAGGAAGGTCGACACATAGAATAATAGTCAGGGCTGAACTTGTAGTATAGTTTAAATATCAATATCTAAAATAACAGGACAGTGATCGCTCCCGAGAACATCGGGCAGTTGTATCACGTCTTTTATTTTGTCTGCAATTCGGTTTGAAACTACAAAATAGTCAATTCTCCATCCGGCATTATTTTTTCGAGCGTTACCCATATAAGACCACCACGTGTAAGCACCGGTAACATCAGGATAAAGGAATCTGAATGTATCGGTAAATCCGTCCGCTAAAAGTTTTGTGAATGCATCGCGTTCTTCATCTGAAAATCCCGCATTTTGACGGTTGGTTTTCGGATTTTTAAGATCGATTTCGTTATGTGCAACGTTTAAATCGCCACATAAAATTACCGGTTTTTTTGCATCGAGTTTTTTTATATATTGTCTGCGGGATTCTTCCCAGTCGAGGCGATAATCGAGCCTTGCAAGTTTATTTTGAGAATTTGGAGTATATTCTGTAATTAGGTAAAAATTGTCATATTCTAAAGTGATGGCTCTGCCTTCATTTTCGTGTCGGTCAACTTCGATTCCGTTTTTAATTGAAAGCGGTTCGTGTTTTGTGAAAATTGCGGTACCGGAATAGCCTTTTTTTTCGGCGCTGTTCCAGAATTGCTTATATCCGTTTAGTGGAACTTCGGCTTGACCTACTTGCATTTTGGTTTCTTGTATGCACATAAAATCGGGGTTTTCAGATTTTACAAAATCTAAAAATCCTTTGTTCATGCAAGCACGAATTCCGTTTACATTCCATGTTATAAATTTCATATTGAGTCCCCCTTTTTAGTCGGTAAATGAAAATATTTTGGTTCGATTTATTTAAGAATCAAATTTTAAATAGTATTTTACGATAATTTATATTTAGACTTTATACAAAAAAAGCATATTATGCATAAAACAAGTAATT
>JBQMYS010000057.1:0-7579 GCA_052173355.1 Eubacteriales bacterium | reverse complement strand
AATTCACCACAAATACTATTTTTATTTTCTAAATTGTAATCATTTTGCTTCTTGGCGATGCCACTGATTAAATTTCCTCGCTCGTGCATAGGGGTTTCAAGCGCCTTTATAGAAGATGCACGCATTACCGAATAACGTTTTTTCATTTCTTCAAATATTTCTTTTCTGGAAATTCCGCTATGCTTTTCTTCGTTTCTAATAATAATCTCCGACAGCTTTACTTGTTCCTGCTCCGCAAGTTCCAGCATCTGCTTTATGCTTTTATACATCATTTCCCCCTAGCTAAATTCTATCAACCTAACAGAACGAATATGCTCATAATCCTTTAATTTTTCAACCACACCGGAATTGATTGTGCTATCTATTTCTATCACACATATAGCTTCTTCGCTTTTATTGCTTCTGCTGACTTTCATGGTTGCAACATTTATATCATTTTCTGCTAATATAGTAGTCACATGGCTTATTACGCCTTTCTTATCATTTTGTCTAACGAATATGGTAGGCAGCATTCCATTGACACCTATTTCATAACCGTCAATTTTCTCTATACGTATATTCCCACCGCCTGTTGAAGCCGCCTGTATTTCAAGTTTTTTTTCACCCGCTTTGTAAAACGTTATGACTGCTGTGTTTTCATGCGCTCCATCAAGTTCAACACTATGAAAATCAAACTCAATTCCTTGAGCATGCGCAATTTCGAAAGATTTCGGAATATTCTCGTCATACTCGTCCATTCCCAAGACTCCCGCTAAAAGCGCTCTGTCAGTCCCATGACCTTTCCCTGTCTTGTCAAATGATCCGAAAAGTCCAAATTTTACACAATCAAAATCCGAATTGACTATTTGTCTTGCCACCTTCCCTATTTTGGCTGCACCTGCCGTATGCGAACTCGAAGGTCCTATCATTATAGGTCCTGCTACTTGAAATATGCTCGTATTCATAGTTGTCTCCTATCTTTAACCAAAATACAAATTCGTTGTAACATACTCGGGATCACACGTAACATCAAGACCCAACGAATTTAAAAGCAATTCATCTTTATCACTTAATATTGCAGTACAATGAGCTTTACAACCTACCAGTTCCTGTAAATTGTTTGCGGCAATTTCTGCCGACGGATTTGTAACAGCTGATATAATCAAAGCCGCCAGTATTTCCTCGCAGTTTAAACTTGCCCTATCTTGATTCAATACATTTTTTCTCAAATTCTGTATAGCTTCAAGAGATGTATGCGATATTAACGGTATATTGTCTTGTATCCCTGCAAGATACTTAATAGCATTAAGTATCGCAGCGGCAGCGGCTACCATTCGTCTTGAGCTTCTTCCTGTTATAAACGTTCCGTCTTTCATCTCTATAGCCATTACAACCACATTTTCAAAACGCTTATCACTTTCTCGCTTCTTTTCCGCATATACACGTGCAGGCTCAACAACTTTTCTATCACTTGGCTTTAACCCGAGCTCATCCATCAGTAATTTAGAACGTTCAAGTATGGGTTCATCTATTTTGCCTTTTTTATAATTTACAGATGCTATAAAATGTCTACGAATTATCTCCTGTTTTGCGGCTTCCCTGCATACTTCATCATCTATTATGCTAAAGCCTGCCATATTAACACCCATATCGGTAGGAGATTTATACTCGGCTTCCTCTCCTGTAATTTTTTCTATTATACGCTTTACAACCGGAAATACTTCCAGATCTCTATTGTAATTTACCGCCGTTTTTCCATATGCTTCCAGATGGAAAGAATCTATCATGTTCACATCTTTCAAATCCGCTGTTGCCGCTTCGTATGCGACATTTACCGGATGCTTTAATGGCAAATTCCAAATCGGGAATGTTTCAAACTTAGCATAACGTGCTTTAATTCCATTTCTGCTATCATGATACAGTTGCGATAAACAAGTTGCAAGTTTACCGCTACCGCCACCCGGTCCTGTTACTACTACTATAGGTTTAATCGCATCTATTCGCGGATTTGCACCATAGCCTTCTTCACTTACGATTACATCCACTTCCGTAGGATACCCTTTCGTAAATTTATGCGTATATGTCTTGATTCCCCTGCGATTAAGCTTTTTTATGAACATATCAACCGACTGTTGCTCCGCATAGCGTGTAATTACAACACTGTTAATTTCAAGTTCATAACGTCTAAATGTATCAATAAGCCTAAGAACCTCAAGATCATACGTGATGCCGAAATCCTGTCTTGTCTTATTTGTAGTTATATCTCCTGAATAAATACATATCACTATTTCAACGTGATCTTTTATTTTTTGAAGCAGCTTAATTTTTGCATTTTCATCAAATCCCGGCAATACTCGCATAGCGTGCTTATCGTGCACAAGTTTACCGCCAAATTCCAAATACAACCGCTCACATTTTTTTGCATTTATCCTGTCTAATATATGCTCAGATTGTTCGTTTATATATTTTTCGGCATCAAAACCTATCATTTTATACCTAGCTCCTTTATTCCTCGTGCTAATTGATGATCATTAGGCTTTTGCTTTACTTCCAGTTTCTCTGCAATCGCCGATTTTAATGTACTTCTGGTTGTATTGTCAAGGCATGGATAAGGATAAAGCAACATTGCATTTTGAAAATCTTGAACCGCCTTAGCCGTTTCTTCATCAAATTGACCGTTTAAGCTTCCTTTGTAATATCCAAGCACAGCTAACCTCTGCTGTGCCCCCAGCACAGCTGCCCCGTTTTCGCCTTTTACATATTTTTTATCGCCATCCATACTTTCAAAACTTGCCATCTGCCTTTTTTCTTCTGACGTTGCCGGCTTTGCATTGAAAACCGTAACATCGGGTTTTATGCCGAGTTTATTGATAATATGACCTTTCGGTGTTGTAAAATAGAACACCGAAACTTTCGCCGCATCTCCATTTTTAAATCCGACAACTTGCTGCCCTACGCCTTTTCCGTATGTAGTATTTCCTATCATTTTTGCCACACCGTTATCTTGCAATGCTCCAGCAAGTAATTCAGCCGCACTCGCACTGTTTTCATTTATCAGCACCACTGTAGGATATATTTTCTTTGCACCCTCTCGAACCGTATATTCCTGCACAATCTTTCCTCTACTGCTAAGTTTAGTTATAGTAGATGACTTAGGCATCATTTGCTCTGCGATTGCGACACTTTGTTCCAATATTCCTCCCGGATTGCTTCTCAAATCTAAAACAAATTTGTCCGCACCCTTTTTTATAAGTTCTTCTCTTTGGGTAGCAAATTCCGACGCTGTATCAGAGTCAAATTGCGAAATTACAATATAGCCAACTTTCGGATATTCCTCAAAGATACCTCCTTTTACAGATTGCATCTTTATATCTTCTCTAATCGGTTCTAATCTATAAGCCTTTTTATTTCTAATAATATCAAGAATCGCTTTAGTTCCGCGTTTTCCGTTTTTTATTATATCAAGTGAGGTTCCAAGTTCCTTACTGCGCACATCCACACCGTCTATGGCAATAATAATATCTCCAACCTGAACTCCCGCTCGTTTTGCGCTTCCGTCGGGATTGACTTCTACTACTTCTATACCGTTTGCCGCTTTAGATGCCGTAATTCCGATTCCCATATATTCTCCATCTACCATTTCGGAAAATTTAGCGGTTTCTTCTTCACCTTTAAATACTTCCGTATACGGATCTTCTTCGTGCAAAAATTCAGTCATTTCATCTACACTCTTACCTGCAAGCATTTGAGGATCTATCTTGTCTTTATAATTTTCAAGCAAAAACTGTCTATACTGATCCGTTTCGCTTTGTGTATGCTCAGTTCTTTCAGCTCCAAACGCAAGCGGTGCTAAAGCTACAAACATTACCGTTGTAACAAGCATCGCAACAAGCGTTAAAATAGCTACTGCTTTTGCAAATTTTCTGTTCATAATACCATCTCCTTTAATTTTATAAATTTCTACATTACCTTTATACTTAAATGACTTCTACCTTCCGAAAGTCCCTTTAAACTAATTCTATAATCTATATCTATCTCGCCTTTTCCGTCACTGTCGAAAGTATTTATCAATTTATTTGTAAGCACTTCCATTTCTATCGCACCATGAGGAGTTTCATATAGACCGCTGTACCTTAGTCCTTCCTGAAACGCTATTTGAGTTCCGATTGTTTCATCACAGCCAATTCGCTGCATATGCACACTGTCTTCATCCAAAATTAAACAAGTTTTACAACCTTCTATTCCCGAAAATTCGGTTTCGTCATAGCTTAAATATACCAAATCGCCTTTTTTAAGCATTGTACCTTCTGTTATCAATTCTATTTTTTCAGGTCCCGCTTCTCCGTTACGATATTGGCTAGCTGTTATTTTTAGTGTAATATTTCTCGTATCCAAGTTCGATTATCCTCTCTAATAAATCTGAATATTTAATACCTGCTTCTGCAAAAAGCAAAGGAAACATACTGAATTTTGTAAATCCGGGCATTGTGTTGATTTCATTTATGTAAACTTTTCCTGTTGACCTTTCTAAAAAGAAATCAAGCCTTGCAAGTCCTGAACAGTCCAAAACCTTGTATGCTATTTTTGCCATATCTTCTATTTTTTTCTTGATGTTTTCCTCTATCATCGCAGGTATGCATAGTCTTGATTTGCCACCGTCCAGATACTTAGCTTCGTAGTCATAAAACTCTGCTGAAGGCAATATCTCTCCCAATGCTGAAAGTAAAAGTTCATGGTTTCCGATTATGCCTATTTCAATTTCCCTTGCGTCTACTGCTTTTTCAACCAAAATCCTATGATCATACTCACTTGCAAATTTAAGTGCCCTCTGCAAGCCGTCCCTATTTTTTGCTTTTGTAATACCAACGCTTGAACCCATATTTACCGGTTTTACAAACATAGGGTAAGAAAGTTTTTCTTCTAAATATCTTACTTTTTCTTCCATTTTGTTTTCGTCTATTTCAAAATGTTTTCCTTTAAAATCTTCGCAAATTACAAATTCAGATGAATCAACAAATACATAATCACAAACAGGAAGTCCTACACGCGCAAAAAGTTCTTTTGCAGCCGCTTTATCCATAGCAAGAGCAGAACCCAAAACATTGCATCCGGCATAAGGTAAATCCAACATTTCAAATAATCCCTGTATAGTGCCGTCTTCTCCGAATCTTCCATGCAAAATCGGAAACGCAAAATCCACATATTCCTTAAGTCTTCCCAAATCAATCGCAGTCGCACTCGCTTGCCAGCTCCCGTTTTCAATTTCATCTGCGGTGCCGTCAAAAATTCTCCAATCACCTGATTTTGTGATTCCAATAAATACCAACTCGTATTTGGAATTTTCAAGAGCCCTAATTATTGATGCCGCGGACAAACACGAAATCTCGTGCTCACTGGATCTGCCACCAAAAATAATACCAAGTTTCATATATCATCCACCTAAATCGTATCGGGTACGATTCTACCCAAAACTTACCGTTAACTATACTTTTTCAATATTTGTGAAATTTTAATTTCAAAATTATCAATTATATTCTGTCGACTTTCAGCATCTCTCCCTTTTGCCAGTATATAAAATTTGATTTTCGGTTCAGTCCCCGACGGTCTTACAAGTAATGTGGCATCTGCAAATTGAAATTCAAGCACATTTGATTTTGGAAGTCCCGTTTCATCATTTAAATAATCTACCACTTTGATTACAGTTTCATCAGTATAACCGTTTCTTAATCGTTGCATTATGCCTTCCATTTTGCTCTTACCGTCTTTGCCTTCAAATACAAAATCGAAAGTTTTTTCTCCGTAATATCCATATTCGGCATAAAGTTCTTCCAATCTATCTATTACAGTTTTCCCTTCCTTTTTATAATGTGCAATCATTTCACAAAACAAAAGTGCAGATCCTACAGCATCTTTATCTTTTGAATGCGATGCGCAAAGGTATCCTATACTTTCTTCAAATGCAAACAAAAATCTGTCAAGATTTCCTGTTTGCTCAAGTTTTGCCATTTCACCGCCCATGTACTTGAATCCTGTTAAAGTTTCAAATATTTCAACATTATTTTTTTTACAAATAGCCTTTGTCATTTTAGTTGAAACTATTGTAGTAAAAACTATCGGATTTTTTATTTTTCCGCTTTTCACCTTAGTCTTTATCAAATAATCTACAAATAAAATTCCAAGCTCATTTCCGCTAATTATTCGCACATCCCCGTCCGTTGCGAATACTGCCGTTGCAAGTCTGTCGCTGTCAGGGTCTGTGGCAATCAAAGCATCTAATTGCTTTCCTTCTTTTGATAGTTCTTTCATTTTTTGTATTCCAAGTCTGAGCGCTTCCGGTTTTTCCGGATTTGGATATTCGCAAGTAGGAAAATTGCCATCCGGCATTTTTTGTTCTTCGACATAGTAAATATGTCCAATTTTTGAATTGTTCAAGACTTTCTCGACAGGCACCAATCCCGCACCGTTTAATGGAGTATATACTATATTTACGTCTGAAAGTCCATCCGCATCTTCTAATGTTTTATTCGCTAATACCACATCCACGAATGCACTAAGCGCCTCATCGCCAAGCAAATGAATCAAACCTTCATTTTTATTTTCTTGTAAAGATCCTATCAAATCATATCCCTTATAATCAGAACTCTGCTCAGATAACTTGCCCATTAAATTTTCAATTTGTGCAGCATCATCTTCACGTATTTGCGCACCAAACTTATTATATACTTTATATCCGTTATATTCGGATCTATTGTGACTTGCCGTTACCATTATACCGGCATCACAAGAATTGTTTTGAACAGCAAAAGAAAGTGCAGGGGTTGGCATTAAATTTTCATAAATGTAAACATCAATCCCATAATTTGTAAGTATTTTTGCGCTCAAATTCGCAAAATGGGCGGAGTTTAATCTACTATCATAGCTAATTGCAATCGACTTCCCGTTTTTATCTAATATCCAAAGGGCTACAGCCTTAGTTAACCATGTAACCGTCTTATCATTTATCTTATCATCGCCTGTGCCCATTATACCGCGCATACCACCCGTACCGAAAGTAAGTTTTGTTACAGTTTTTTTATTTTCATAATTCATTTTCACACTCTTTCACTAATATCAAATTTTAGCATCCAATCCCAATAAATGTAAAAAGAGGGCACTTCGCCCTCCTAATTTTTAACTACAAAACACACCTTGATTATTTGCGAAGCTGCTCGCACTGCTGATTAGCTACGCTACAAGACGTTTTGCTTGCCGACTGACAAGATGTCTGGCACTCACCGCATCCGCCATGCTTCTCATTTAATTTTCGTGTTGCGATTGTTACTATTCTTTTCATTTGCGTCCTCCTACATTATATGCAAAATACTTATTAAAATTTCTAATCAACTAAGCTTCATTTTAGCACTATATGTTGCCTTTTGTCAAGCACTAACAGACCTACTTTTTCTTACTTTTAGTATCAAAATCGGTATTATTATCCGATTTTTTTTCAAGCATATTGCAAGCACGAAACTATTCCTTAATTTCCCAATAGCCTGTCTTGTTAGGTCCTACTCGTTCTATATATTCATTTTCTTTCAAAAATCTAATGTTGTTTTCGATG
>JBQMYS010000056.1:0-7607 GCA_052173355.1 Eubacteriales bacterium | reverse complement strand
GCTACACATTTTCATTTTTTAATCCCTCCCATTTCTTAATTTTAAATATCTGAAAAGCTATAAAATACCTAGCTATCAAGCCTTTCAAAAGCAATATCTAAGATATTATCATACTTTTAAACAAAAAACAAGAAGTTTTTTTGTATTTTTTCACAATATTTTTATTCAAAAAACACAGTTCAAGTTTTTTAATCAGAAACATTGTAATTGCACCTTTTTTATAGTATAATTCAAAAAATACGAAAGTAAATTTTCAACAAATGAATACAATTTCAGACTTATAGTTTTATAGACGAGGTGCCATTTGGAAAAATTAAAAAACTTTATATACAACACCAGTGATATTTTAATTGCAATTTTTATAATACTCATAAGCATAGCGATTATAAGCATCAAAACAACAAATATCCTCGATTATTCGCACTACGTATCTCAAACCGAAGCTACAGACAGTCAAAATAGAAATTTCGGACTTGCAGTACCCGTAGGTGAACAGGACAAAATTAAAGATAACGAACAAAAACGCGAAAATCAGATAGACAAACCTAAAACTGAAAAAAAACCTGAAGTATATGCCGTATATATCAATGCCGGGGAATCAATACAAAGTATAGCAGATAAATTTGTAGGTCTTGGTATGTTTGAATCTCAAGAAGAATTCATAAAACTTTCAGAGGAAATGCAAGCAACGACTTCAATAAAATACGGAAATTTTCAAATACCTGCAAATGCAACGAAAAAGGAAATCATATCCATGCTGATAGTTTCCCCTTAATATTTTTATTTTTTGTGGTTTTAACAACATATTCTTTTTCATTAAACAATTACAATATAAATAACCTAATTAAAACCGCTACTATGTATTTAATAAAAATACAATCTAAACATATAATTAAAGGGAGATTACGATATGGTTTCAAACGATACATTCCCCAAAAGGGATTATTCCAACAAAAATGAGCGTACCGCCGCAATGGTGCAAATAAGCGGTCATCCCTTATCAACATTTTCGAAAGAAAACGATGCTCTTGCCGCTTTAATAAAACGATTTAAAGAAGAAAAAACGGATGAACTTTTTGCGGCTATCCGGGATATTTCTATCTACTACGCGAAAAAGGGGGATTTACTTTACCCTCTTTTAAAAGTCACTTACGGTATTTCAGGTCCATCGGATTTAATGTGGACCACCGACGATGAAATTCGCGATGAATTAAATGCCCTTGCAAAAAAAATAGAGCATGATGAAAAATGGATTGAATCCGCCGACAGTTTGATTGTACGCATAGAAAAAATGATACAACAAGATCGTGATGTGCTGTTCCCAATTTGCGCAGTCAATTTTACAAATGATGAGTGGATTGGTATATACCACGATTCCAAAGACTATGACACTTGCTTCAACGTTAAACGTGAACTTTGGGAAACGGCTGAAAATATAAACAAAATCGTGCATAATTCTCAAAATACGGAAATTGTAATGCCGGGCGGACATATGAATGTTGAACAGATTACAGCTTTACTAAATACAATTCCGCTCGAAATTACCTTTGTAGATTCGGATAACATAAATCGTTTTTTCAACGAAGGTCCAAAAGTATTTAAAAGACCGGGCATGGCAATCGATCGCGAGGTGTTTTCATGCCATCCTCCGAAAATTGAACCTATGGTAAGAGCTATAATAAACGATTTCCGAACCGGTGCTAAAGATAGCGTACCTATATGGATGGATAAAAACGGCAAAACAATGCTTGTTACCTACATGGCGGTTCGCGATAATAACAAAAAATATCTGGGTACTGTCGAAATAGTCCAAGATATGGAATTTGCAAAAGAACATTTCAAAAAATAATCTTAGCGTTACGCTATTATTATACCAAAATCTTGAATAGGAGGAAAAAAATATGAGTAACACTTTCGTTAACGAAAACACTTTAGTTGGTGAA
This sequence comes from Eubacteriales bacterium, assembly GCA_052173355.1. Lineage (GTDB taxonomy): Bacteria > Bacillota > Clostridia > Peptostreptococcales > Anaerovoracaceae > JABZIP01. The sequence goes on along the minus strand of JBQMYS010000056.1, from coordinate 5,664 downwards.
ATAGTAAATAAATACCCCGAGAGTGCAGATGTTTTGCTCGGCATAGGTATGCATTGTCTTGGTTGCCCTGCATCGCAAGCTGAATCATTAAAAGATGCTTGTAGCGTTCATGGTCATGAAGTTCAACCCGTAGTCGATGCCATCAATGCAAAAATCGCTGCTACCAGAGGATAATCAAACAAATAAAAAAGCCTTCGAAACATTTGTTTACGAAGGCTTTTTCATTTGTATTTCTAAATCGGAAATTGCAAGCCACTTGCAAATCCCAATCTATCCGGCATTTGAAGAATTTAGCACATTTTTAATTTTATGTTGAACCATCTTTTGTATAGCATCTCTTGCAGGTCCCAAATACTTTCTCGGATCAAATTCCTGTGGCGATTCTATCAAGAATTTGCGAATCTCGGCTGTCATAGCGAGTCTTAAATCCGTATCTATGTTAACTTTACAAATTCCATACTTCGCCGCTTCCCTAATCATTTCTTCAGGTACTCCCTGCGCACCCGGAATATCGCCACCATATTCATTGCATTTTTTTACAAATTCCGGTAATACCGTTGATGCTCCATGCAATACCAATGGAATATTCGGTAAAAGAGCATGAATTTCTTTTAATCTTTCAAAATCCAAATAAGGTTCGCCTTTAAATTTATATGCACCATGGCTTGTTCCGATTGCTATGGCGAGCGAATCTACACCGGTTCTTTCAACAAATTCCTTTGCCTCAGCAGGGTCTGTAAAAGTCGCGGAACGTGCATCCACCTTTATATCATCCTCAACTCCTGCTAATTTTCCCAATTCCGCCTCTACTACAACACCATGCATATGCGCATAATCAACTACCTGCTTTGTAAGCCGTACATTTTCTTCAAACTCATGTTTTGATCCGTCTATCATTACGGACGTAAATCCGCCATCTATGCACTGCTTGCATATTTCAAAATCCTCGCCATGGTCCAGATGAAGCACTATATCAAGTCCGGTATCCTCAATCGCCGCTTCAACAAGCTTTCTCAAATACGCAGGTCTCGCATATTTTCTTGCCCCGGCTGAAACCTGCAATATCAAAGGTGCTTTTTCTTCCTTCGCCGCATCTACTATACCCTGTATGATTTCCATGTTGTTTACATTGAATGCTCCTACTGCATAATCCGCTTTTAGCGCTTTTTCAAACATTTCTTTACTTGTAATAAGTGCCATCTTAGTTTCTCCTTTTATCTATATTGATGTTCTTCTATCAACTTGTGTTTCATTTCCCACAATTTTTGTGATAAATCCACATAGTATATCTGCGGATTTTCAAATCTGAGCATTTCGTCCCAAAGTGTACTAATCTGTGCTTTACAGTATTCTTTGATTTCCTCTATGCTTGGACTTTTATACACCAACTTGCCGTTTTCAAATATCCTCTTTCTCAAATTCTTTGCGGTAAAATTTGTTATGTGCTTTCTTTTCCAAATTGCATTAGGATCAAATATTTCATACGGCATTGTTTCATCTATTACCTCTCCTTCGAGCGTTATAACATCCGCAAGCACTTTGCCTGTATTTTTATCAAATATTCTATAAAGCGCCTTATCTCCCGGATTTGTGATTTTCTCTGTATTCTCACTAATTTTAATCTTCGGTATTTTTTTACCGTTTTTTTCTAAAGCCGCCAGTTTGTAAACTCCGCCGAATACAGGTTCGGATTTTGCGGTAATCAGTCTTTCACCAACACCAAAAGAATCAATGCAAGCCCCCTCAAGCAAAACATCTCTAATTATATACTCATCCAAAGAATTGGAAACTACTATTTTGCAACTTTCAAAACCCGCATCATCAAGCATCTTTCTCGCTTTTTTAGTTAAATATGTCACATCTCCACTATCTATTCTTATGCCCATATTTTTCGGTCTAAGCTCCTTAAAAACCCTGATAGCATTCGGCACTCCCGATTTGAGCACATTGTAAGTATCAACTAAAAGCACACAATTTCCGGAATAAAGCTTCGCATATTCATAAAATGCTTTGTACTCATCATCAAACATTTGAACCCAACTATGTGCCATAGTTCCAAGTGCGGCTATTCCATAATCTCTATCCGAAATTGCGCACGCAGTTCCTATGCAACCTCCGATATATGCGGCGCGAGATCCCAAAACTGCAGCAGATGCCCCATGCGCACGGCGTGTCCCGAATTCCATTACACCGCGACCCTTTGCCGCTCGCACTATCCTATTTGCCTTTGTCGCTATCAAACTCTGATGGTTTATTAGTAGCAGCACCATAGTTTCTATAAACTGCGCCTGCATCAAAGGTCCTCTAACAGTAATAAGCGGTTCTCCCGGGAAAATCGGTGTTCCTTCGGGTACAGCCCAAACATCACAACTAAATTCAAAATTGCGCAAGTAGTCTAAAAATTTTTCACTAAACATTTTTTTGCTGCGCAGATATTCTATGTCCTCGCCAGAAAATTTTAAATTTTCCAGATATTCTATCAGTTGCTCAAGTCCTGCCATTATTGCAAAGCCGCCACCATCCGGTACTTTTCGAAAGAACATATCAAAATAAGCTATATCATCTGCACCTTCAACTTCCAAATAACCGTTTGCCATAGTCATTTCATAGAAATCTACAAGCATTGTTAAATTTTCTTTTTTCAAATTCCTCACCTTGTTTAATTATTATTGTTACTATAATTATCCTATGTAATCGGACACTTGTCAAGCACCGCAGGCGAAAAACTCAAAGTTTAGATGAAAAAACCCCAAGATTTTAACTTGAGGTTTTTAATTTTATACGATTTTACATCATGCCCGGCATACCGCCCATAGGTGGCATAGCAGGTTCATCTTTTTTGATTTCAACTATTCCTGCTTCAGTTGTAAGAAGTGTAGCAGATACTGATGCCGCATTTTGAAGTGCTGAACGCGTAACCTTGGCAGGATCAACAATACCTGCTGTAATCATGTCAACATATTCTTCCGTAATCGCATTGAACCCTGTTCCCGCCTTACAAGTTTTAACTTCAGCTATAACTACCGATCCTTCTTTTCCTGCGTTTTCAGCAATCTGTCTTACAGGTTCTTCCAATGCTCGCATTATGATAGCAGCGCCTGTTTTTTCATCACCGTTAAGTTCATTAACATATTTTTCAACCGCCTTTATCGTATTTGCAAGTGCAACTCCGCCTCCCGCAACTATTCCTTCTTCTACTGCGGCTTTAGTTGCATTTAGGGCATCTTCTATTCTAAGCTTTCTTTCTTTTAGTTCTGTTTCTGTTGCCGCTCCAACCTTTATTACAGCTACACCGCCTGATAATTTTGCGAGCCTTTCCTGCAACTTTTCCTTATCAAAATCTGAAGTGGATGCTTCGTGCTCATTTCTGATTTGCTTAATCCTAGCTTCAATTTCAGCTTTTTCACCTGCACCGTCAACTATTACGGTATTTTCTTTTGTTACCTTTACAGATGCCGCTGTACCAAGCATATCAAGTGTTGCTTCTTTTATATCATAGCCAACTTCTTCGGATATTACAGCTGCTCCCGTAAGTACCGCTATATCTTCCATCATAGCTTTTCTTCTATCACCGAATCCCGGTGCTTTAACTGCAACACAATCAAAAGTTCCGCGAAGTTTATTAACAACCAAAGTCGCAAGAGCCTCTCCGTCAACATCTTCTGCAATTATCAAAAGTTTTCTGCCCTGCTGAACAATTTGCTCAAGTATAGGAAGAATGTCTTGAATATTTGAAATTTTTTTGTCTGTCAATAAGATATAAGGATTTTGCATATTTGCTTCCATCTTATCCGTATCATTCACCATATACGCAGATAAATATCCTCTGTCAAACTGCATTCCTTCAACAACTTCAAGTGTAGTTCCCATGGATTTGGATTCTTCAACTGTAATAACTCCGTCTGTTCCTACTTTTTCCATGGCTTCTGCAATCAACTCTCCGATTTCATTATCTCCTGCGGATACTGATGCAACTTGAGCGATGCTGTCCTTATTTTCAACCTTTTTAGAGATATTTTTAATTTCATCAACAGCAACCGAAACCGCACCGTTGATACCTTTTCTCAAATCCATAGGATTTGCTCCTGCTGCAACATTTTTGAACCCTTCATGTAAAATTGCCTGCGCCAGCAATGTCGCTGTTGTAGTTCCGTCACCTGCTACATCATTTGTCTTTGTCGCAACTTCCTTTACCAACTGTGCTCCCATATTTTCCACAGCATCTTCAAGTTCTATTTCTCTTGCTATCGTAACTCCATCATTTGTAATAAGGGGAGAACCGAATTTTTTTTCGATTAAAACATTTCTACCTTTTGGTCCTAAAGTAATTTTAACTGTATTTGCAAGTTCATCTATACCTGCAAGTAATTTTCTTCTTGCATCTTCTCCATAATATAACTCTTTTGCCATATTGTTTACTTCCTTTCTACCGATATATTCTTATTTTAACTTGATTATTTATTATTTAAAATGTAAGTCTATACTTCCACTTTTGCAAGTATATCCTTTTGATTCATTATGATATACTCCTCGCCTGCATACTTGATTTCTGTTCCGGCATACTTTGAAAACACCACTTTATCTCCTACGGCAATTTCCATTTTTTCTTCTTCTGTTCCCGGTCCTACTGCCATAACTTCAGCCATCTGCGGCTTTTCTTTTGCTTGTCCCGGCAAGACTATTCCGCTTGCAGTCTTTTCCTCAGCCTCTACCAGTTTAATTACCGCCCTTGCACCAAGGGGTTTAATTCCAAAACTCATATCCTACCTCCATATTTTAAAATATTTTTTATTATTTGATAATGTTAGCACTCTATCTTAACGAGTGCTAACATTATTGTAAAATTAAATTCTTGCTTTGTCAATAGTTTTTTAGATATTTTTTTATGTGAAATTTACATCTTCACAATACAAAGCTTGCGTGTTTAAATGAAGCGACCCGCACTTTCCGAATGCGGTAGTGCGGGTCGCTCCCTATTTTATATAAAATTTTCCAACTTTATTTTTCGTATATTTCTCTATTTTGCCACATTTATTATACCGTAATCACCGTTTTTGCGCTTATAAACAACGCTTATCGCATCATTTTCCATATTAAGGAATATGAAAAAACTATGTCCCAAAAGTTCCATTTGCATTATCGCTTCATCTTCGTTCATAGGTGCAAGCTCTACATCTTTTCTCCTAGCTATTTGCATAGCATCGGATTCTTCTTCATCATATTCGGGCAACTCGTCAAATATGACAACCTTTGCATCCTTATGCTTTTTTTGAAGCTTTTTCTTAAATCTTGACATCTGAGTAGAAAGCTTTTCAACAACTCCTTCAATAGCATCATACGCCACATCCGCTGTATTTTCAGCTCTGAACAAAGTTCCCCCTGCACTGATCGTAACTTCAAGTTTTTGTTTATCCCTCTGCTCGCTAATCATTACATTCGCCGTAATATCATCTAAAAAATACCTATTCAACTTTTCGAGTTTTTTTTCTACTGTAGATTTCAAATGATCACTTGTTTTAACATTCTTACTTGAAATTATAACTTTCATATCGCACCTCCCAATAGTGGTTCTTACATATATAATACCCATTCTTTAAATTTTTTTATCACTTTTTGACACTCCACACGACTAAAGTCGTGGGATTCTTGTTTCGACGACCACTA
>JBQMYS010000055.1:0-7847 GCA_052173355.1 Eubacteriales bacterium | reverse complement strand
CGCATAAACTTTCTACTATACAGAACGCGGATCAGATTCTCGTGCTGGAAAACGGAACAATCAGTCAGCGCGGCACCCATACAGAGCTGATTACACAAGCGGGACTATATCGGCGGCTGTGGGATATACAATATAAAGCGGAGCGGTGGAGAATGTAGGGGGAACCTCACAAAGGATGCTCTATGATGCACATAGCCCTAATGATTTTAAAAAGGCTCTGCTTTATTTATATTCCTTCTTCTTTTCTGCGAATATTTCTGAACATAGAAGTTTTTTTAAGTGGTGCAAACGGAGCGCTTAAAAACATGGCACAAGGATGCCTCAAAAGTTAGTTGTACTTTCGACATCCCTGCGTATGTACGCTGTCGCGTGTCAATGCAGCATTTTTTAAAATTCATATTTTGAACAACAAGCTTCAGTAGGGATTCCGCATTATAAAATTTTTTTAATCGAAACAAGAAAAATTGATTGTTTGAAGATTGAAAGTTCAAATTCTGCACATAAAATTCAGTGAAACCACTATGATAAGTAACAAAAACACGGCTTTTAAACAAAACAATCCTCACACCTACCTACAAGTATGAAATCGTTTTTATGATGTAAAACCTTGATTTCGTGTATCTTTATTAATAATGCAGGAATTTTTGCAAGTTTAGACAGGTTACTTGACATTTGTTTTTTTTTTTTATACTGGAGGTGCTCTTTTTATAAAATCTATGGAGGATTCTATGAAAAAAAATATTGCTTTGTGTATCGTTTTTTTATTGCTGAGTGTTTCGGCAGTGTGGAGTGAAGATAGGGACGAAGCTCTATTGGATGCTGCGAAAAGTTCGGATGTTAATGCTTTGAGAGAAGCTTTAAGCAGTGGTGCTAATGTTGATTATAGAAATGACGCGTTGGATAAAACAGCATTAATGATTGCGTGTGAGAATCAATGGCTAAAGGGTGTAAAAATGCTGGTAGACGAAGGAGCCAACCCTTCATATAAGAATAGGGCTGGTGTAACAGCCCTAATGCTCGCCTCAAAAACCAATAGAGATGATAAAATCCTTCGCTATATTGTTGAACACGCAGGCGATCTCAATCCAAATAATCAAGATTCGCAAGGGGATACTGCCCTGATGTATGCTATAAGTAATGCTTCCGTTTCAGCTTTAAGAGTGCTTTTGGAATATGGTGCAAACCCTGATGCCGCAAATGATGACGGAATGGATGCGTATATGTATGCTGTGCAAAAAGGAGCAGAAAATCATTTAAAAATTCTATTAGAGGGTGGAAGAACTCCTAGTTGGGGTAAAACAAATTCGGCAGGACTTAATATTTTTATGTTGGCAGCTACAAAGAAAAAAACCGGTATGTTGCATACTTTGCTTTCAAGTTATAACGAGATAGATATAGCTAAACCGCTTCCAAATGGGGAACTGCCGTTGGCATGGGCAATGAAAACCGGACAGTCGACAGAAATAATAAAACTAATAATAGGAAAACATGATGCAGATGGGAATATTGCCAATGTAAAAATTAATGGTAAACCTGTAGTGCTTTGGGCTATTGAGAAAGATCAGCCGAATGACATCATAGACCGTATAATGCGGGCGTATGACCCTGATATTCTCATTACAGAAAAAGATAGGCAGAAACGGGATATAAAGTGGTATATCAAAAAATATAAAAATAGTTATGCACAGAAAGTGTTGAATGAAGTAATGGATTAAAAAGGGCATGGTATGAAAAAAATATTCTATTTACTATTTGTTGCTATGCTGTTTTCCTGTGCCACAACAAAAAAATATGGAGAGTTGGTACGGTATGTGAACGAGAATAAAGTGTCGGAGCTTTTCTATCTTATCGATAACACAACTCCGGCGCGGATGAAGCGTATTATAAATAGACAGGATGCTTCCGGTAGAACCTTGCTCCATACAGCGGTTTTACTTGAAAGTCCTGAAATCGTAGAAAAACTGCTTTCCGCCGGAGCGGATAAGACGATACCGGATAATAGCAAAAAAACGGCCGTACATTATGCTGAGAATTCCCGCAATGAAAAAATCCGCCTCTTATTCGGCTTCCCTAAAGAACAACCTATTAAACCTCAAATTGCAGAACCTAAAAAAACGGTAGAAACTCCAATTATACAACCTGAAAAACCGCTTGATATTCCGGGAAATAAACCTGAACAGAAGATTGAGCCGTCAAATAAAAAAGCTGAAAAATCTCAACCTGCCGTACCGTCTGTTACTGTAACGCAGGATACTCATTCATACAATGTTATATTGGGTGTTCCGGATTCCGAATTTTTAAAAGCTGTAAAAAATCAAGATTTTAAGGCTGTTAAAGAGCTGCTTGAAAATGGAAAAAATGTAAATGAAGCGGATATTAATGGAAATAATGCTCTCTTTTACGCACTTGTAAACAGAAATAATCCAATTCTTAATCTTTTACTTTCATACGGTATCAATCCAAATTATCCAAATGTACACGGCCAATTGCCTCTATTATATGCGGTTAATAAAAGTGACCGATCAAGTATTACTGCTATTCTTGATTCAGGTGCAAATATTAATCAACAAGATACTATGGGTATAAATGCTGTGATGCTTGCTGTTTTTAGTCATAATGTTTCAATGTTGAAATTTTTACACGCAAAAGGAGCTTCCTTAACAGGTGAGGACGCTTTTGGAAATACTCTTTTGCACATTGCAATAAAAAACGGCGACCTTGATATTACGCGGTATCTTTTGGAAAACGGCTGTGATGTATATGCGCCAAATGACAAAAGCATAACTCCTTTAACTCTTTTAAAAAAGGCAAAACGCGTAGAATTTCAAGATATGGCAAAAAACTATGAATAAAAATCACTACGGCATATTCTTCTTTCTGCTGATACATCTATGTTATTTGTCGGCAGAACAGAATGAATATTATAAAAATCCTAAAACTTCGCCTCCGCTGGTGATAACACGGAATGCGGATTTAAAAAATTTTACATACACTTATTACATTTTGAATAGGTTCAATAGCCCCATATACGGCAGTGAAGAATCTCCTCGGCCGGTAGCGGAAATTGAGGTAAGGGAAAAATTTTTTACTTCCATAGAAGAATATATCCGCCCCAGCTGTGTTGAAATGGAATGGGCGTATAAACAGGCAGGTAAAGAAAAAAGAGGATTTGTGAATGACGGTATTTATGAGCTTCATTTACTTGAAACGAATCGAAGAAATAAAACCATTACAAATGAGTATATATACCGCATAATTATTGATACCAAACCTCCATCTATAACAAAGGATGATTGCATACTTACATCCGGAACAATATATAAAAACAAGCAGGAGTATTTAGCTTTATCGCTAAAAAATAGAACCGCGAAGGCTCATGTATGGGAAGTACTGCTTGATGACAGAGAATATATATATAAAGAGGAATGTCCCTATGGAGAAGAAAGGCCGTTCCCTCCTGCTGTTCCCTTGCAGTATTCCGACTATGCTTCTCTTTCCTTAGGGGCGCATGAGCTTACACTGATCGCTCAAGACTGTGCAGGAAATAGAAAGGATGTCCGTATTCCATTTAGGGTGGAAAACTATCCGTTTCATCTTTCCATTATTGGAAATGATGGGGTTGTTTTCAACGCGGACGGTACGGTAAAACCATTTTACTATGCTGGAATCGGTATTCAATCAAAGGTTTGGAAAACAGCTATTTATGATGCAGATGGGGTAGAGCATTTTAGCGATGTATTTAGTTCAAATGATGCCGTTTATTGCAAGCGTTTTGAATGGAAAGGTATTTCAAAAATAACTAAAGAAAAAGTTAAAGGTGGAACATATACTGTTGTTCTGTTATGCGAAGACGATGCGGGAAATGAACTAAAACAAAATGAGCTATGTACGGTATTTTACGAAAGTTCTGTGGGGCATTCTGTTTCTCATATAAGAGCAGAAGTTTTAGAACAGCCTGCACTTACCTGTTCATTTTCAAACGGTTTGTTTAACCTAAAATTAAACTGCAAAGATACGGTGAAAACGGCAGTTTTAAAAGTTATGCATGAAGATAAACTGCTGTACGAAGCAGAGGTTGAAGATACTCAAAATATCAGCTGGAACGGTTATGATAGCAGCGGAAATATAAGGCTTTTCACTGGTGAGGAATATGATTTTGTGCTGGAAACAACAAATGAACAAGATGAACGGGAGTTTTTTTCATCTCATTTCAGCACACCTCTCATTTTTAAAGAAGCTGGGGAAAAAAATCGAAGACAAGTTGTTGCAAAACCTATTTACTTTATGGGAAACGATGCAGCGCTTCTGTCTGACAATGAGTATTTTATTCAAAATGCGGCGAGTTTACGGAAAACCGCCCAAGCTATTTTAAAACAACTGGATAAAGATGAAGTATTAATTCTTGCGGGTAATGCGAATTATACAAGTTATCCGAATAGGGCTTTAATGGAAAAAGAGCAACTGCAACTCATTGAATTATCAAAAAATAGAGCGGAAATAGTTAAAAAGGCATTTGTCTTTTTCGGTATTCCTGAAAGGCACATAAAAATTGAGGCAAACGGCGGGGAGCAATTATTGGTTGCGCCGGACAGTAAAGATAATTGGAAAAACAGACGTGTAGAATTTTTTATAGAAAAGGCAGAACAATGAAAACATTTCTTATGCGCACAATGGTGTTATGTATTGCTATTCCTCTTGCAGCATTTTCGCTTGATGAGCAGTTTATAGAGGCTTGCAAAGTTGGCAATTTATCAAAAGCAGAAGAATTATTAGAACAAGGAGCACATATAGAAGCGCGGGACGACAGCGATCATCAAACAGGATTAGTATTTTCTGCGAATGCAGGGTATCTTTCTATTGTTAAAATGCTCATTAAAAGAGGAGCGGAAATAAATGCAACTGATGATAAAGGCTGGACTGCTCTTTCCGAAGCAAGTTATAGAGGCCGTACGTCAATAGTTGCGTTCTTATTGGAAAAAAAAGCTTCCACACTGCCGAGTACCAGTTGGCTTGATTCCAGAGAACACGGTAATGCGATTTTTTGGTGTATAGAAAGCACCCATAATGTGTACAGCGAAAAAATCGAAATTGTAAAACTCCTTTTAGCACACGGCGCAGAACCTGAAGGTGTTGATGAAAACAATAGAGATTCTTTAGCAATAGCCAAACAGAGGAATTATACGGAAATTGTACAGCTATTGGAAAAGTATAGGGCCGAGCGCATTGCAAAGCAAAATAAGTATGCCCTGTTGGAAGCGATACGGAAACAGGATGTAAAAAAAGTAAAATTCTATTTGGATAAGAAAGTGAATCCTAACAGCTTATTGGAAAACGGAGAAAGCCTTTTAAACTATGCCGTGTCTGCTCAAAATATTGCTATTGTAAAACTTTTACTTGAATATGGTGCTAATCCCAATACTGCTAACGAATTGGGTACAACTGCATTGATGAAGGTAATCCGTGCAGGGAACGTGAAAATTTTCAATTTACTTATAGATTACGGTATAAATGTAAATCAAACAGACTTAAAAGGTAGAACTGCTTTGTTTTATGCAGTGGAAAATAATAGTAATAATATGCTAAATACATTGCTAAACTCAGGAATAAACATAGATGCAACAGATAACTATGGAGCTACTGCTTTTTTATATGCCTGCACTCTGGGTAATATTCCTGCTTGCAGAATGCTTATGCAAAGCGGTTGTCAAATTTCAAATGCCGATTTATACGGAAATACTGCCCTGCATATTGCTGCCCAAAAAAGTATTGCTGTATTAGCACGTATGCTTATTGAAAACGGGAATATTGATATAACCGCAAAAAATGATAACGGTAGAACAGCTCTCTATTATGCTCAAAAAAATAATAACAAAGAAATAATCGAATTGTTGAGGAGCAGCAATGAGAACGATGAAATTGAAGATGAGCGGCACTATGAAGACAAAAGCGGATTTGAAGAATAGCATACTTATATTTATCCCAATAGTATTTTTTTGTTTTTCCTGCACTTCTATGCCGGTAGACAAAGGTTTATTAAGCTGTGATGTTGAAACCTATTATAAGCCGTTGCCTGCAAATGAAGATTTGTTCTATGCCGTTAAAGCCGGAGATTTAAAAACGGTAAAACAAATATTGAATAAACGGGTAAATATAAATGTTGCCGACAGACTTGGGCAATCGGCTATTATGTGGGCCGGCTGGAATGGGCATTACGAGGTTCTAGAATATTTGCTTAACTTTGATGCGGAACAAAGAAAAAAATCCTACTATCCCTTAAATTACAAGACAGAAAGTAAAGAACAATATAATCCGCTTTTTTGTCTTATAATGTCGAATTCAATGCAAACGAGTAATACATTAAAAGCTATGGAACTGCTTATTAACAGTGAAAAAAATGTAACGGGAACCTATCAGTTGCTTGAAAAAGAAGATGCTTTTAATGAGAATATTTTACATAAGGCGATTAGATCAAGTTATCCTGAATATTTAACGTTTTTTATTGAGATGCTGAAACAGATTGACCCGAATAAAATCTTACTGCATAAATTAATGGAGAAAAAGAATACGTCTTCAGAAACGCCTCTTGTGCTTGCGGTAAAATTGCAAAATAAGGAAATGGTAAAAATACTGATAGATAACGGGGCAGATATTCTTCAACGGGATAATCTTGATAGAAGCTTATCAGTGCTCGCTTTAAATAACGGCAGAGGAAATTATTATGTATATCTTACAGTTATGAAGGCAAAGCTTCGGTATGCTCTTGAAGAAGAAAAGAGCATTTCCGAAAAGAATATTATTGAAAAAGAAAGAAAATATCCGAGAACAGACGATGATTTAGCTCGTGCTCTTAAAGCATGTACTGCAAGCGTCTCGTTTTGGACAACATATAACCGTTTTAAAGACACAAAAGTTATAAAAGAAGAACAGCTGGAGGATTCCGGCTACAAGGATGCAATAAAACGTTTTTTTGATTTAGTCTTCCAAGCGGACAGCGGAAAATCTCTTGATGTAATAAAAACAATGATTAAAGAGAATCCCTATGTAATGCAAGTTCACGATAAAGAAGGCAGTACCGGAAAAAGTGCATTACAGATAAGCATTGAAAGCGGTAATGAAGATTTGTTTACAACTCTTTTTGAGTATACTAATAGGAATCAAATACCCATTATAAGGGAATACGGTGATTACTTGATTTGCGCTATTTTAAATAAACAACCGCGTATTATAGAAAAGTTATTGGAATATAACAAGAATTCCAGACTGCCTGAAAAAATTATGTCACCTCACAATCATTTTAATAGTGCACTTTCAATGACTCCACATAAACCGACAGGACTTCCGCTTGTTCAATTTTTACGGACTGATGAATTGCGCACTAATGCAGCGCTTTTGGATTCTATGCTGATATATTATCAGCCTGCATACGCGAATAATTCGAATTATGCCGGACAAATATATTCGGAATCCTTGCGGTATAATGATGAACGGCTAATAGAATTACTGTATGAATGTAGTATTGAAGGAGAAGGTTTTTACAAAATAAAAACTGTAAGCGGCAGTGATAAGCCTGTGCCTTTTATTCTCTTAGAGAAGAATTTTTTTAAAGCTTTAAATATGTTTTTGCAAAACAGTACATTTAACTATAACCATAAATACAAAGATAAAAACAACAAGGAATACACATTTCAACAGCTGTTAGATGAGCGGAAAAATGAACCGGAAGTTGAAAAAATAATTGAATACTTAAAAAGCGTAAAGCTGTATAAAGAAAAAACCACAAGGTTTCCAAACCTACATCTTTGATATCAACTCCGCCGATAGTGATACTGCCGCTTTGCACATCCCAA
>JBQMYS010000054.1:0-8551 GCA_052173355.1 Eubacteriales bacterium | reverse complement strand
TTTCTTTTGTTTTGGGTTATGATATATATTATATCACTAAAGTCGGAACTCTTTATTTTTTTTATCATTTTTTCCTACAATTTTTTTACGCTATGCACCTTAAATATCGAAGTTTTCCAATGATTTTGTGTATTTTTTAAGCATTACTTCTACTTTGAATAAATCGCCGTCAACCGTTAAATCCAGCCATCCTCCTTGCAATTTCACAAGATCCTTAGCTATCGCAAGCCCCAGCCCGCTACCTTCAGTATTTCTTGCTTCATCACCTCTTTTAAACCTCTCCATAAGTTCTTCTGCCGGCATATTTAAAGGATTTGCGGAAATATTTTTGATACAAAATATTATCATAGTGTTTTCTTTATTTTGCTTACCGCCCTTTTCAAATACATCTATATAAACTCGGCTTCCTTTCATTGCATACTTTAAAACATTATTTAAAAGGTTTTCAAGAACTCTCCATAAAAGTCCCCCGTCTGCAGATACATAATACTTATCATTTTCAGCATTTACTATAAATTCTAGACCCGAAGTCGCTATTTTTTCATTCATCTCACCAAGGCCCTGATTTATCAACGATAGCATTTCTACACTTGTCAGATTGACGGGCATCGCTCCACTTGATGCTTTCGCGGCTTCAAACAAATCCTCCGTAAGCACTTTCAGTCTATCAGCCTTTTTATCCAGAATATCCAGGTATTCTTTTGCCTTTTCATTTTCAAGTTCTTCCTTTTTTAATAAATCTACATAATTTATTATAGAAGTCAAAGGAGTTTTTAAATCATGTGAAACATTTGAAATCAACTCGGTTTTCATCCTATGATTTTTGAGTTCGTTTTTCACAGCTTCGCTTGAAACCTCGGATATTCCGTTAATCAAGTCTGCGAGTACACAAAATTCATTATTCAAATTTATTTTTTTTATCTCAATTTTAAAATCTAAATTTCCATTTTTTACCTCATCTGCGCCCTTAATTATTTTATCCAAATCATTTGACCACTTCATAAGTAAATAAATACTAATCAAAATCAATACTACCGCAAGCGGTATAAATATTACAGATACTATACATACCAAAATCAAGATTCCCATTATAAGTATCTTTTTTTGCAATTTGCTTGCACACCAGTATTCCTTAAAAATATTAAATATTCTAATCAAAAACTTATATGAAAAAGATGCCTTTATAAACTGCTTTGCCTTTATAAGTCTGATACACGAAAGAACATACCATAGCCCTAAAGATGCCGTTACAGTCCAAATTATTACAAGTGGGGATATGTAAAATGCATACTCCAATATATTTCTTGCTCCATTTATAAAAGCATTATAAAGAAAATAATATTCGTATCCGTATTCATTAAAAGGTACTAATCCTACACCGAGCAAAATTAAAATGATTAGTAATTGAAGTTCACTCCACATAAAGTCTATGCGATAAAGTTTAATTCCATCGGAACTTAGACCTGTACTGTATGCAAGATATATAAACGAAATCAAGCACAAAACGAATGATGCAATAATCAAATATATCAAATTCTTTGTTTCAACAACTCCCAGATAATCGTTTTGTAAATTATAAACATATTCTTTATCAAATGCTATACCTAAATATATATTGTTATTTTTGATATATTTAATTTTTTTCGATAGTATGCCGCTAATCTCCCCGTCCTTCGAATATGCCGCATTTTGTAAAAAACTCTTTCCATCAAAAAATATAAACTTGTATTTATTTATAAACTTTTCTTTACTCGGAAGATTATTTAATATACTGGATGAATTTCCGGTTTTAACTTCTCCTGTCAAATTCGTACAATATATTTCATCATTGCTTATAAAATAAGTTACACCCTTTTCATTAAAAAATCCATTATGCAGATATTCACCATCCGTAGACAATACCTCGAATAAACTATCTATGTATCTATGAAATGCCGCATCTACAACGTCATCTTTTGTATGTGTTCCTATTGTAAGTAAATCATCAATATCAATTGTACTTGGCGATTCATTTTGCTCCTTGTGCAAAAATGTAACTTCTGCTAAAAATGCAACAAAAAACATGACGCAAAGCACAAATACGCATCCCCTAAAAAGCTTACTATTACTCAATTTAAATTTTTTCAATTTTGTATCCAATTCCCCACACCACCTTTAAATATTTAGGATTTTTTGGATCGATTTCAATTTTCTCCCTTATTCGCCTAATATGAACAGCTACTGTATTTTCCGGATTGTAGGCAGGTTCCTTCCAAACACTTTCATATATATGGTCTATCGAAAATACTCTCCCCGCATTTTCTGTGAGTAACTTCAAAATTCCATATTCAATAGGAGTTAGTGATATATAATCGCCGTCTACCGTTACAGTTTTTGCTTCATCATCAATTTCTAAAGAGCCGTTTTTTAAGAGTTTGCTCTTTGTTTCTATGCTCCCAAGATTTGTATATCTTCTCAACTGCGATTTTACCCTTGCAATAAGTTCCAGTGAATTAAACGGCTTTGACACATAATCATCTGCTCCCACATTCAACCCCAGAATCTTATCATAGTCCTCCGATTTCGCCGATAGCATGATAATTGGAATATTTCTAGATTCACGTATTTTTAAAGTAGTTGCAATTCCATCCATTTCAGGCATCATTATATCCATAATAATAAGATGAATATCTTTATCATCTATTATAGCTAAAGCTTCTTTTCCGTTATATGCACAAAACACTTCGTATCCTTCACCTTTAAGGTAAATTTCAATAGCCTTAACTATTTCTTTATCGTCATCGCAAACCAGTATTTTCATATATTACCCCCTCCCATAACAAGTTTTTGCAATTTTATTGAAATCTATCCATACCTAAATACTATCATCTCTTTATTACAAAACAGTTCGGTATTTTCTTAAAACTTCCTTAAAACAAAACCCAAGCAAGTGTATTATACACCATACTTGGGCTATTTATCATTTTATTTTTTTCAAATTTTACTCATATAAATGGCACGCTACGCTGTGACCTTCAGCAATTTTTTTAAGTTTCGGTGCCTGCTCTTTACATATTTGCATACACTTATTGCATCTGCTTTGAAACGGACAGCCCTTCGGTACATCTAAAGGACTCGGTACTTCATTTTCCAGACTTTCAATCGGCTTTGAAAAATCCATGTTAATGTCGAATATCGAAGCAACAAGCGCTTTCGTGTACGGATGTAACGATGCAGATTCGATATTTTCTGCCGGTAAAAGTTCTACGACATTCCCCAAATACATAACTGCTACATAGTGTGCGAAACTTTGTATAAATGCTATATCGTGGCATATAAATCCAATAGTTATATTTTTTTCCTTTTGGATTTTTACAATCAGTTCCACTATGGTTTTTTGAACCGAAACATCCAGTGCACACGTTGCTTCATCCATTATTATTATATCCGGTTCAAGTGCAAGTGCTCTTGCTATTGCAACTCTCTGCCTTTGACCTCCACTCATATTATGAGGGAATCTATCTGCAAATTCATGTGGCAATTCTACCATCTCCAAAAGTTTCCTGCATGCACTGTCTTTTTGAGACGGCTTTATTCTGTTGAAGTTTATCAGCGGCTCGCAAATAATATCCCTAATTTTCATTTTAGGATTAAAAGAGGAAGTAGGGTCTTGAAATACCATCTGTATATGCTGACGATGCAATCTTTTTTGTTCGCCTTTCAGCTTTGAAATGTCCTCTCCTTTGAAAAGTATCTGCCCCGATGTAGGCTCGTCCAAAGATATGAGCATACGCATAAGGGTACTCTTTCCGCATCCCGATTCTCCAACAAGTCCAAGTGTTTTTCCTTTATACATTTTGATATTTATATCATTGTTTGCAACAAGTGTCCTTCCGTCGGAAGCCGGAAAATGTTTTGATACATTTTTTGTTTCAAGTATTACCTCTCCCATATCATACATAACGTTCACCTCCCATCGAAGGAACTGCATTTATGAGCGTTCTTGTATAATCATTTTTAGATTCCTTTAAAATGTAATTTCTGTCACCTTCATCAACTATGCTTCCATTTTTCATTACGATTATATAGTCGGACATATATGCCGCTACTCCCATATTATGTGTAACCATGATTATACCCGTTTTGTATTCGTCCCTAAGTTCCATCATCTGTCTTACAATCTGCGCCTGTGTGGTTACATCAAGTGCGGATGTAGGTTCATCTGCAAGCAAAAGCTTTGGACTATATGTCATACTCATAGCAATTCCCACCCTTTGCCTCATTCCTCCTGAAAGCTGAAAAGGATAAGATCTCATTACATTATCAGCACTTGGCAAATTCATGCGTTCAAGCATTTTTAAAGCTTTTTGCCATGCTTCCTGCTTTGAAATTTTTTCATGTGTCAAAATATACTCCATAAATACACTCTCGACTTTTCTCGTTGGATTCATCATCGCACCGCTATCTTGAAATATCATGGAAATCTTAGTTCCACGAATCTGATTCCATTTGTCATGCGAATACGAAAGCAGTGATTCATCATCGAAAAGTATATCGCCTTGTGAAACAACCCCTCCCATAGGCAAAAGTCCTAAAATTGCTCTAATTACAGATGTCTTTCCGCTTCCGGACTCTCCCACCAAACTTATTATCTGCCCTTCTTTCATAGACAAACTGAAATTTTTTACTACAGGATTTTCTTTATATGATATTGTTATATTGTCTACCTTTAACATCGCCTTGCACTCCTTATTCCGACCTTGGATCCAAAATGTCTCTAATTGAATCGCCAAGCATATTGAATACAACCACTACTATAAAAATTGCAAGTCCCGGGAAAAGCATCAGCCATGGTGCGGTTTGCATGGAGGCCCTTCCTTCATTAAGCATAAATCCCCATTCAGGTGCAGGAGGTTTAGCTCCAAATCCCAAAAACGAAAGTGCCGCAATTTCAAGCATCATTGCTCCTATATCCGTTGCCGCTGTAATAATTAGTGTAGGTAAAGCATTCGGTAGCATATACTTAAAAAGCATATATGGAGTTTTTGAACCGGTTACAACTGCCGCCGACACATAATCCCTATCTCGTATTTTCAAAACAAGAGATCGTGCAAGTCTCGCATATTTCGTCCAACTTACCAGCACTATCGCAATTATAGCATTACGAATACTTGCACCCATAATTCCGGCAACTGCAAGTGCTAAAACAAGTCCCGGGAAAGCCAGCATCATATCTGCTACACGCATTATCGCCGAATCTACAAAACCTCTAAAATATCCGGCAAGCACTCCTAGGGTCGAGCCTAAAACAAATACCAAAATTACAACCCCAAATGTAGATGCAAGTGAAATTCTTGCTCCATATATTACTCTTGCAAATATATCTCTACCCATTTTGTCCGTACCGAAGATATGCTCTTTAGAGGGCTCTAAAAGAGCATTAGATATATTGCCCTTAAGAGGGTCTATTCCCCCTGTAACAATCGGCGCGCATATTGCAATCAGCACTATCAAACAGGCCAAGAAAAAAAATAGCGTAAACTGTCTATGTTCATTTAAAAATTTTATAGCTTTCATCCATTACTCCTTTAGCCTCATACGAGGGTCTATATATACATAAGATGCGTCCACAATTAAGTTTATCGACATATAAATCAAACACATCCAAAGCACATACCCCTGGATAAGATTGTAATCACTTGAAGTAATTGCAGAAACCGCCAAGTTACCAAGTCCCGGATATGAGAAAATTACCTCTACAACTGCAGTTCCTCCAAGCAAACTTCCTATCGAAAGTCCGAGCATTGTTATAAGAGGAAGCAACGCATTCGGAAATACGTTTCCCCAAATTATCTTACTTCTTTTAATTCCTCTCGCCTCCGCTCCAACTACATAGTCCTGACTCAGTTCTTCAAGCACTGCCGTCCTGACTTGTCTTGAATATTTAGCGGACATTGCTATAGCAAGAGTAAGTGCGGGCAAAAACAAACCTTGCAAATCTCCTGTAGCACTTATTACCGGAAACAGCTTCAACTTTACGCAAAATACAAGCATCAGCAGCAATCCTACCCAAAAATTCGGCATGGAACAACCCAAAAACGTCACCCCTCGCACCAAATAATCTATAACTGTATTTTTTTTGAGAGCGGAAATCACTCCGAGGGGTACCGATATTAACAGCATCATGACAAGTGAAAAAGTTGCAAGCTTAAGCGTAGGCCATACCCTGCCTGCCAATAATTCCATTACATCCTTATTAAGAGAATATGATTTTCCAAAATCGCCTTGAAGACAATTTGAAAGCCAACGAAAATATTGAATTGCAAACGGATCGTTTAAGCCGAGTTCCTGTCTTGTTTGCTCTATCATTTCTTCTGTCGGCATTACCCCTGTAGCTGTATACATATTGCGCACAGGATCTCCCGGTGACAAATATGTCAAAATAAAAGTTATGAAACTGATTCCTATGAGTACGATTACTATTTGCAAAATACGAATCAAAATTTGTTTTTTACTCAAATTCTACCACTACCTTTCAATAAAACTGGATAAAAGTCAGCTCCTTTTATCCGGCTAAAGATAAAAGGAGCCTTTCATAAAATTCTTAGCTTGCAGGCTTT
The DNA here is from genome assembly GCA_052173355.1 of Eubacteriales bacterium. Lineage (GTDB taxonomy): Bacteria > Bacillota > Clostridia > Peptostreptococcales > Anaerovoracaceae > JABZIP01. The sequence goes on along the minus strand of JBQMYS010000054.1, from coordinate 1,952 downwards.
ATTTCAGTAGTTAACCAATAATAATCCGCTGTATGAATATGTGCCTGACCAACTTTCTTTGAATAAATCATTGAGGAGTTGTAGTATCCGTCAATAACGGCAACTGCATCATCTATAAGTATTTGTTGCATTTTGAATATCAAGTCGGCACGCTTATCAGGATCCATCTCTCCTTTTAAGTCGTTATAAAGCTTATCGTATTCAGGATTTGAATAGCTGCAATATGTACTGTCCGTAGCCCAGTTTGCCATATATGCAAACGGATCTCCCGTTCCTACAGTGGTCCAGTTATTATTGTTGAAATCGTACTCACCTGCGGCAAGCTTGCTCCACTGATCATCAGATGTTCCATAATCAGCTTTACAACCTATTCCAATTTCTGTTAAATACTGAATATGTGCATTTGAAAAATCGTTTAACAGTCTGTTTTCATAAGACACATATCTAAGTTCTATATTTTTACCGTCAATCTCTCTGATTCCGTCACCGTCTTTATCCACTATTCCGGCATCGTCCAAAATTTTCTTCGCTTTTTCAGGATTGTAAGGATATGGATTTACCAATTTATCGTATCCGTAGTTAAGCGTTGACGGTAATACCGAAAATCCCGGTGTATATAAGCCTCCAATGGTCTTGGATTGACAAATTGTATCGTAATCTATACCCATAAGGATTGCTTGTCTTAATGTCTTATTCGCAAGAACACCCTTAAAGTTCATCCATGAGAATCCGCAACGAACGCCGGATGCAATGTCTACTGTAAAATCTTTGTTTTTTTGGAATTCTTTTATATCTGAAACATTTGTAATGTTTTCAACAAGATCCACCTGTCCGCTCTGCAATGCCATAGTCTTTGCAGAAGCATCTCCCATAAACAGTATGTTTATTTTATCATATGGTACATCTTCTCTATAATTAGGATTTTTTACCATTTTGTAACCTACACCTACACCCTCAAAGCTGCCAATCATATACGGTCCTGTTCCGATTACTCCGTTATCAAAATCCTTTGTATGCTCTACATCTATTATTGCCATAGTAGGATGAGCAAGCTGACCTGCTAAATTTGCATACGGCTTCGAAGTTGTTATAGTAATTGTATTCGCTTCATCGTCTGCGATAATCTTTGCCTCAAACTCCAAATATTTTTCCGGTTTTGCAGAACCTGACGGTCCGTTTTTCTTTAAATACTCAAATGTTTCCTTTACCTTTGAAGGTGTAAGCAAATCTCCATCAGAGAATTTAATATCTTTCTTCAAAGTAATTACCCATTCGGTATGCTCGTCATTTACCGTATAACTTTCTGCAAGCCAAGGCTCTACTTCCATTTGATCGTTAAACTTGAAAAGTGCCTCGGTAATACCGTAACGCATTGCATTCCAACCGCCGTTTTCATCCATTACAGTGTTTACTACTCCGTCAGTATACATCTGACAACCGAAGTTAAGTACCTTTTCACCGTCAGTTCCCTGATCTTCAGCGCTATTTCCGCAACCTGCAAATAAAATTGCAACCATTGTGAGAACCAAAGCAAATGATAGAATTTTTTTCATTTCTTAATTCCTTTCTTTATTCCTTTCTTTTTAATCAATCAATATTCATGTACAAAAAAAGTCAGACCTTACATCCGACTTAAAAAACAGCAAAAAACTACGTAATAACTTTCGCACAGGTCTTTCTCGTCTTCCGCAAGAACCCATGAAGAAAACAAGCAGGTCTCCTGACTTTAGCATGAACATTCTTTGTTCCTTCCCAAAAATAATCTCAGTGGCAACTACAAAGAACCAACTATCACAGTGACGGGATTGTCTTGGAATCTCACCAAGTTCCCTTTTAATCAAGCACAGCTCGAACTCATTTTCATACATAATATCAATTGATTTACAATACTTTATACGCTCATATTAGCATATTTCATATCTTTAGTCAATTCCAAAATTTATAAAAACAAC
>JBQMYS010000053.1:0-8651 GCA_052173355.1 Eubacteriales bacterium | reverse complement strand
AAGCCTTCATAGGTTCTGAAGCCTGTCCCAGAACCTGAATAACAGCATCTGCTAATGCTTTTCTTGTTGGAAGAACTCCCATGCTGTTACCTCCTTAACTTGCTGCGGTGTATTTCGAGGTATGGAAGCATTTCGGACGAAACAGAAATATCACTTATAGCATCAAGTTGTAACTCTGCTTTTTCTTGTTCTGTTAAGGTCGGAGATACAATTAACTTGCCAGCGTTGTCAAAACTGATTAAATGCTTATCAAAGAGTGCATCATGATGGGCGCAGAGAAGCAATCCATTATTGCTATCTAGCTTCTCCTCATCGCTACTGGCACTCCATTCTTTTATATGACTACCGATAAGCATTTTTTCGGTTGTAATTGTGCATAGAGCACACTTACAACCATATTTGTTTAGTAGCAACTCCTTAAATAGACCTTGACCAATACGGTGCTTTGCTACGATTTCCTTCTCGGTTTGCGACAAATTAGATATTTGTGCCAAGATAGACTCAACAGACTTGATGGTTCTTTTTTTCTTGTGAGGCAGGGTTGTATCTTTTACTTTCTTGGATAGTGGCACTGCAACGGGAGTGGTTGAAGCAATATTTAGAGTATTTCCTGATTGGACTAAGTCAATGTAATCACCAAGGTAATCAGGTGTGAATGTGTAAATTGTGTTGTCATGCGTGTCCTTTGATTGATGAATACCATCCTGTATAGATGTTTGTAGTGCTTCAACGCTAACCTGACATGATTTTTGCTTTCCTCGGTTTGCATTGGATGGCGCATCCCACGCAGCAAAGATAGGAGTGCCGTGTGGACTGTCATACAAGCCTAGTAGCAGTGTTTTTTCTGTAGCAGTAGTAGGACGGTTAAAACCTTCATCCCTGGCAGTACTTGAAATCTCAATTCTCTTCTCGGATACAAGCTTTTTTCTACCGCCGTTAATGATTCTCCATGCGTAGATGTATAAATCAATTGTACTTCCAGCACCTGTGTCGAGAATCCCGTGATACGGTTGGTGTGCTTTGCTTATCCACGAAAAAGAAAATCCATTTGTATTTAATGCATCATAGATGGTTTGTCTAATAGTTGCTGGATTTGGACCTTTGGGATCTGGACCGGGTGCAATTGTTCCATTTACCGTTATTTGGTTGTAAGGCATAGATCCACCTCATTTCATTAGTTTTGAATATGTACATTATATCACGGGAATCTGAATTTGTACATATTCAATGTTATTTTGAACAAAATCAGCAATATCACGCTAATTCATAGTTATTCATATATAAACATAAAAAACATGGCTATTTCTTGACTATCTCCGCTCATTCGGCTATAATAAAATGAAGTATATAAGGAGGTACTGCCATGGAAGAGTACATCAATGAACCTTGGTCAAGTCTAGACGAAGTGGCTAGTTACTTAGGAGTCAATAAAGATACTATTCGTAATTGGATAAAGAAAACGGATATTCCCGCGCATAAAATTGGCCGGCAATGGAAATTCAAATTGTCTGAAGTTGATGCTTGGGTAAAAAGTGGCAAAAGTGCCATGTAATGATTGGAGACTTATTATGAATGAAGATATAGTTGCAGTGAGTTTATTCTCTGGAGCGGGAGGACTAGATATTGCCAGCGTGATGGCTGGAGTCCCGGTAATCTCTAGCACAGATTTCGATTCTGACTGCATAGCAACCTTAAAAGCTAATGAAGATTATTTCGGAGACACTGAGATCATTGAGGGAGACCTTCATGAAATCGAAAGTGATGTTTTTATGACCGTTGTTGAAAAGAGACATCCGAAGAAGTTCATCGTTATCGGTGGTGCGCCTTGCCAGCCTTTTTCAAAGGCGGGTTATTGGGTGACTAATCAAGTACGTCGAGGAATTAATGATCCTAGAGCAACACTTGTGAATGAATATTTGCGTGTAGTGACAGACATTCAACCAGATGGCTTTGTTTTTGAAAATGTTGAAAGCTTGTTACATCCGACAAATCGTGTAATTGTGGATACTTTTATAAGTATTATCCAAGAGGCAGGGTACAAATATAAAATTGTCCGGGCAAATGCTTTGGAATACGGTGTGCCTCAAAAGAGAAAAAGACTCTTTATTATCGGAACCAAGGGTGAGTTTAAGAGCGATGAACCACGCAAAACTCATGATGCACCTGAAAAGTGTGAGCAGAGTGGTTTGAAACCATATGTTACAGCTGGAGAAGCAATTGCCGGTTTAGAGGGTGATGAATACTATGAGGAATATGAAGATGCAAGGGGCGGAACTTACTACGATGATCTTTGCGAGGTTCCTCCCGGAATGAATTACAAGGCCTTAACAGTATGGGCAGGATATCCGAATCCGAAGTTTGTTGCTGACAAGCGTTTCTGGAACTTCCTACTGAAATTATCACCTGATCAGCCATCATGGACAGTGTGTGCCCAACCAGGACCTTGGGTTGGTCCTTTCCATTGGGATAACAGAAGATTACGTGCACCTGAAGTTGCAGCAATTCAAACATTCCCTAAAGGATACAAATTCTGCGGTAATAGACGTTCTGTCCAAAAGCAGATTGGCAATGCTGTTCCATGCCTGATGGGAAAAGCAATGATAGAATATTTGAAGGAGAGCTTAGAGTAATGCCAAATGTATTGAGCATATTCTCAGGTGGCGGCGGTATTGACTGCGGTTTCAAAAAAGCCGGATTTGTTATCTGCTTCTCGACTGATTTTTGGAAACCCGCTTGTGATACGCTTGAGAAAAATAAAGTCGGAAAACTTGTAGTATGTGATGATATTCGCAAAATAGACTATGACGTTTGTCTTGCGCAAATAAACATGAAAAAGTCAGATATAGATGTCTTGGTGGGTGGGCCTCCTTGTCCTGCGTATTCAAAGTCCAGATTCTATCGCACGGAGAAAAAACGTGCACTTGAGGACGAGAATTCCTTCACGCTGTTTGAGTACTTTAGAGCGTTGGATGAAATAAGGCCTAAGGTATTTTTCTTTGAAAATGTATTTGGGTTTGTCTATAAGCCACACAAGGCCGCGTTTGATTTGTTGAAAGAACGTGCTGAAGAGTACGGTTATGATATCACTTACAAGGTTGTTAACACAGCGGATTATGGCGTTCCTCAAACGAGAGAACGATTCATTTGTGTGGGTGTACGCAGAGATTGTGGACCTAAATTTGTGTTTCCAGAGGAGACTCATTACAATCCAGAAAAGCCGGACGCAACATCCGTAAATAAGAAGCCGTGGGTAACTTGTAAAGAAGCAATTGGTGATTTGGATTATCCTCTGCCAGAAGATGAAGAAATGCAGGGGGGTTCTAAACACAAGGATTTGTTAAAACTTGTTCCCCCTGGAGATAATTATCTTTATTTTACGGCTGAACGAGGATATCCAAATCCAATCTTTAAATGGCGTTCTAGGTATTGGTCATTCTTATTGAAGCTATCCCCAGATAGACCGTCATGGACAATACAGGCCAGCTTTTCCAATAATATGGGTCCATTTCATTGGACAAACAGATTTCTTCGTATCAATGAAATTAAGAGAATTCAGACTTTTGATGACGACTACGAATTATGCGGAGATTTTAGAGACCAGTGGCGTCAGGTTGGAAATGCTGTTCCCGTAAAAATGGCTAATATAGTCGCAAGTGAGATAATGCGTCAGTATTTTACAACCGAATAATATCGATTTGAAGGGAGGGCATATTAATGCCAGAATATCAATTTGCAGATAAGGGCGGCAAAATTGTATCTGTCGAGTATGATAAAAACAGCTATTTTTCTGCTGATCAGGTATTGGAAAGCCTTGATTCTGTGTTTAATAAATTTCCATTTCCCGCTTATGTTGAACAGGTTACAGGAAACGATGATGTTTTCCATGTTACGTTTCCTGAAGGGAATGATGGTATTGGGGATGTATTTATATGTGCTAAAGGCACAACTCCTGGTGGTAGGAGTGGCTTGAAAGACGAGCAGCGTATTCAGCCAAAAGCAAAATACCTCAACTACGTTTTTGAAAGAGGAGAAGAAGGTAAAAAAGCTGTTTTCTTAGGAGTTTATAATCGAGATGGTGAAACCATTTTATGTACATGGAAGGTTATGGCTTCGGCTGCGGCCTCTATTGAAACACCAATTTCAAAGCAGATAAAAATCACAAGTATTGCGAAAGCAATGAGAGAAGGATTTGTTCAGCAAGACAAAAGCAAAGGTGAATATGCATGTGCATTTCGACCAGAATTCTTGTATTTTTATCTTCGCAATTGCGATTGGTTACATACAGGTCACATAAGCGAACTCGCTGAACATACAATTCCTGAAAACTTTGGGTCTACAGAGGATACCGTATATGAAAAGGGTTTTGAAGAGGTTAATTTCTATACAGGTATTAAGAGCAAGTACCCGAGAAATAGGATTATATTTGGCGCACCTGGAACTGGAAAAAGTTTTACTCTTAACGGAGCGGCAAAGAAACTCTTAGTAGATGGTGGATATGAAGAACGTGTTACTTTCCACCCAGACTACTCTTATGCTAATTTTGTCGGCACATATAAGCCTGTTATGGTTGGTGGAAGTTCTGACATACTTGATGCTACAAGCAAAGATGTTCTTTCTGTACTGTTAGATAAAACAAAGACGGCGCAAGAAAAATATGATTTGCTATATGAAAGATTTAAGGATGATGGATTAACAAGACTGCCTATTTTGTTAGGTTTGTATACGGATGAAGTCTTTAAAACAAGAAAGCAAGATGGAACAGATGCTGTTGGGGATAATAGTGTAGAAAGAAATCACGGAAAAGCACTTAGACCATACGTGGTACTCGCTTCGGATGTAAAAGTAAAGGAAGAAATTGCATATGAGTATGTTCCTGGACCTTTTATGCGTGTACTGGCGAAGGCACTCAAAAGTGCGATGACAGATAACCCAAAACCACATCTGCTTATCATTGAGGAAATAAATAGAGCCAATGTGGCCGCGGTATTTGGTGATGTATTTCAGTTGCTTGATAGAGTATCAAACAATGCCAGTGAATATGAAATTGCAACGACAAATGAAATGCGTACTTACCTTGCTAAGGAACTTGGGGTAGATAAGAGTGCGGTAGAAACTATTAAAATTCCAGACAATATGTTTCTTTGGGCCACAATGAACAGTGCTGATCAGGGAGTGTTCCCAATGGACACTGCTTTTAAGCGTAGGTGGGATTTTACTTATCTTGGAATTGATGATAGCGAAAAGGATTTGATTGGCAAAACAGTTGTTCTTGGAGCAGGAAATACCAAGCATAAAGTAGAGTGGAATAAGCTACGAAAGGCCATAAATAACTTCTTGGCTAAAGAGAAAATTAATGAAGATAAGCAATTGGGTCCTTACTTCATCGCAAGAAATATTGTCGTTCCTGAAGAAGGTACGGAAATCGATAATGAAAAATTTATCCACATATTCAAGAGCAAAGTAATTATGTATCTGTTTGAGGATGCAGCAAAGCAGAAACGTCCGAAAATGTTTGAAGGCTGCTTCGAAAACAGCAGTCGTTATTCGGAGATTTGTCGAGAATTCGAGAAAAAAGGAATTGGTATCTTACATCATGATATTCAGCTTGAGGCAGAGCCGGAAGACCTGACTGATAAATCTCCTGTCGGTGATGAGTAAAAGGAGGTACATAAATGCACTCTGAATTTGTAAGAGAACAAAGAAGGTACACGCAGAAAGAACTATGTAAAGTTTTTTCTTGTTCAGAAGATAAAACGGTTTCAATTATCTGTAAACTCAAGGAATTCGGAGTCTTAAAGGCTGTAAAAGCAGAAGAAAAACAGCGAGATATGTCAGAACTTGTCGATGAAGATATAGAAATTTCTGACGTTGAAATCGGAGAAAACGAATACCTTTATGTTTTTACATATGTGGGAATTATCGTTGTATCAGGGATTGTTTTGAAATGCTATCCTAAATATTTGTTAACTGCAACACATCCGGATTGGGAATTAACACAAGTTATTAAGGTTCTAGAGAAGTATAATTCGAAAGAACAGATTATTCGGATGTTTAATGATAGCAGCGAAAGCAGGTCATTTAATCTGTTGGCCGTGCTTCTGTTTTTGATGCAAGATTATTATGAGAATGGTGTATATGAAAATTCGGATAATATAGTCGAAAGCAACGGCACTGGTGAGATAATTTGGGATAAGACGATTAATGAGACTTTTGCAATGATTACTAATAATCGTCCGTATTATGTGGATTTACAAACCAGGAAAAAAATTACTGATGACCAAAACTATTTTAAACGCCTACACGAATGTGTACTTACGATTGCGTCAAATGAACTTGAGAATGCTGGACTGCTGAATTTGTTTGAACTTGTTGGTGTTGACCTTACAGATGAAACTCTGGATGACTTTGGTAATAAAGAAGTTATTTTGTATAATATAGAAAAGGAATTAAGCACCCAGTTTAATACAAGAAAACAGCTTGTCTTAAAGACAATCTATACCTATATTGACCATAGCGGAAGCCTCTATGACATAGATTGTTTGTCTCTTTTTGGAACGAATAGCTTTAATTTAGTGTGGGAAAAAGTTTGTGCAGAAATCATGAATAATCAACTAGATACACGATTAGGAGTATTGAGATTGCCTATTCCATTAAAGGATAAATATAGCAAGCAGACAAAGTTGATTGAAATAATTGAAAAGCCTTTATGGACAGTAACTGGAAAAATAGCAACGGACACATTAATACCGGATATTGTATCTATTTCTGTAGTTAATGGAGAATGGCAATTTGTTATTTTTGATGCAAAATACTATAACGCTAAGCTGGAGCCGGGTATTTCCCCTAAAGCACAGCCGGGGATTGAATCTATAACAAAGCAGTATTTGTATCAATTAGCATACCAGGAATTTATAGATGAGCATAAATTTTCTTCTGTCAAGAATTGTTTTATATTGCCTACAGAAGAAAGTGCCGTGTTAGATAAGGAAGAGGTTTCTTTGCAGATGCTTTCAAAAATCGGATTGCAAAGTATCAAAGTACGTTTTCTCCCAGCTAAAATGGCATATGATAACTATTTATCCGGAAGGGAACTTGATATCGCTCTGCTAAAACTTTAAATCTGAGGAGGGTAGATTATGGCAGCAAAACGCTCATTTACTGAATATATAAAAAAGAGATTTGATAATAATTTCTGGGCGGATGCCTAAAGCTACCTGGAAACCAACCTTGATGTGAATTAACAATCTAAATGGCACTTTTTCCTTAGTTAAATATATCCGCTCAAAACATTGATATTATAAAGTTTCAAAGCCTTTTTTTGATTTTAAAAGTAACAATCAAAATGGCACTATTCCCTTTATAGTTGCCGATTAAGGGAATTGATGAATAAAAAACAAAACACCTATATACATTGAAAAATCAAGTTGTATAGGTGTTTTTTATTTTTTGATTAAGTGAATTTCCCATTTCTGTTTTTGGTATAATTGTAAATATTAAACAATTTAAAAATGTTTTAATAAAAAACAGCAAGATTATACTAAACACTATCAATATTTATTATATTATTTTTTTATCTTCGCCAAATTGTTTTAAAAGCATATTTACACATTCGTTTACCATTTTATGAATTTCTTTACTTTTTTCGTCTAATTCTTGTAAAAGTTTAATCCAAAGCGTTACATTATTTTTAGAGGGCTTACTACCACTCGAATAGGCTTTAAAAAATAATTTTTCTAATTCATCCATGATTTTAGAAAAAGTAATAATAAAACTTTTATTATCAAAATTTTTCAATTTTTTGTAACCATACATTAAGCAAGTAGAATAATATAAATATGATTTTATTACATTATATAATTCTTCATTATCAATAGTACTAAAATTATGTTCAAAAACTGCTCGCATTTTATTGTATTTAAACATCATACCATCTTTATCATTAACATCAAAATAATCAGATTTTATTGTACCTTCTAAAATCAAAATTTCTGGTTCGCCTAAAAATACGGAAATTAATTTAACTAGTGTTAATGATGGATTTTCTTTACCACTTTCTATATGTGATACATGAACTTGTGAAATTCCAAGTAGTTTAGCAAAATTTTGTTGATTATATCCATTTTTTTTTGCGTATTTGTTTTATTCTTTCGCCTATGGATTTCATAAAAACCTCCTGAATTAAATTATTTGAAACAAATTATTTTTTTATTAACATTATTTTATTCGCGTATTATAATATAACTATGCTATATAAATTATACCATAAAATATAAAAAAGGAGTATGAAATGTATAGAGTAGAACGAAAAAATTTCGCTCAGGTAATTAAAAATGTGCGTAAAAATAAAGGGTTTACACAAATTCAAATCGCTAATACTCTAGGTGTAACACAACCATATATTAATAATATTGAGACTGGTAGACGCTTGCCAACAGTATCATTTATGAAACTTTTTTACATTCTACTAGATGCGGATATTGCTAGAGTAAGAAGAAAGGAGAGTTAAACTTTTGATATGGCTTACAGTAAAAAGAATTGCAAAAATGAACTATAGTCAAGTAAGTAGACACAAAAAAGTGAAAAACATCATGGGAAAAGACTAAGGATTCTGCTCCCAATAAGAAGCTTCCGCTTCGTTTGGAGTAAGCATA
>JBQMYS010000052.1:0-8769 GCA_052173355.1 Eubacteriales bacterium | reverse complement strand
TTACATTCAACAGTGCTGAATTCGGGAACGTGCGGACGGTCGTAATTGACGGTCAGCCGTGGTTTGTTGGAAAAGATGTTGCAACATCTTTGGGGTACAAAGACACCGTGAATGCCTTGAAATCTCATGTTGATGATGATGATAAACTGGGGTGGCAATTCACCACCTCAGGTCAGCGTCGAGAAATGACGGTTATCAACGAAAGCGGTTTGTACTCACTTATTCTCGGCTCAAAACTGGAGTCAGCAAAGAAGTTCAAGCACTGGGTAACAAGCGAGGTTCTACCGTCAATCAGAAAGACCGGCAGTTATCAGGTGATACCGCCGAAAGTTGATGAAAGGGCAATTGCACTTGAAGAAAAGAAAGCAGGGCTTGCCCGTGCAGAATTCCTGCGTTCAATGGCTCTGGAATATGACGGCAAATCAGAGACCTACAAGCAGGTTCTTGACGCATATGCAGCGAAAGAACTTACGGGCGAGTTCATATTGCCGTTGCCGCAGGTAGCGGAGAAGAGCTATTCTGCGACGGAAGTCGGGAAGATGTTCGGAGTTTCGGCTAATAAGATAGGTTCTGTGGCAATCCAGCATGACCTGAAGGTACAGGGGTACGGAGCGTGGGTGAAGGACAAGGCGAGATTCTCGAATAAAGAGGTTGAGACATTCCGCTACAACGACAGGGCGGTTGAGGAAATCGGAAGGATTCTGAAACTTGAGGCGGAAAAAAATAACTTCACAGGGAGTTACCAATGAATAACCCAGTTAGGATATTAGCACAAACAAGCATGCCTTTAGCACAAAATGTAGTAGCGGAAGAACTTGTTACTACAAAAGAGTTGGCTCAAATGCTTGGTGTTGAAGTAACAGCAATAAAAAGGGCTGTTCAAAAACTCGGTGCGGTACTGCACCGAGTTGAAAGAAACAATCAAGGTGGGTATCTCTTTACAGAGAAGCAGGCAACTTTGATTAAGCAGGAGATACAGAAGCACCATAATCTTGCTACAAGGCAGATAGACAGTGTTTCAACAGAATATGAAGAAAATCAGACAATCGCAAATGCGATGATGATTCTGCAAAGAAGAACTGAAGAACTTAAAACCCGTATGGAGATTGCCGAGACCGCATTAAACCGCATAGCAGACGGCACTGGCTGTTTTTCAATGAACCAGACGGCTAAGGCGTTGAAACTGCCTTATGGAAATATCAAGTTGTATGAGAGGTTGCGTGGTGAGGGGATATTGAACGCCGACAATTCACCTAAGCAGGAGCAGGTGAACGCAGGGCATTTCAAGGTTGTGGTTAAGTTCGTGAACGAGAAAATCGGGAACAAGCCAGTAACGCTCACGACCGGCAGGGGGCTTGTATATCTTGCTAAAAGATTCAACACGCAAATAGATGAGAGCGTAAGGGCGGATGAACAATAACAAAAGTAAAGCCCGCTCTGACAAAGGGCTTTGACAAATACCAACGAAACTTATAGAGGTGATTATTATGACAATGGAACAAGAAAAGAATCTGCGAGCCGTGCAGTCGATAATAGATGTGGTTATGTGCGTAGACCCGTCGCACGATGTGCAGGAAGCTGTATGCGACCTGATGATTATTGCACAGGATAAATTGCGGGCAGTTTTTGAAGCACAAGCTTGAAATAATGAGATTTATACTATAGTAAACAAGCCTCCCTCATACCGTGACGGAAAACTTTCACTAAACATCAGCTCATCGGTTCCGATTATTACTGTATGAGGCTTTTCCTTTACAAAGAACGTTTATCAATCTATTATAAATAATCAGGATAGTTCTTATGCATGAAAAACTGGAAATTACAAATTTTCTCTCAATTTCTCACTTAGAGTGGGAACCGAAAGCCTATAATATCATCACGGGAGAGATGGGTTCCGGTAAAAGTGTCTGTATGAAATTGCTGTATTTCATATATGAGATTTTTAATGTAACAATTTTTAACAATTTTTCTAACGATATTTTTAAGCAAGAAGAATTTTATTCAAAATTAAAAGTGCAATTTTTAAAACTTTTCAATATCAATATGAATGTATCATCTAAAATAGAATATTTGATTGATAGCACAAAGCAACACCTCGATACATTTGATTTTTGTATCAAAATAGATGAGGGAAATATATCCTTTGAAAGTAAATATATAAATAAGCATCTTGAAAATTGGAAATTAATGACCGCTCAAGGATTGAAACAAAATAAATTTGACGATGATGAGCAAATTAAAAAAGCAATTTTTCAAGATATAGCTACATCGATAGGATCGTTTTTTCCATTCGGACAAATATATTTTTCGGATTTGCGAACATTGTTAGCAGAGCCGAATACCATAATTCCGACGGATGAATGTACGCGGGAAATGTTGGCATATAAAGGCATTTTAGGAAGGAGCATTTCTCAAGCGCAACGAACGGATCCAACCCGTTTATTTTACAATGATACAAAACAAATGAAATCATTGATAAATAAAATTTTCAAGATTTTGCATATTACGGATGTTGAAAACTCGCTGGATGGGACATTCCTCATTCACAATGGACGAAAAACAGCCATTGATAAATGTTCAAGCGGACAGCGAGAACTATTTTATTTACTCAATTTTATCGTGCTTATGCAGACCTCGACCTTTTCATACGGCAATACGGCGATTTTATTTATTGAGGAGCCGGAAGCGCATTTATTTCCTAATGAGCAGAAAATGATACTTGAACTTTTAGGAGAAGTGTTTAATCTCTTAAATGAAAACGGCGTAAAATGGCGTTTCTTTATTACAACTCATAGTCCTTATATTCTCAATGCTTTGAATAATATGTTATTTAAAAGCGTTGTACTGAAAAAATGTAATACCGACAGTAAAAAAATAGAACAAGTGAATGCAGCTGTTCCATTTCCGCCTCTTGCGCCTGAAAAAGTATCGGCAATTTTCATAAAGAAAACTGACAATGGATGCTCAAGTTATGACATGATTGAGCAATATGAAGATACTCCGTTTTTATTTTCAGAAGAAATAGAAAAAATTACATCGGATATTGCAGATGACTATAACACGTTAAGAAATCTATTTTCTTCGGATTTATTATGAGCTGTCCTCAGTTTTTAACTATTCGTCCAGCAAAAGGAAATCCTGCCAGCGACAAAATAAATTTGCCCAAATCGACGGCATTCGGACTAAAACAACTGACTGTCAATAGTATTTCTTATCTCGATATACAATTTTTAGGCTGTATAGAGCAGAAGCCTCTGATATGTAATAGTCCTATGTTGCAGATTTATGCTCCGCCTCCCCAATTATGCAGTACCGTAAGAGCTACAAACTTTCACGTATGTTTCAAGAATTCTCCAAATTGCCCTGTGTATCTTTATTGGCATAGACAGACAGAGCCGATTAATGTGGACTATATACTTCATCAATTAAATACGATTTGTACATTTAATTCCCATAAGATTGATGATGTATATCTTATTATAATGTTGTATATGTTTCCATCTTTGCCTCCTAAAAACGTACGCCAACTCTATAAGCAAGTTGATACTGATATGTGCAATAGTGCTTATCAAAGCCCGAAAAACTTTGAAATCAAGCCAATAGGGGCAAAAATAAGTAATCTAACATTTTCTCCGGATGGAGCGAGTTTAGGGGGCGTAAAAATTGTCGGTTCTTAAAATACTATTTGCCTGAATCTTATTCCATTCAGAAAATAAAACAAGCCGCCCCTAAAACACGGCTACCACTAAGGAAGCATAATCTGGCAAGCACAATCTTGAAACAATGGGGTTTATAGGTTATTCTATGACCATAAATTATAGATAACTTCGATATTCCTTATAAAAGGCAGTCGGAAACACTTTTGATAGGTGTATTCTGTCTGCCTGTTTTTTTTGTCCGACAGAATCACAGGGGATTTGGCGGAGTATGGAACGAATAGGTTTAGGAATAGATGTTCAGGCGGATTCTTCGCAGGCGGTGAAAGGGTTTAATGAACTTAATAAGGCTATAGATGCGGTAAAAAACAATTCAAAAGGTCTTAATGCGACGAATGACCCATTTTCTTTGGCACAGCTTGAAAGAAAAAAGGAGCGATTGCCGTCTTTCATTCAGGATTTCGGGAAAAAAGACAGGCATAATCCGTTTTTTGATATTCCTGATGCCGGAAGATTCTCAAATATAAGTGATAATGAACTGCTTAGAGCATTTCAGATAAGAAATCAACTTGAAAACAAAATATCGCAGGATAACGATGCGATTTCTAAAAATAAGTCTATAATCCGGCAAATAAAAGATGAATTTAATGGCAAAGAACTACCGTCTGATAAGCAAGAAGAAATAAAAAATCGTCAAAAGTGGAATAGAGTTTTAAGACAAGATAGACATCAAGCGGAAGAAAGCATAAACAACATTTTAGGTGTTAACGAGGGAGATCTGAAAGACCGTTTGATTTTTCGGCTTGCCGGCGGAGAATTGCAGAATGACAAGAATGATAGGGGCGACATAAAGGGAAGTATTGAAGAAATTATAAAAGAACTTCAGTCAATCAATAAGAATACAAAAGATAACGATAACAATCTTCCCAGTTCGGAGCAAATGGGGCAGACCGCTCCTGAAAGTACAGTCCCAAACGGGAACTCTTTGGCAAAAACCTTGAGTTATGCGCTGAAAGGTAGCCCTTACGCGATTGCCGCTAAGGCAGTGATTGATACCGCTACAAATGTTTTTGAGGATAACAGTCAAATAAGAAATACCCAAAGAAGTCATAAATTGGGAATGCTGAACGGTGATATTCTTTCTGCAGAGAGTGCCGCGCATAACATAGCATATTTGAAAAACAAGAGAACTCTTGATGTTGCTTCCGGCTCTGCGATTGCGAGCGGTGTTGTTTTAGGTGCCGGCATCGGTTCCGTTGTACCGGGACTGGGAACAGCCATAGGTGCAGGTGCAGGACTTGTTATAGGCGGTGCTGCCGCTGCCTATGCAGGTATAGCTAAAAAAATTGAAGCGACGAGAAAAGCTGAAGAAGATTCTAAGAGTCAATTCATGCACGGTATGAGCAGCGTATATCAGACGACACTCCCGATGTATGAGCAGGGAGTTTCCGTATTTTATGACAGAAAAAATAAGAATTTTGACAGTGATTTATCTTTGTTCAGGACAGGACGGCTGACTTTATCAGATGTTTTTCAGCAATACGCAAGAGACACAGGATTGAGTACCGCTGATTTTGGTTCCCTCGCCATAGAGCTTGCAAAACAGGGAATTGGAGAAAATCATCCTGAGACAGCATCTGCGTATACAAGGCGAGCCGCACAATGGGCAAATTATACAGGCGGGAATGCAGGAGATTATCAGTCATTTCTTGCTCTTGAAGCACGATTTAACAAGGAACGTGCAAATTCGCTTGACATTGCTTATGGGGCATCACAAGCAAGCGGATTGGGACGGGCACAGTTCGGGGAATTTTTGCAAGGGCTTGAATCTGTAGTTTCGAGCGGAATAAGCAAGGGTTTTGTAAGAAGCACTGAAGATGTCTCAAAAACGATGGCAATGCTTTCTATGGCTTCCAATGGAAGTGAACTTTGGAAAGGAACACAGGGAGCGGAACGGCTTAACCAGATTTCAAGCGGAATAGCAAATGCAACTTCATTAAGCAGTACAACACAGATTCTCGCATATCAGGCTTTTAGACAGAACGGTTTGGCAATTGGTGCTAACGACAAATCATACATAAAAGGGCAGGATGTTCTTAATACGCTTGCAGCTATGGAGCATGGATTAGATTCAAAGAATTTCTACAGGATAGGCGATACTTTTAAGAATGCTTTCGGCAGAGATATAATGCAAAATGTAATGGCATGGAAAGAACTTTCAGGACTTAATATCTCCGGTGCAATGCAGCTTTACAATATGTATACTAAGGGCGAAATTAAGGATAGAAGTTTGACAAAAAAAATTAACGATTTAAAAAAAGACCCTGCATATAGTAGCGACAAAACAATACAGCAAAATATGTTGAATGAATTACAGACAATGGGTGAAAAACTTGGAATGCCGTATTTTCATCAAGAAATTCATAAATTGGATGAGTATGTAAGAGATATAGCTGCTGAAATAACTAAAGATAAAAAGGGAAGTTTTTATTATGACGAGCAATATTCTAAATACAGATCCGATATTATAGACACGAAAAGAAAAATGTATAAATCCGGTGAAATTAATCATTTTATAAATGATGAAACCGCCACCGAACTTGCGTATCAAAAATTTATGAGAGCAGATAGCCCAGCTTTTCAATCTATATTAAACTATGAAGCAAAAAAATTATATGTACAAGCCGGCAAAAGTCAACTTTGGCAAAACACCGACAATACGATAGACGCCGAAAAAAACAGGTTACAAAAAATATTAGATGAAATGTATGAAAGCCGCCGTGATGATGATAAAACAAACGATAAACAGATTTCCGATTATGATGAAAGGTATAAGTCTGCACTGCTTCAACTGCTGCCATTAATAGAGCGAATTGCTAATGGTGTTGAAAAAACGGCGGCAAATACAAATGAGGTGGAACTAAACTAATCTATTCGTGATTTTATTGCTGAATCTTTCTGTAAATATTCTGCCATTGCTTTTTCTATCAATGGATTAAGCCATTCGGCATCAATGTATTCAAGAGTTTCAAGCCCCCAAATGCCATCTTCCCAAAGTATAATCCTTCCTTTGTCTTTCCATGCTGCGATGTGGTATACAATTCTTCCTGCCGCTCTTTCCATTTTATCGGCTTGCCCATACTTTTTTACTACTGCGGAATAAATATCGTTCCCCATAGTGCTGATATGGACAGCCCTTAACTTTCCGCTTACGAAATAGAAAATTAAATCCAATTCTCTTGAGCGATATTCTTTTATTTTTCCTGTTTCATAGTCTAAAGGATTTGGGGCATTCGGTGCATAAGAAAGTAATTCTTTTTTACGAAAATATGACAGTACATCTTCGGGATTTCTCCAGCGAATAAAATCATTATAAACTCCTTCCTCTTCAAAATCCTTGCATTTAGCTTTGACATCATCAACGGACATCCCCCATTTGAATTCTTTGTAGCCGTATGCAGATATTTCAGATTCTTGTTTGGGAGCAAGCTGGATAATGTTAACAGCCTGTATTCTGCTTGAAGTTAATATATTATCATTTATGAAACAAATAATTTCTTCTTCCAATGCTATATTTTTGTCTGAGAAGTCTGCTATTTTCTTGTGCGAAAGAAAAGAAATCAAAAAAGAGTTTATCTCTACATCTCTTGCTTGAAGTTCGTCTTCTGCCCTACAATCATTCGATGTAAATGTAAGAATAACAGATAGATTTAGTTTTACATTGTCAAAAGAAGTGGTTTCTATACTATATTGACTAGTCCAATACCATTCTTCGGGAAAAATACATATATAACTAATAGAAAATAGAAGCAGGAAAATAAACTTCTTCATATTTACTATTTTATCTCTTTATTGTAGTGAAAAATACATACAAAATGTAGTAAATTTGACTGATTATATTTTCTAATTTTAGAGTGAAATTGATTTCTCCATCAACAATGAGACCGCCGCAGAACTTGCGTATCAAAAATTTATGAGGGAAGATGACGCGGCTAGAAAAGATAACAAAAAGAGACCTTACGATTCATCATCATATTTTAAAGTTGCATTAGACAGAGAGGCAAAAATACTTCGGGAAAGTAGCGGATATACAACAGAAATTGAGACAAACAGACTGCAAAAAATATTAGATGAAATGTATGAAAGCCGCCGTGATGATGATAAAACAAACGATAAACAGATTTCCGATTATGATGAAAGGTATAAGTCTGCATTGCTACAACTGTTGCCATTCATAGAGTGCATTGCTAACGCATCAGAAAAAACGGCGGCAAATACAAATGAGGTGGAAATTCAGTAAAATGCATTAGTTTTTTTGCGGCGATTTGGTTACGCCGCTTTTTTTACATACCTTCCTGTTTGGGAATCTTCCGATATTTCTTCGCCGTTCATTCAGCTAGAGCCTAGCGGTGACGGTGATTTTTACGATGTGAAAACGGCTATGGTAAGCAGAAAATCATACCTAGAAAAAGAAACCCCACTCTGGACTAAACCATAAGCGGGGCTTGTAGAAGTGAATCGTCAGCGGTGCGGACGCTGCATTATCAGACTAATCTGATCCCCCTCTGCACATTCTTCAGGCTATCACCTTTAATTCAAATTAAAACTGCTATCACGTAAACCCAATAGCAGCGTTTAACAATCAGAATCGGGAAGGGCGCAGACCAACCAGCAAAAGCCCCTTAGCGCAGTCTCAGGCAACTCTGACAATTAGGAATATACAACAAATCCCTAAAAAGTCAACCGAATTTTGAAGAGATATTAGACTTCGTATAGATTGCTTCATTTTTATATTTCTTCAATGCTGATGTCGGAATCAGAAAATCCTTTTTTGTATAAAAACTTTTTGCAGCCGTTAAGAGTTTTGAAGCCTTCTAAGTAATGTCCGGGAAAAGCGTGAAGTTCATTATCCAGATCCCATTCACATACTTGGAATGGGAAGTATTCAATCTTCACTCCGTTTATATCATTACTTTTCATTATTGAAATTATTGCTTTTGCCATTTTATTACCCTTATGAGTAATTATCGACAAACATTTTCTGTTTTCTAGAAAAGTCTCTTATTTATCTTTTTCAAGTTGTAGTATTAGCAATTAATGATGTAAGATTAGA
>JBQMYS010000051.1:0-8894 GCA_052173355.1 Eubacteriales bacterium | reverse complement strand
TAGAATAAATTTAAGTCATTTATGGAGGGCGGATCAATGCAAACCGAAGAATTGAAGCAAATGGTGTTAAATATAAAAAAGATGAAAACGGAAATGCAGACGATAGAATTAAAAACAGCTGCAAAGGGAGCACCTACGAAATTGTTTGATACGCTTTCCTCTTTTTCCAATCAGGATAGCGGGGGCATAATTATTTTCGGTATTGACGAAAAATCGGATTATGAAATTAAAGGCGTGTACGATGTGGCACATTTACAAACGAAGGTAACTGAACAATGTAAACAAATGGAACCACAGGTTCGTGCGCTATTCACAGTTTGTGAAATTGATGAGAAAGCAATTTTAGCTGCGGAGATTCCGGGAGTTGATATTTCTGAACGTCCGGTTTTTTACAAAGGGGTAGGTAGAGTTAAAGGCTCGTATGTGCGCGTAGGAGAATCTGATGAACCTATGAGCGAGTACGAAGTTTATAGCTATGACGCTTTTCGAAAAAGGGTTCGTGATGATGTTAGGATTGTTGAAAATGCAAGACTAAATCATATAAACGAAAAGCGCATGGAGAATTATTTATTCGCCGTAAAAAAGGAAAGACAAAACCTGAATAGTAATGTGTCAAATGAAGACATTTTGGAGTTGATGGGAGTTACGAGTAGTGGAACACCTACGCTTGCCGGGCTTATGACTTTTTCTACGTATCCACAGACGTATTTTCCGCAATTATGTATTACAGCCGTTGTACTTCCGGGGACTGAAATGGGAAGTGTCGGGTTAGACGGAGAACGTTTTATCGACAATAAGCGAATTACAGGAGCGATACCTGATATGCTTGAAGAAGCGGTAGAGTTTGTGCGCAAAAATAGTAGAACCAAGACGATTATAGATGATAACGGACATAGAGTTGATAGACCTGAGTACCCTATGAAAGCAGTGCGAGAAGCGATATTAAATGCCCTTGTGCACCGTGATTACAGTATTCATACTGAAAATATACCGATACGGATAGAAATGTATCGAGATCGAATGGAAATCATAAACAGCGGTGGACTTTATGGAAAGATTTCAATAGATGCGCTTGGTAAAGTTCGACCTGAAACCAGAAATGCAGTGCTTGCGAATATGCTTGAATTATTAAGCGTTACAGAAAACAGATATTCAGGTATACCCACGATGCGTATAGAGTTTGCTAACGCAGGGCTACCTGCGCCACTATTTTCAGTATTACACGGTGAATTTAAGGTTGTTATGAAGAATGCAATATTCGTGGAGAATATGGCTGATTCAGAGTCGATTGTGGAATTTTGCTCGGTGCCCAGGACAAGGGATGAAATAGCTGCATTTGCAGGTAAATCAAGGAATCATGTAATGTCGAAAATTGTAGCGCCTCTTGTTGAAAGTGGTAAAATTAAGATGACAATTCCGGAAAAGCCGAAAAGTTCAAGGCAAAAATATGTAAAAAATCAGGAGTGACGTATGCAGGATAAAATTATAAAAGATTTGTTTGATATGCAGGATTTAAAGTATGCGGAGTTTAACAGAAAATTGATACCGAATATTGCAAAAGAAAGCATTATCGGAGTCAGAACTCCGGATCTTAGAACTTATGCGAAAACACTCATAAAGCAAGAGAGTACTGAGCAGTTTTTGCGTAAGTTACCTCATGAATATTTTGAAGAAAATCAGCTTCATGCGTTTTTGATTTCAGAAATAAAAGATTTTGATAATTGTATTACGGAGCTTAATTTGTTTTTGCCGTTTGTTGATAATTGGGCAACCTGCGATCAGATGTCACCCAAAATTTTTAAAAAACACAAGCAGGAACTTTTGAAATATATACAAATTTGGCTCGAATCTGATAAAACTTACACTGTAAGATTTGCGATAGGAATGCTCATGCAACATTTTTTAGATGAAAATTTTGATATTGAATATTTAGAGACAGTGGCTAAAATACAATCGGATGAGTATTATGTAAATATGATGATTGCGTGGTATTTCGCAACAGCACTTGCCAAAAAATACGAGCAAACATTACCGTATATCGAAGATAAGATGCTGGAAACTTGGACACATAATAAAACCATTCAAAAAGCAATCGAAAGTTACAGAATTACGGATGAACAGAAAACATATTTACGAGGCTTGAAGATAAGACTTGCAAAAAAGGAGAAAAATTAAATGGATTCATACCAAAAATATATACGAAATTTTAGCATTATAGCACATATAGATCATGGGAAATCAACGCTTGCAGATAGAATAATAGAAAAGACCGGGCTCGTATCGCAAAGAGATATGAAAGCACAGTTTTTGGATAATATGGATTTGGAACGAGAACGTGGAATTACCATAAAATTACAAACAACACGACTCGTATACAAAGCGAAGGACGGTAATGAATACATTTTTAATTTGATTGACACACCGGGTCATGTGGACTTCACATATGAAGTATCAAGAAGTCTTGCCGCTTGTGAGGGAGCTATATTGATAGTTGATGCAACTCAAGGAGTTGAAGCGCAGACGCTTGCGAATGTTTATTTAGCTCTTGATGAAGATTTGGAAATAATACCGACTTTAAATAAAATTGATTTACCGAGCGCAAGGCCGGATGAAGTAAAATTGGAAGTTGAGGAGCTTATTGGAATAGATGCTGAAAATGCACCGCTTGTATCGGCTAAAGAAGGGATAGGTATAGAGGACTTGCTTGAAGCGGTTGTTACCGGTGTTCCGGCGCCGCAGGGCAGTATAAACGGCAAACTGAAAGCTCTCATATTTGACTCTAAATATGATAATTATAAAGGCGTGATAATTTATGCGCGCATCTTTGACGGCTCATTGAAAAAAGGTGACATAATACGAATGATGAGCACGAAATCGAAGTACGAAGTTACAGAAGTGGGAGTATGCGCACCGCATCAAGTCCCTGTAAAGGAATTGAAAGCGGGGGAAGTAGGATATGTGTGCGCAAGTATCAAGCAAGTAAAAGATGCAAGAGTCGGAGATACTATTACACTTGATGAAAATCCTACACAGGAAGCGTTACCGGGATATAAAAAAGTACAATCAATGGTATTTTGCGGGATATATCCGGCGGAAGGTGAAAAATACGAAGACGTTAAGGATGCACTTGAAAAGTTGCAGGTTAATGATGCGGCATTTAATTTTGAACCGGAAACTTCAAAGGCATTGGGCTTTGGATTCAGGTGCGGATTTTTGGGATTGCTCCACATGGAAATCATAGTTGAACGGCTGGAGCGTGAATTTGATTTAGGGGTAATAACTACATCGCCGAGTGTAATATACAAAGTGGTAATGAACAACGGAAATGTTGAAATGATACAAAATCCGTCAAATTTACCTAAAACGGTGGAAATAGATCATATAGAAGAACCTATCGTTAAAGCGGATATAATGCTGCCTAAAGAGTATGTGGGTTCTATAATGGAACTTTGCCAAGATAGAAGGGGCAGGCTTATGCATATGGAATATTTGACGCAGACGAGAGTTCAATTACATTATGAAATGCCGCTGAATGAGGTAATATATGATTTCTTTGACGCTTTAAAATCAAAGACAAGAGGGTATGGTTCGCTTGATTATGAATTTATACGATATGAGAAATCTCAACTGGTTAAATTGGATGTTTTGTTAAATAAAGACTTAGTAGATGCATTTTCTATGATAGTACATGAGAGTAAAGCGTATGCAAGGGGAAAATTTGTATGTGAAAAATTAAAGACCATAATACCTATGCATCAATTCGAAGTTCCTATACAGGCGGCTATAGGTCAGAAGATAATAGCTAGAGAAACCGTAAAAGCATTCAGAAAAGATGTAATCGCAAAGTGTTATGGCGGGGATATTTCCAGAAAAAAGAAATTGCTGGAAAAACAAAAAGAAGGTAAGAAACGAATGAGGCAGTTCGGAACGGTGGAAGTACCGCAAGAGGCATTTACGGCAGTTTTGAAATACGATGACAACAAATAACAATCTTGGAATTTATATTCATTTGCCGTTTTGTGAAAAGCGCTGCAACTATTGTGATTTTTATTCGCAAACAGATATAGATTACGAAACGGTTGAAGGATATATGAAAGCTGTGCATAAGGAAATCTCTCTTTGGGCTAAAGAATATTGTGAAAACAGGAAAGCGGACAGTATATTTATAGGAGGAGGAACGCCATCTGCGATACCGGAATTTTATATAAAAAAATTGATTGAACATATTGCGCATGAATTTAATGTTGATAAAGATGCAGAAATCAGTATTGAAAGTAATCCTAATTCGCTTCGTGAAAAAAAACTGTCGGTTTATAAATCTGCAGGAATAAATAGAATAAGTATCGGTGTGCAGAGTTTTTTAAATGAGGAATTAAAATTTTTAGGACGAATTCATGATGCGGATGATGCGAAAAAAGCATTTACAGTTACAAGGAATGCAGGCTTTTCAAATATAAATATAGATTTGATGTTCGCATTTAAAAAGGAATTTGCTGAAAATGCTTTAAAAAGTGTTGAGCAAGTATTGAAGTTGAATCCGGAGCATATATCGTTTTATAGCTTACAACTTGAAGAAGGCACTAAGCTTTTCGAAGATTATATATCTGAAAAGTTTGAATTGCCGAGTGAAGAAGATGATCGCAAGACATATATTAAAGGCACAAATTTACTGAAAAATGCGGGATACACACATTATGAAATATCGAATTTTGCAAAACGCGGTTATGAATGCAGGCATAATCTTAAATATTGGGGCATGGGAGAATATATAGGGATAGGAGCTTCTGCAAGTTCGTACATAAACAGGAGCAGAAATACAAATCTTTTCTCGATTTCAAATTATGTAAAGGAAGTAAATAATGCGACGGAATTAAAAGACATAGAACTTTATGAAAAGCATGAAAATTCTATTAAAGATGATATGTCAGATTATGTAATCACGACTATGCGAACTGAAAGGGGACTTGTTTTTGAAGATTTTGAAACAAGGTATGGAGTCTGTTTTTTTGAAGCTTTTCCAAATGCGAAGAAAGTAATAGGGGATTATGAACGTAAAGACTTTGTGAAGATAGACAAAACTCGCTTAAATTTTACTATGCAGGGTATAAACCTTTCGAACAGATTTTTGGCAGAATTTGTTTGAAAGATTGTAATAATTTTAAAATTTAGGGTTAAGTTCCATCTATTGACTTGAAATAATGAAGCTTAAGTGTTACACTAAAAGGACGTGTTTAAAAGAGCACATGAGGAGGGGAAAATGGCGAAAGAGAAAATCAATTTTGAGGATGAAGATATTAGAAAGAAATATTGGCATACCAGCTCTCACGTTATGGCACAGGCTGTAAAGCGTATTTGGCCGGAGGCAAAGCTTGCGATAGGACCTGCTATTGATAATGGATTTTATTATGATATAGATTTAGATTATAAAATAGTTGAAGCGGATTTTATGAAAATCCAAAAAGAGGTAAAAAAGATAACTCAAGCGAATTATCCGCTTGAACGTTTTGAATTGCCGAGATCCGAGGCGCTTAAATTGATGAAAGATGCCGAAGAACCTTATAAAGTTGAGTTGATAAACGATTTGCCGGAGGATGCGGTAATATCGTTTTACAAACAAGGCGATTTTACAGATTTGTGCGCAGGCCCTCATGTAGACAGTACAGGTCAGATTAAGGCATTTAAGGTGATGAGCGTTGCGGGAGCGTACTGGCGTGGCGATTCGGATAAAAAGATGCTTCAAAGGCTTTATGCAATATCTTACCCAAGCCAAGAGGAGTTGGACGCTTATGTAGAGCGTTTGGAAGAAGCTAAAAAGCGCGATCACAGAAAAATAGGCAAAGAGATGGATTTGTTTGCGATTTATGACGAAGGTCCGGGATTTCCGTTTTTTATGCCGAAAGGAATGGTTATACGCAATGAGCTTGAAAAATATTGGAGAGAAGAACATACAAAGAGAGGTTATGATGAAATAAGGACTCCGCTTATTTTGAGCGAGCAGCTTTGGCGTACTTCCGGACATTGGGATCATTATAAAGATAATATGTATTTTACGAAGATTGATAATGATGATTATGCTATAAAGCCTATGAATTGTCCGGGCTCTTTGCTTGCATACAAGAGGAGAATGTGGTCATATAGAGATTTGCCTATACGAATGGCGGAAATGGGTCAGGTTCACAGACACGAACTTTCGGGCGCATTGCATGGGCTTATGAGAGTTAGGACGTTTACGCAGGACGATGCGCATATATATATGTTGCCGGAGCAGGTAAAAGATGAAATAGTAGGCGTAACGAAGTTTATCGATGATGTTTACAGTTTGTTCGGATTTAAATATCATATTGAACTTTCAACGCGTCCGGAGAATTCTATGGGAACGGATGAAGAATGGGCTATGGCGGAAGATGCTCTTAGAACTGCCATGCAGCAAACGGGGGTACCGTTTGTAGTGAATGAAGGGGACGGTGCGTTTTACGGACCGAAACTTGATTTTCATTTGGAAGATTCGATTGGAAGAACTTGGCAGTGCGGAACTATACAGTTGGATTTACAGTTGCCGCAACGTTTTGATATTACATATGTGGGAGCAGACGGAGAAAAGCACAGGCCTATAATGATTCATCGTGTAATATTCGGTTCTATTGAAAGGTTTATAGGAATATTAACGGAGCATTTTGCAGGAAAATTTCCGCTTTGGCTTGCACCTGTTCAAGTAAAACTGCTTACAGTAACTGAAAAATTTGCAGATTACGCAAAAAAAGTTGAAAAAGAACTTAAAGATATTGGAATTCGTGTTGAAAACGATATAAGAAATGAAAAAATAGGCTATAAGCTTAGAGAAGCCCGAAATGAGAGGGTATCTTATATTGCGATAATAGGAGAGAAAGAGGAAACTGCAAGAACCTTAACTCTGCGCTCAAATAAGCTTGGAGAAATCGGAGAGATGGGCTTAGAAGATTTCAAGAAAAAATTGGAGCAAGAAATACGTGAAAAAGCGATTTAAATGATTTAAATCCTTGTAGTTACTTGTATTTTAATGGATTATATGATAAAATTAAAATCGGTTATCGAGCGATAGTACGAAAGGAGATACGTTATGGATGGAATAGTTTCAGCTGTAATGGGTATGCAGGCAGATGCATTACAGAGAAATCTTTTATACGCACTTTTAGCCAAGGCGATGAATACAGATACCATGATGGCAGCAAAACTGCTTGAGGAATTACCGCAAGCAGCACCGGTAATGCCGGGAGAAGTAGGTTTTAATCTGGATGTTTTTGCATAATGATAATAGCCGCAAGGGAGCAATTTAGCTTGCTTGTGGCTATTTTGTTGAAAATTTGGAGGTAAGAGGTAATATGAAAAAAATTTTGGAACGCTTTTTGGAATATGTAAAGATTGATACTCAGTCGGAAGAAAATTCAAGTGTCGTACCCAGTTCAAAAGGGCAGTTTAAACTTGCGGAAAAATTGATTTTTGAACTTGATTCAATAGGCATAAAAGCTGAAATGGATGAGCACGCTTGTGTAACGGCAAAGATACCTGCTAATGTAGAAAAATCTGAAAGTGGAGAAAAAATACCGTCAATAGGATTTTTAGCTCATCTTGATACATCTCCCGATTGTAGCGGGCATGATGTGAAGCCTAAAATTCATGAAAATTATGACGGTAAGAGTAAAATAATAATAAACGAGGAGCTTGGAAAGTTTGTTTCCCCGGATACCAACAGAATCCTTTCTTGCTATGAGGGAAACACCATAATAACATCTGACGGAACTACATTGCTGGGCGCAGATGATAAAGCGGGAATTGCAAGTATAATGACTATGCTTGAATATATACAGGCAAATCCGGATTTTAAGCATGGAGAAATTTGTATTGCGTTTACACCTGATGAAGAAGTGCAAGGAGGTATGAGTGTATTTGATATAAAAGCATTCGGAGCGGATTTTGCATTTACAGTTGATGGTGGAGGCGTAGGCGAATTTAATCACGAAACATTCAACGCGGCGGGTGCTACTGTAAAATTTAAGGGTATTTGCATACATCCGGGAGCAGCTAAGGATAAGCTGATAAATCCGGTAATATTGCTGTCGGAATTTGTATCTATGTTGCCTAAAAACGAATTACCTGAAACTACACAAGATAGAGAAGGATTTTATTATCCGTATGAAGCTGTTGCGAATGAAGAAGAAGCAAAGTTGGAATTTTTGTTAAGAGACTTTGATGCCGCAAATATAGAAAATAGAAAGGCGGTATTGAAAGATATAACAGATAAACTGAATGAAAAATGGGGCGGAGATTATGTAAGCCTTGAAACTGAATATCAGTATTCAAATATGAATGATTACTTTAAAGGAAGCGAACATATTATAGAAAATGCTATCAGGGCATATAAAGAGTGTGGAATAAATAATCCTGATATTGTTGCAATTCGTGGAGGCACTGACGGATCACATCTATCGAAAAACGGACTTCCCACACCGAATATTTTTACAGGTGGTCACAACTTCCATAGTGCGACGGAATTTTGCAGTGTAGAAGGTATGGAATGGTCAAGTAAAATTTTGCTGAAGATACTTGAAATTTATGCAAACAGATAAATTGGATTTTCTAAATTTTTTAGAAAAATATAAAAATAAAAATGCAGTATCTTTTCATATGCCGGGACATAAGGGTGCAAGATTTTTTAAAAAAATGGGCTATGAGGATTTTTTTAAGGATATTGCAAATGTCGATATTACAGAGATAGCCGGTGCGGATAATTTATTTAAACCGGAAGGTATAATAAAGAACCTGATGGAACAATACAAGGGGCTTTATGGCAGTAAAGCTTCTTATTTGCTTGTAAACGGTAGCAGTAGCGGTATAGAGGCTGCAATTCTTGCTTGCGT
>JBQMYS010000050.1:0-9364 GCA_052173355.1 Eubacteriales bacterium | reverse complement strand
AACTGCGAATATGACAGTGCGAAAGCATTTGAAAATGCAGGATCTGAAACTGAGATATTCATAGTAAACAACTTGAACTCAGACCTGATACAAAAAAGCATAGAAAAATTTGCTGAAAAACTAAGTAAAACGCAAATTCTATTTATACCCGGCGGGTTTTCCGCTGCAGATGAACCTGACGGTAGCGGTAAATTTATCACATCATTTTTTAGAAATCCGCTTATAAAAGAGGAAGTTGAATCTCTATTAAACAAAAAAGACGGTCTGATTGCCGGCATTTGCAACGGTTTTCAAGCACTCATCAAGCTTGGGCTCGTTCCTTACGGCAAAATCACAGAATCTGATGCACATACTCCTACACTTACATTTAATCAAATCGGCAGGCATCAATCAAAAATTGTACGTACAAAAATCGTTTCAAACAAATCTCCTTGGCTTTCACAAGTAAGAGTAGGAGAAGTTTACCATGTACCTATTTCTCATGGCGAGGGTAGATTTATCGCTTCTGACGATGTAGTTAAAAAGCTATTTGAAAACGGACAAGTTGCAACTCAATATGTGGATTTTGATAACAACCCTACTTTCGATATAAACTTCAATCCTAACGGCTCTGTATGCGCTATAGAAGGTATAACCTCTCCTGACGGCAGAGTCTTTGGTAAAATGGGGCATAGCGAACGTATAGGAAACGGTCTTTACAAAAATGTAATCGGCAACTACGATATAAAAATGTTTGATTCTGCTGTAAAATACTTCAAATAATGCAAAAACCTAACTGAAAGGAAATAAATATGAATAACAATCCGAATCTGTGGCTAAAACTCATATCTCTTTTGTTTCTCGTAGCATTTGGCTTCCTATCAGTCCAGGTACTTTATTTACCTGCAAATTTGTATATACAAAATTGGGATACAACCTGTTTGAAATTTGCAGAAACCCTAAGAAATGTATATCTGACTTCAATTTTTAAATTTATAACCAATTTGGGAAGTACCACTTTTCTAACAGCTGCCGGTGCAGTATTGGTTTTGATTCCAAAACTTCGCAAGAACTACGGCTTCGCCGTAGTTCTTCCTCTTGCGGCGGCTTCACTTCTCAATACGGGTTTCAAACATTTGATTATGCGAAGCCGCCCGCAAGCAATACCGCACCTCGTAATAGAGCACACTTACAGTTTTCCCAGCGGCCATACTACGTCAAGTATCGTTTTTTATCTGCTAATGGCTTATTTTACTTATAAACTGTTGAAAATAGAAAAAAATAGAACTTCTAAAGTTTTCTTAAAAGTTCTATTTTTAATCTTAATCTTTTTACCTTTTTTAATTGCAATAAGCAGAATTTACCTAGGTGTTCATTTCCCGAGTGATGTGCTGGCAGGAATATTTTTGGGTCTATTTTTCACATTTGCTACTATTGGCTTTTCCCCATTTTTTCATTTACTAAAAAAATCCTAAGCATGTGGACATTCATTGCCGGCAGCTTTATCATTTTTTCCACGATCAAAAAATATACTTTTACTACTTATAGACAATGGAATTGCATATGCAAGGCATATACTTTTATCAAAGAATCCTTCTTCAACTGCTATTTTGCCTGCCGAATATAACACCCTGTTATCTATCCTATTATCAGCGGCAATACTAACCGCCGAACCTACCGCAATACCTAAATCACTAACATTAAAACTGCATCTGCCACCTGCTTTTTTCATGGTTGCACAGTCGGAAAATCCACAAATTCCACACTGCCCGAGTCCAAAAGGTATATTATTCATACCTATCAAAACTACCGCTTCACTTGCTTTTAAATTCCCTGCATCACGAACAAAAAAATCTATACCCCTATTTTTCCCTGCTTCGCTAAGCGCCTCCGCCAATTTATCTTTTTCTTCTCCATCCAAAACCAAAATTTCCAATTTATCAAATCCACTTGCTTTAGGCGCTGTCCTCGCAGCTGTAGCCATCTTTTTCGCAACCTCAAGTGCTACTTCTTTTTCAAAATTTCTTTCATCGTAAAGCATTATTCATTCCTTCCACAACAATATCCGCTACCATTACTAAACCGCAGGAGTTCTAAATCCTTTTCCAATTATGTTGCTACTATTGGTAATTATTACAAATGCACGCTTATCTACCTTTCTAATAAATTGTTGAAGTTGCTTTGCCTGATACCTGTTCACGACTGAAATTAAGACACTGCGAGGTTTTAAATCGTATGTTCCTACGCATTCATAGCGAGTAACACCTCTATCTATTATCTCATGTATATAGCTGCTTATTTCATCCGGATTTTCGGTTATAATTGTAAAACATTTTTTAGTATTAAGACTTTCTGTAATATTGTCTACAAATACTGCCTTTGCAAATAATCCAAATATCGAAAATAAACCCGTTTCTACACCAAATATAAAAAGACTTGATAATGCTATCAAACCGTCTGCTGCAAAAAGTGCTTTGCCAACATCCAAAGGTGTGTATTTTTTTATTATAAGTGCGAGTATATCCGTTCCTCCGCTACTTGCAGAATAATTAAAAAGTATTGCAGAGCCTAAAGCAGGCAGCAAAACTGCAAACATCATTTCAAGTAACGGCTCGGAAGTAAAAGGTTTATCCATAGGATAAATAATGGTAAATAATTTTATAAACGCTGAAAACGTAAGTGATCCGTAAAGCGTTCTAACGCCAAACGAAATTCCAAGAAATACAAAACCCAAAAGTAACATAAGCATATTTATAGCTATCATAAGTGTTGGCTTGGGAATATTTGTAAGACCGGAAACTATTATCGAAATACCGCTAACTCCACCTGTTGAAAAATTGTTGGGCAGTTTAAAAAAATAAACACCAAATGCGACTACAAAGAGCCCAAGTGTTATAATTGAATAGTCTTTTATCATCTGCTTTAAATCAGCACTTCCATTGAGCATTTTGAATTTCTCCTATTTAATTAAAGTCCTAATCCAAACTTATCTTTTACTCTTGCCAAAGTTTTCTCTGCAATTATATTCGCCACCTCGGCACCTGCTTTTAAATCTTTCACTAACTGCTCAGTATATCTGATTTGCTCAAAATTTTCACGTATAGGACGTAACGCATCAACCGTCACTTCAACCAAATCTTTCTTAAAAGTTCCATAGCCCTGACCCTCATAATTTTTTTCAAGCTGTTCAATACTTTTTCCTGAAATCGCACTATATATACTAAGCAAATTGCTAATTCCCGGTTTGTTTTCTATATCAAAACGCACACTTCCTTCAGAATCGGTAGTAGCTTTCATGATTGCTTTTTTAATTGTATCAGGTTCGTCTAAAAGTGAAATTCGGCTAAGTGGATTTTCAGCACTTTTACTCATTTTTTTCGTCGGATCATCAAGTGACATGACTCTTGCTCCCGCTTTCAAAAAACTTCCCTCTGGAACTACAAAAGTTCCTTCATATCTGTTATTAACACGAATCGCTATATCTCTACAAATCTCGATATGCTGTTTTTGATCATTTCCTACCGGCACTATATCGGTATCATATAAAAGTATATCCGCCGCCATTAGAATAGGATAAGTAAAAAGTCCGGTCGGTGCAGATTCTCTGCCCCTGTTTTTATCTTTAAATTGAGTCATTCGTGATAGTTCGCCTGTATATGAATTACAAGTTAATATCCACGATAATTCAGCGTGACCGGAAACATCAGATTGCACAAATACCGTTGATTTTTTAGGGTCAACGCCAATCGCAAAATAAAGTGCCGCCACATCAAGTATATGTTTTTTCAATGCTTTCGGATCTTGCGGTACAGTTATAGAATGTAAATCCACTATACAATAAATACAATCATCGTTCTCTTGAAACTTTACAAACTGCTTAAGCGCACCTAAATAGTTCCCTAAATGTATATTCCCGGTAGGCTGAACGCCTGAAAAAACTCGTCCCATTTTTTATTTTTTCTCCAATTCATCTCGAAATTTCTTTCTGATATTTTTTTCCGCTCTGGATACGGTCATCTGGGAAACTCCCAAATTTTCTGCAACTTCCGCTTGAGTTTTATTATCGATATATCGCATCAAAAATACCTTTTTTTCTTTTTCCTTTAATAGATGATACACGTTTCTGATTATTTCAAAATCTTCAACGCTCGAATAGCCTTTTTCCTCAACCGAAGCAAATTTTTCAAATGAAGTTACACCTTCTGTTTCCTCATCTAAGGTTTGATTTAAAGAATATGTCGCATACGCCTTACCGCTTTCGATAGCTTCAATTACCTCATCTTCTGTAATTCCAAGTTGCTCTGCAATTTCTTCAATCGTTGCAGTTCTCCCTAATTTTTCTGTAAGATAATCTTTTGTTGGTGGAATCTTAAGACTCAATTCCTTAACTCGTCTTGGCACTTTCATGCTCCATTCTTTATCACGAAAATGTTTTTTGATTTCTCCAAGAATAGTAGGCGTAGCAAAACTCGAAAACTCATAACCCTTTTCAGGATCAAATCTATCAACTGCAGCAACAAGCGCAAGTGCCCCAACTTGATACAAATCTTCGTATTCTACTCCTTTGTTCAGGTATTTTCTTATCAGAATTTCTACCATATACAAATAGGCTTCAACAATTTCATTTCTATCTTCAATGTTTTTACTTTCTTTGTATTTTTTAAAATCTTCCAATTTTACCATATCTTCACCCTAGTACAGTGGTGTCTACTCCTCGCTGTCCTCCTCACTGATAACCTTCGCCAATGATATTATGTTCACATCATCTTCTACTTTCATAATGCGAACTCCCTGTGTACTCCTTCCAAGTCTTGAAACTTCTGCCGCCCTTATCCTTATAATAATTCCATCAGAATTTATGAGCATTATTTCATCTTCATCATTGACAACCATCGCGCCTACAAGCTCTCCGGTTTTTTTAAACTTTGTTTTATCGTAAGTAAGCAGACCTTTGCCACCACGTGTTTGCATCTTGTATTCATCTACAGAAGTTCGCTTGCCGTATCCTTTTTCTGTAACAACGAACAATTCTTGATTTTCTTTTACAAGTTCCATAGAAACAACTTCGTCGCCATCTTCCAATTTAATTGCTCTGACTCCCGCAGCCTGTCTTCCCATGCTGCGCACTTCTTCTTCAGAAAAGCATATACACTTTCCTTGCTTTGTAACGATTATAACATTATTATTACCGGTAGTTTCCTGTATTCCTATAAGTTCATCATCTTCTTTTAGGTTTATTGCAACTATTCCGCCTTTTCTATTTACATCATACTGAGATAACGGTGTTTTTTTGATAGTTCCGCTTTTTGTAACCCCTATAAGATATTTATCTTCAGAAAATTCTTGTATTGGAATTACTGCTGTAATTCTCTCTTTTTGAAGCAAACTAAGGAAATTTACCGCAGGTGTCCCTTTGGCAGTTCGCCCGCCCTCAGGAATCTCGTAAGCTTTGAGTTTATGGGCCTTACCTAAATTCGTAAAAAACATCAACGTATCATGAGTAGAAGTCATAATCAAATTTTTAACAAAATCATTTTCACGAGTTGTTAGCCCGGTTATGCCTTTTCCTCCACGTTTTTGCGTTTTATATGTATCCGACGGCATTCTCTTTAAATATCCAAGATGTGTCAAAGTGATAGCAACATTTTCCTCTGCTATTAAGTCCTCTTCGTCAATTTCAGAATCATCTGCAACTATTTTAGTACGTCTCGCATCAGAATATTTATCTCGAATTTCAATAAGTTCATCTTTAATTACACCCATTAGCTTTCTTTCATCTTCAAGCAAGCTGTTATAATAAGCTATCATCTCAATTAAGTGCGCATATTCTTCTTCAATTTTCTCACGCTCAAGACCTTGAAGTCTTCTTAGCTGCATTTCCAGTATTGCCTGTGCCTGAATATCCGAAAGTCCAAATCTTTCAATCAATTTACCCTTAGCATCACTATAACTTGAACGAATTATTTTTATTATCTCATCAATATTGTCAAGTGCTATCCTGAGCCCTTCAAGAATGTGTGCTCTTGCTTGTGCTTTATTTTTATCAAAGATAGTTCTTCTTG
Source organism: Eubacteriales bacterium (assembly GCA_052173355.1). Lineage (GTDB taxonomy): Bacteria > Bacillota > Clostridia > Peptostreptococcales > Anaerovoracaceae > JABZIP01. The sequence continues at coordinate 3,323 of JBQMYS010000050.1, read as the reverse complement.
TTACAACTTCTTTTTGATGCTTCAAATACTCGTTTAAAATATCATAAAGCGACAATATTTTCGGTTCACCCTTTACAAGCGCAATCATTATCATGCTGTAACTTTCTTGAAGCTGAGTATGCTTAAAAAGTCTATTTAAAGTAATCTGCGCATTTGCATCTTTTTTCAATTCTATTACTATGCGCATACCGCCTCTGCGTGAAGATTCATCGCGAATAAACGATATTCCGTCAATCCTCTTGTCTTTCACAAGTTCTGCAATTTTTTCGATAAGTCTGGATTTGTTGACCTGATACGGAATCTCCGTAACAACAATCTGCTGCTTTCCTTTAGATGTTTCTTCTATTTCCGTTTTCGCGCGAACTATTACCTTGCCTTGACCCTTGCGATATGCTTCCTTTGCAGCGTTTTTTCCAAGTATTATAGCGCCTGTTGGAAAATCCGGTGCTTTCACAATTTTTATCAAATCTTCAACATCCGCATCATCATTATCAATCATATAAATAGTTGCATCTATTACTTCTCTCAAATTGTGAGGAGGTATAGAAGTTGCCATTCCTACCGCTATACCGTTTGAACCGTTCACAAGCAAATTTGGATAGCGCGCAGGTAGGACAACCGGCTCAACTTCTTCTTCATCAAAATTTGGAACGAAATCTACAGTTTGCTTGTCAATATCTCTAAGCATCTGCATGGAAAGATGCGTCATTCTCGATTCAGTATAACGCATTGCCGCAGCGCCGTCTCCATCAACAGAGCCGAAATTTCCATGACCATCGACCAGCGGGTATCTAATTGAAAAATCTTGAGCCAATCTAACAAGCGCATCATAGATAGAAGAATCTCCATGAGGATGGAATTTTCCCATTACATCTCCGACTATCTTTGCCGATTTCTTATGAGGTTTATCCGGCGTTACTCCCAAAATACCCATTCCATAAAGTATACGTCTATGAACAGGTTTGAGTCCGTCACGAACATCCGGAAGCGCTCTGCCAACAATTACACTCATAGAATAATCTATATATGAATTTTTCATTTCATCGTGTATTTCATGTTGAATCAGCTTCATATCTTCTAACATATTTATCTGTTTTTCGTTATCGTTCATATCGTTTAAATATCAAGATTTGCGTATCTCGCATTCTCCTCTATAAATTTTCGTCTGGGCGGTACTTTGTCACCCATAAGCGTAGTAAATATTTCATCTGCCACAGCCGAATCCTCAAGTGTTATTTGTATCAAAGTCCTTGTCTTATAGTCCATTGTTGTTTCCCAAAGCTGGTCATCGTCCATCTCTCCGAGACCCTTGTAACGCTGTATTTCCCACTTAGCATTCGGAGTCTTTTCATTCAAAGAAGCCATTAACTTTTCCTGCTCCTTTTCGCTGTAAGTATAATACTCCTCTTTTCCGCGTTTTGTCCTAAATAGTGGAGGTTGCGCCGCGTAAACATAACCACATTCAATTAACGGAGTCATATACCTATAAAAGAAAGTCAAAAGCAGTGTCCTGATATGCGCACCGTCAACATCGGCATCCGTCATGATGATTATCTTGTGATACCTAAGTTTTTCAATATTAAAATCATCCCCGATTCCACATCCGAATGCCGTAATCATATTTTTTATTTCTTCCGAATTTAATATCTTGTCAAGCCTCGCCTTTTCAACATTCAAGATCTTACCTCTAAGTGGAAGAATCGCTTGCCGTTTCCTATCTCTACCTGATTTTGCACTTCCCCCTGCGGAATCTCCCTCGACTAAAAATATTTCAGAAATCTTCGGATCTTTTTCAGAACAATCGGCAAGTTTTCCCGGTAATGAAAATCCGTCCAGAACGCTTTTTCTTCTTGTTAAATCTCTTGCTTTTCTCGCAGCTTCTCTAGCTCTTGCGGCACGAAGACACTTATCTATTATAATTCTTGCAGAAGAAGGGTTTTCTTCCAAAAATGCTGTAAGATTATCATTAGTTACCGTTTCTACATATCCGCGCATCTCGCTGTTTCCAAGTTTTGTCTTGGTCTGACCTTCAAATTGCGGTTCTGAAAGCTTTACAGAGATAATTGCGGTAAGACCTTCTCTAACGTCTTCGCCTGTAAGCGACGGCTCATTTTCCTTGATTAGTTTATTTTTCTTCGCATAATCATTTATTACACGAGTAAGAGCGGATTTAAAACCCACCATATGTGTTCCGCCCTCTGTGGTATTTATGTTATTTGCATACGAAAGAACAAGCTCATTATACCTGTCAGTATACTGCATTGCCACTTCTATCTCAACGTTATTTTTTACAAACTCAACCTCAAAATAAATTATCTCGGGATGAATTGCCTCTTTATTTTTATTTTGATGCGCAACAAACTCCTTCAACCCGCCTTCATAATGAAAAACTTCTTTCTTCTCTATTCCTTCACGCTTATCTTCAAGTGTTATTTTTATACCTTTGTTCAAAAAAGCCATTTCTCTAAGGCGATGTTCCAGTGTTGCGTAGTCAAAAACTGTTTCGTCAAAAATGTCAGCATCAGGCCAAAAGCTGGTCTTTGATCCTGTAGAAATTGAATCCCCGATTACTGTAAGCGAAGATGTGGTTTTCCCTTTGCTATACGTCTGTTTGTAAATTTTGCCGTCTCTTTTTATTTCTACTTCCATTTTAACAGAAAGCGCATTAACTACAGATGCTCCAACTCCATGAAGTCCACCTGATACTTTATATCCACCACCACCGAATTTTCCGCCGGCATGAAGAACGGTATGAATCACCTCAACCGCAGGTATATTCATTTTAGGATGCATATCCACAGGCATACCTCGTCCGTCATCTTCAACTGTTATTGAATTGTCTGCATTTATTGTAATTGATATATTCTTACAGAACCCTGCAAGCGCCTCGTCTATACTGTTATCAACAACTTCGTACACCAGATGATGTAACCCCCTGCTACTTGTGCTGCCGATATACATTCCCGGTCTTTTCCTTACGGCTTCAAGACCTTCAAGCACCTGTATTTGTTCTGCTCCATAATTTTGATTATTTGTTAACTCTGTACTCAAATTATTTCTCCTACATAATGTTATATATGATAATTCTACATCAAAATGTGCTTTTTTTCAAGTTCATAGCTTAGATTTTATATGAAATATGATTTTCCGTCATTCTTGATGAATCAATATCCATTGGCGGCATCGGTAGTATAACTGAAAATAGTATTCCTCCTACCAAGACTACCCGATTTAAAAACATATCAACTGCCGTAGACATAGGAATACCAATTTTTGATAAAATATTTTCTGCATCTGCTTTCAATGCCGGGTTAATTCTCAAG
>JBQMYS010000049.1:0-9948 GCA_052173355.1 Eubacteriales bacterium | reverse complement strand
GGTAGAGATTACAAAGCGGATTTAACAGCAGATTTAAAAGTTTTAAAAGCCGGTGATGAGTGCCCGGTTTGCGGGGAACCCGTAAAGGTTACACGCGGTATAGAAGTAGGGCAGGTATTTAAACTCGGAACGAAATATAGCCAAGCTATGGGTGCTATGTATAAGGACGAAAATCAGAAGGAAGTTCCGATTGTCATGGGGTGTTACGGAATAGGTGTAACGCGTACGATGGCGGCGATTATAGAACAACATCATGATGACAACGGTATAATATGGCCTATTTCGGTTGCTCCTTATCATGTTATAATTTGTTTATTGAATAAGGAAGACGAAGCACAAAATACACTTGCAGAGAGAATATATGAAGAACTTGGTAAAAATCGTATTGAAGTATTGCTGGATGACAGAAAGGAAAGACCCGGAGTAAAATTTAAAGATGCGGATTTGATTGGCATTCCAATACGAATTACTGTAGGCAAGAAAGCATGCGAAGGAAAGGTTGAATATAAGCTTAGAAGTGATATGGAAAATGAAGAACTTAATGTAAAAGAAGCGATTGAAAGAGCCATAATGAAAGTAAAAAGCGAAGTATAAATAAAGCCTTCGGGCGGTAAGGAGGGCATTTATGTGGATAGGCGGAGCGAGAGCGGTAATATTTGATGATGATAAACGAATTCTCCTTGTGAGCCAAGAACATGACGGAAAAATAATTTGGATGGTCCCCGGGGGCGGAGTAGAAGAAAATGAAAATTCGAAAGATGCCGCGATAAGAGAAATAAAAGAAGAAACCGGACTTGACATAGAAATAGAAAGCTTGCTTTGGCACGTTGAAGAAGTATCTGAAGATAGAGGTCAAAGATTTGTGAATTTTTTTAAAGCCAAGGTAGTGGGTGGCGAACTTGCACTTGGAATCGATCCGGAATTTTCAGCGCAAGAACAGGTAATGCGTGAATTGAAATTTGTTTCACAAGATGAAATTCAAAAGCTTGAACACGTATATCCGAAGTATTTGCGTGAAGAAGTGTGGCGCAAAGATAGCAATAAAGAAGTTTTTAAAATAAGAAAAGATTGATACGAAGGAGAAAATATGAAAAAGTTTATTGAAATTGTAATGGAAAACGGAGATGTTATGAAGGGGGAACTTTATCCTGAAATTGCACCTGTTACTGTCGAAAATTTTGAAAAGCTCGCGAATGAAGAATTTTATGACGGACTTATCTTTCACAGGGTAATCCCGGGATTTATGATACAGGGAGGGGATCCGAATGGAACGGGAACAGGAGGTCCAGGGTATACGATTAAGGGCGAATTTTCCTCAAACGGGTTCAAAAATGATTTGAAACATGAGAAAGGTGTTATTTCAATGGCGAGAACTATGATGCCGGATACTGCCGGATCTCAGTTTTTCATAATGGCGGAGACTTCACCGCATTTGGATGGCGAATATGCGGCTTTTGGCAAGATTACACAGGGACTTGATGTAATCGAAAAAATTGTTTCAGTTGAGAGGGATTATCAGGATAAGCCTATAGAGAATCAGATAATGAAAAGCGTTAGAGTAACTGATGAAAATTAAAGAACCGTAAAGCGCAAACAAAAAAACTTCGGCTTGACTATTGAAATAAATTGTGTTAAGATAGTAGACTGCCGTAAGAATTATTAAGTGGCGCTATGCTTTTGGTTAGAAATAGCCATTCCAAGGATAAAAATTAAAGGAGTGAGGAAAATATGCCATTGCCTATACAAGTAGGGAGAAAAGAACGCATGAGCTTCTCGAAAATCAAAGAAGTATCCGAGATGCCAAATCTGATTGAAATTCAAACGAAATCATATGATTGGTTCTTGAAAGAGGGGTTGAGAGAAGTATTTGAGGACATATTCCCTATTAGAGATTATGCAGGAAATTTTGCATTGCTGTTTGAGGACTATTCGTTGACTGACAGCTCGAAGTATTCACAAGAGGAATGTAAAGAAAGAGATGTCACTTATGCAGCTCCGCTCAAGGTTAAGGTACGATTAGCCAGACTTGAGAATGGAATTAACAAGGAAACTGTAGAACAAGAGGTCTTCATGGGAGATTTTCCTCTGATGACTGAGAAAGGTACATTTATATACAATGGAGCGGAGAGAGTAATAGTTACTCAGTTGGTACGATCTCCGGGGCCTTATTATACGGTTGAAATTGATAAATCGAACAATAAGCTTTTTGCAACACAGATAATACCGAACAGAGGCGCTTGGCTTGAGTATGAAACAGACTCGACAGGCGTAATTTCTGTGCGCGTAGACAGAACAAGGAAACAGCCGGTTACAGCACTTTTGAGGGCGCTGGGATTTGGCAGCGATGAAGAAATAATAAGTATTTTCGGAGAAGATGAAAGGTTACTTTTGACACTTGAGAAAGATGCGTCATCGTCTTATGAAGAAGGTTTGAAAGAAATATACAAGAAACTCAGACCGGGAGAACCGCCAACTATTGAGAGTGCAAAATCCTTTTTAGATGCTTTGCTATTTGATCCTAAACGATACGATCTGGCAAAAGTAGGAAGATATAAATACAACAAGAAACTCGGACTGGCAAATAGACTTGAAGGAAATGTTATAGCGGAAGATATATTTGATCCGAATACCGGCGAGCTTATTGCAGAAGAAGGACAAAAAATTGATGCTGAAACCGCAAATACCATTCAAAATACCGGTGTTAAAGAGGTTTATGTATACAGCAATGTGGAAGAATCGAAAAAAGTTAAGGTAATAGGAAGCCCGTTTGTTGATTTTTCCGCATATATAGATTTTGATATAAGCGATATGAAACTTCCGGATAAAGCTTATTATCCGGTCTTAATGAATATACTGGAAGAAAATGAAACGCAAGAGGATATAAAAGAAGCACTTTTGCTCAGAAAAAACGAGCTGTCGCCAAAGCATATTTTGGTTGATGAAATCATAGCGTCTATTAGTTATATATTGAATTTGAGTGACGGAATAGGAAGTGTTGATGATATTGATCACCTGGGAAACAGGAGACTTAGAACTGTAGGTGAACTTTTACAGAACCAGTTTCGTATAGGTTTGGCAAGAATGGAGAGGGTAGTAAAGGAAAAGATGACTACCAATGAAGCTACGGAGGTCAAACCGCAGACATTGATTAACATAAAGCCGGTTACAGCGGCAATAAAAGAATTTTTTGGAAGCTCTCAGCTTTCACAGTTTATGGATCAGACAAATCCGCTTGCCGAGTTGACACATAAAAGAAGATTGTCAGCACTAGGACCGGGAGGACTTTCAAGAGAAAGAGCAGGATTTGAAGTGCGTGACGTACATTATTCGCATTATGGCAGAATGTGTCCTATAGAAACACCTGAAGGTCCGAATATAGGACTTATAGGTTCACTTTCAACTTACGCAAGGATTAACGAATACGGGTTTATAGAATCACCTTATAGACCTGTTGATAAGCAGACAGGAGAAGTGCTTGAGTATGTCGAATATTTGACAGCGGATCAGGAAGAAAAATTGATAGTTGCGCAAGCAAATGAGCCGCTCGATTCAGAAAATCGTTTTGTAAATATGAAGGTTGCATCAAGAGGAGCAGGTGGAGAGATAGATCTTGTTCCTAAAGAATTGATAGATTACATGGACGTTTCTCCAAAACAGGTAGTATCGGTGGCTACTGCTATGATTCCGTTCCTTGAAAATGATGATGCAAACAGAGCTTTGATGGGCTCAAATATGCAAAGGCAAGCAGTTCCGCTTTTGATACCTGATGCACCGTTTGTAGGAACAGGTATGGAGTACAAGGCCGCAAGAGATTCGGGTGTAGTCGTACTTGCAAAACATTCCGGAATTGTGGAATATGTTGATGCGACAAAGATTGTAATAAAGCGTGGGGATAATGGGGAAAAAGATATATACGAATTGCTCAAATTTAAGAGAGCGAACCAAAGTACATGTATAAATCAAAGACCTATAGTTTACCATGGAGAGCAGATTGAAGAAGGCGAAGTAATAGCGGATGGACCTTCTACCGACAAGGGCGAAATTGCGCTTGGAAGAAATTTGCTAATCGGCTTCATGACTTGGGAAGGATACAATTACGAGGATGCTATCATATTGAATGAGCGACTGGTAATGGAAGATAAACTGACTACCCTGCATATTGAAGAATATGAATCTGAAGCAAGAGATACAAAACTGGGACCTGAGGAAATCACACGTGATATTCCGAATGTAGGAGAGGAAGCTTTAAAGGATCTTGACGAAAACGGTATAATAAGGATAGGTGCTGAAGTAAGACCGGGAGACATATTGGTTGGAAAGGTTACACCGAAAGGGGAAACCGAACTTACAGCGGAAGAAAGACTTTTGCGTGCAATTTTTGGCGAAAAAGCAAGAGAAGTTAGGGATACTTCGCTTAAGGTGCCTCATGGCGAAACAGGCATAGTTGTAGATGTAAAATTGTTTTCAAGAGAAGCCGGAGATGAATTGCCTGCGGGTGTGAGCAAAGTGGTTCGTTGCTATATTATGACAAAGAGGAAAATCAGCGTCGGAGATAAAATGGCAGGAAGGCATGGAAATAAAGGTGTAATATCAAGAATATTGCCTGAAGAAGATATGCCGTTTATGGAAGACGGAACTCCGCTTGAAGTAATGCTTAATCCGCTCGGCGTACCGTCGCGTATGAATGTAGGGCAGGTACTTGAAGTACATCTTGGACTTGCGGCTAAATATAAAAACTGGTATATCGAAACACCTGTATTTGATGGTGCAAGCGAAATGGATATAATTGATATTCTTGATGAATGCGGATATTCAAAGACAGGAAAACTTCCTCTCAGGGACGGTAGAACCGGTGAATATTTTGATAATCCCGTAACGGTAGGATATATGTATATGTTAAAGCTGCATCATTTGGTTGATGATAAGATACATGCAAGAAGTACGGGACCTTATTCGCTTGTAACACAGCAACCTTTGGGCGGTAAAGCTCAATTTGGAGGTCAGCGTTTTGGAGAAATGGAAGTTTGGGCTCTTGAAGCGTATGGCGCAGCTCATGTTTTGCAGGAAATTTTGACATTCAAGTCGGATGATGTTGTAGGCAGAGTTAAAGCTTATGAAGCTATTGTCAAGGGCGAGAACATACCTGAACCGGGAATACCTGAATCGTTTAAGGTACTTATAAAAGAAATGCAGAGCCTCGGACTTGATATTAAAGTTCTCACAGATGATGACAAGGAGGTAGAAATTCGAGATTCTTCCGAAACCAGAGAAGCACCGAGAAAATATCATGAATACGATGAAGAAGATGATTACGAAGAAGATGATTTTGAACTTGATGCAGATTTTGATATAGAAGATGATTTCGAAGATGATGTGAATTTTGTAAATTCGGATAATGAAGATGTAGATTCGAATTTTGATGATGAAATTATCGAAGTTGCAGATGTGTAAGAAGGGGGATGGGCTTCTTGAGTGAAAATAGCAATTACGAATTAAATAATTTTCAGGCTTTGCAGATACATTTGGCATCGACTGAGAAGATTAGAAGTTGGTCACATGGCGAGGTGACTAAACCCGAAACTATCAATTATAGAACATTAAAACCCGAAACGGACGGATTGTTTTGTGAAAGGATTTTCGGACCTACGAAAGATTGGGAATGCCATTGCGGTAAATACAAACGCATAAGAGATAAGGGAATTGTCTGCGACCGTTGCGGTGTTGAAGTCACGCGCGCAAAGGTTAGACGCGAAAGAATGGGGCACATAGAACTTGCCGCTCCTGTTTCTCACATTTGGTATTTCAAAGGGATTCCAAGCAGAATAGGTTTGGTACTCGATATATCGCCTAGGAACTTGGAAAGAGTTTTATATTTTGCAGCTTATATTGTAACAGATCCCGGAGATACAAGATTTGCGTATAAGGAAATTTTGACTGAACAACAGTACCGCGAAAGTAAAGATGAGTATGGTGATGCTTTTTCTGCGGGAATGGGTGCTGAAACGGTAAGGAAACTTTTATCTGATATAAATTTGGATGAACTTGCTGAGGACTTGCGCGAGAAATTGATAGATGCATCAGGTCAGAAAAAAATAAGGATAGTTAGAAGGCTTGAAGTTATTGAAGCGTTGAGAACTTCAGGTAATAGACCTGAAAATATGATACTCGAAGTTGTGCCTGTTATACCTCCGGACCTTCGTCCAATGGTGCAGTTAGATGGAGGACGCTTTGCAACCTCTGATTTGAACGATCTTTACAGGAGAGTTATAAATAGAAACAATAGACTTAAGCGCTTGCTTGAACTTGGAGCACCTGATATAATTGTCAGAAATGAAAAGCGTATGCTTCAAGAGGCTGTAGATGCACTAATAGATAATGGTAGAAGGGGCAGACCTGTAACAGGACCGGGAGCACGACCGCTTAAATCTTTATCCGACATGCTAAAGGGTAAGCAGGGCAGATTCAGACAGAATTTGCTTGGTAAACGTGTTGACTATTCAGGACGTTCCGTAATAGTTGTAGGACCGGAGCTTAGATTTTATCAGTGCGGATTACCAAAGCAGATGGCGCTTGAATTGTTCAAGCCTTTCATAATGAAAAAACTTGTTCAAGACGGACAGGCGCATAATATTAAGCGTGCAAAGCGAATGGTTGAAAAGGTGCGAGTTGAAGTTTGGGACGTTCTTGAAAGTGTTATAAAAGAGCATCCTGTAATGCTTAATCGTGCCCCTACGTTGCATAGATTGGGAATACAAGCCTTTGAGCCTGTATTGGTTGAAGGAAAAGCAATCAAGCTTCATCCTCTGGTTTGTACTGCTTTTAATGCGGACTTTGACGGTGACCAAATGGCTGTTCACGTGCCTTTATCTGTTGAAGCGCAGGCTGAAGCAAGATTTTTGATGCTTTCTGTAAACAATATACTTGCACCAAAAGACGGGTCTCCGATTACGACGCCTACACAAGATATGATTTTGGGAAGCTACTATTTGACTCATCCGGGCGTGGAAGAAAGAAATACCGCAGCTGAAAAAGGCGACGGCAAGATATTTACAGACATCAATGAAATGATGATGGCTTATCAGACAAAAGTTGTTGGAATTCATGCAAAAGTCAAGGTTAGGATGTTTGCGGATGAAGATGATAAAAAGGGAAAACTTGTAGAATCCACGGTTGGAAGATTTATTTTCAATTCTAATATTCCGCAGGATTTGGGATTTGTAGACAGAACTACGGATAAGTATTCTCTTGAGGTTGATTTCCTTTGTGATAAGAAGAAACTCGGTGTTATAATTGATAAGTGTTATAGAGTTCATGGAAATACCGGAACCGCGCTAATGCTTGATGCCATTAAGGATATGGGATTCCACTATTCTACTAAGGGAGCGGTAACTATAAGCGTTTCGGATATGGCGATACCTGAGGAAAAATTTGAAATAATAGCCAAAGCGGAGAAGCAAGTTGATAAGTACGATAAAGCATATGGTGAAGGACTTGTTTCGAATCAGGAAAGATACGATCAAGTAATAAAAATTTGGAATAAAGCAACTGATGATGTAGCGGATGCATTGATGGCATCATTGGGTACTTTGAATAACTTATACATAATGGCACATTCAGGAGCCCGCGGTAGCAAAAACCAAATAAAGCAGGTTGGAGGAATGCGAGGATTGATGGCTAATGCAGCCGGAAAAACAATAGAAATTCCTATAAAGGCGAACTTCCGCGAGGGATTATCGGTGCTTGATTACTTTATTTCAAGTAACGGTGCCAGAAAAGGACTTGCGGATACGGCGCTCAGAACGGCAGACTCTGGATATTTGACAAGAAGACTCGTAGACGTATCGCACAATGTGATAGTTAGAGAATTTGATTGCGGAACGGATGAAGGAATAGATGTAGAAGCTTTCGTTGACGGAAAAGCGGTAATAGAACCATTAAAGGCAAGAATTATAGGAAGAACCGCGTTTAGTGATATATATGTTCCGGGCGGTGAATTGATAGTTGCTCAAAACGAAGAAATTACTGAATCGGCGGCTGAGAAAATTGAAGAAGCGGGAATCCGCAAAGTTAAGATAAGATCTATTTTGAAGTGTAATTGCAAGACCGGAGTTTGTGCTAAATGCTATGGCAGAAATTTGGCAACAGGAGAAACTGTAAATATTGGAGAGGCTGTAGGTATTACAGCGGCACAATCAATAGGAGAACCGGGTACACAACTTACAATGAGAACTTTCCATACAGGAGGAGTTGCAGGTAGCGATATTACACAAGGTTTACCTAGAGTAGAGGAACTTTTTGAGGCGAGAAAACCTAAGGGTATCGCTGAAATATGTGAAGCTGACGGAGAGGTAATATCTATATCCGTACGAAATGACAACAAAACGGAAGTCTTGGTACAGGGCGATGAGGAAATGGTATATGTAGTTCCTTATGGTGCAAGAATAATCGTGAGTGAAGGCGATGAAGTTAAAGCAGGACAGGCCTTAACAAGCGGTCCTTTAAATCCTAACGATATACTCAGATTGAACGGTGTATACGGTGTATACGAGTACCTGCTGAAAGAGGTGCAAAGAGTTTATAAGCAACAAGGTGTAGATATTAACGATAAGCATATAGAAGTAATCGTAAGTCAAATGCTTTCTAAGGTTAAAATCGAAGATGCAGGAGAAACGGATTTACTTCCGGGGGGGCTGTATACTCGTTTTGATTTACATGAAGCAAATGAAAGAGCGATAGAAGAAAATAAAGAACCTGCATATGGGCGAGATATATTGCTCGGAATAACAAAAGCATCTCTTGCAACACCATCTTTCTTATCGGCGGCATCATTCCAGGAAACTACAAGAGTGCTTACGGATGCTGCAATAAAGGGAAAGAAGGATACGCTTTTAGGACTTAAAGAAAATGTAATCATAGGTAAGTTGATACCTGCGGGTACAGGTATGAGACGCTATAAAAATATAGAAGTTGATTATGGCGTAAATACCGAACTCATGGAATCTTTCTCACGAAAAGCGATGGAGCAGGAGAATGAAGATTTTGAAGATCTTGGAGATATGCAAAATGTTGCGGAAGGAGATTTTTCAGGTTCAAGTATAAGAGATTTGGATGACTTAAACGGAGAACTTGATGACATGAGTTTTGCACAGTAGAATTCGCTTGACTTTTCAGCGAAGATGTGTTAGAATTTCAGAGGTTTTGTTTGTTATAACCTTAACAAGCTTAATCATATAGCAGGAAACTGCAAATATTTTGAAGAAAGGAGAAAATAATGCCTACTATTAACCAATTAGTGCGTCAGGGAAGAAAATCTGCGGTAAAGAAATCCACAGCACCTGCTCTATTAAAGGGATTAAATTCACTTAGGAGAGAAAGCACAGATGTTGCATCACCTCAAAAAAGAGGCGTTTGCACTGCAGTTAAGACGGTTACACCAAAGAAGCCGAATTCAGCTCTTAGAAAAGTGGCAAGGGTTCGTCTTACAAACGGAATAGAAGTTACAGCTTATATTCCGGGAATAGGACACAATTTGCAGGAGCACAGTGTTGTGCTTATCAGAGGCGGAAGGGTAAAAGACCTGCCGGGTGTGCGTTACCACATAGTTAGAGGTACGCTTGATACTGCAGGAGTTAAGGACAGAATGCAGGCTCGTTCCAAGTACGGAGCGAAGAAACCAAAGGCTGCAAAGAAGTAGTAATCGGATTTGGGCGATTATATAGGCTGGCTAATAGTAAGATTATTTCAGATATATATGTGCGCCGCGGCATTTGAATGTGAATGTCGAGTACCGAATGCAAACTTACTTGCCAATATGTTTGGGCAAGCAAGAGTAATTGATTGTCAATCAATCAGTGAAGTTTATTTTTAGATTTTTTAAATATCAAGTTTTTTAAGTTTTAAATAGCTAGGCGCTAAGCAAGAGAGCAGCGGAGCGTATATAGACATACG
>JBQMYS010000048.1:0-10368 GCA_052173355.1 Eubacteriales bacterium | reverse complement strand
TATAAATTATATATTATTAAAAATATCCTTGCAAGCCACTAATTGATAGCGTAAATTTACTATAGGCTAAAGATCTTTAGAATTCCATTAAAAGTGAATTTTTATTTTTTTTTACGCTAATGTGGCATCCCCACTAAAAAACTCCGAAGCTTCAAAATTCGAAGTTCGGAGTTTTGATTTGCTGAAATATTTTTTTACTATCCGCAGTACTATTTATTTTTCGACACTATGCTTACAGTATCCTTTGCTATCATAAGTTCTTCATTTGTAGGAATCAAAAGCACCTTCACTTTTGCATCATCCGTACTGATAATCGTCTCTTTTCCGCGAACATCATTCCTTTTTTTGTCAATTTTAATTCCCAGATTATCAAGATTTGCGCATATCGCTTCTCGCATTTCTTTAGCATTTTCGCCAACACCTGCAGTAAATACTATGGCATCAACACCGTTCATCTGCGCAATATACGCTCCCATATAATGTTTTACTCTATGCACAAAAGCATCAATAGCAAGTTGCGCACGCTCATCGCCTTTGGCAGCCGCTTCTTCCAAATCTCTGAAATCGCTTGAGATTCCCGAAATTCCAAGCACTCCCGACTTCTTATTCAAAACATCGTTCGCCTGCTGTGGAGTTAATTTTTCTTTTTCACTTATAAATGTAACTATTGCCGGATCAATATCGCCCGATCTTGTTCCCATAACAAGTCCTTCCAAAGGAGTAAATCCCATCGACGTATCTATGCACTCTCCACCTTTTACAGCTGCAAGTGAAGCCCCGTTTCCAAGATGACAAGTAACAATTTTTACATCCTTTATATCTTTTTCAAGCATTTGTGCGGCTCTTTCTGAAACGTATCTATGGCTTGTTCCATGAAATCCGTATTTTCTTACCTTGTATTTTTCATAGTACTCATAAGGAAGCGCATATATATATGCTTCTGCCGGCATGGTTTGATGAAATGCGGTATCAAATACGGCAACCATAGGTGCTCCCGGCATCAACTCTTTGCACGCAACTATACCTGCAAGATTTGGCGGATTGTGAAGTGGCGCAAGTTCTACACACTCATCCAAAGCATTTAACACTTCTTGAGTTATGAGCACAGACTGCGCATATTTTTCTCCTGCATGAACTACTCTGTGTCCAACCGCCTCAATTTCATCCATGTTTACAACAACACCATGATCTGCATCTTTTATTGCATCTATTACATGACCTATAGCATCTTTATGATCCTTCATTGGAGTTTCCAATTTAAACTTATCCATACCTGTCTTTTCATGAGTTATTATGGAACCTTCAATGCCGATACGCTCTACAAGACCTTTACAAAGCAGTTCTTCGTTCTTCATGTCTAAAACTTGGTATTTAAGTGATGAACTTCCACAATTTATTACTAATACTTTCATTTTTTCCTCCGTTAAAGCAACTTTTGAATAAACATTATTATATACAATTATAAACTTTTTTCTAAAATTTTCAAGAGCAAATTTTACCCTTTCAAAAATCTGAAGAAATTTTCCTCAATTTTATCTGCCAGTTCATCTTCATCCATATCTCTGATTTTTGCTACTTTAGCCAAACTTTCTTTAAGTAAATCCGGCAATTCAAATGGCATTACCTCCCTGCGTATTCCCCATTCTACCGCTTCTGTACCGTCCGTTTCAAGAAGCAATCTGTCAAGAGGTACTGCCTGCGCAATTTGCGCACTTACCTGTTTATCTATTAAAACATCTATACCTACTGTAAAATAGCAATCACAGTTTATAAATTCGTCGAGCAGATTTTCGTATGAATACCAATGAATCATTTTAGGGAAATCATATTTTTTAATTTCATTCAGCCCTTCCTTTTCCATACCCTTGAGATGCAAAATAATAGGTTTTTTAAATTCATTTGCCATATCAAGTTGCATGGTAAAAATGCGCATCTGTTCTTCTTTTGTGCAATCACACCAAACGCTATCCAAACCTATCTCGCCTATTGCATCCGCCTCTTTATAGATTTTAGACAACTCGTTAATTTTTTTATGATAATTTTCTTCTGTGAATTTGTCTGCCTGCCAAGGATGTATTCCAAAAGAAACATAAGCATTTACAATTTCTTTCAAAGCATAAAATTCATTCTCATTGGTCGAATTAACTATTCCGCTGTAACTCAAAGAGGAAAACATCTTTTTAAATTCGCTTACCTCATCTTTTTCAAATTCTCCCAAATCTTTGCCTGAAACCGGTGTCCAAATATGTGTATGACCATCATAAATCAATATTATGCCCCCCTTATTGCATCAAAAATCTCTTTTTTCAGCTCTGCCTGTTCATAAAGCCACTTTTTATTTCTACACTCCTTTGAAATTATAATTTCTTTCACAATTTCTCCCGGTGCACCCTTAATAATATAAATTTTGTCGGATAGGTAAATCGCTTCATCTACATCATGTGTGACGAGCAAAACCGTCTTGCTTATCTTTTTTCTAAGATCAAACAACCAATCGTGAAGTTCTCCTCTTGTAATAACATCAAGCGCCGCAAACGGTTCGTCAAGTATCCAAATATCCGCATTTGAAAGTGCCGTCCTCAAAAACGCTATCCTCTGCCTCATCCCGCCGGATAATTCTTTCGGATACATTTTTTTACAATGTTCCAATCCGAACTCTGCAAGAAGCTTTTCGGCATTTTTTTCAGCTTCTGCCAAATTCCCGCCAATCCTTCCTGCGAGGCAAACATTTTGCATAATATTCCACCATGGAAATAACAAATCATCTTGTGGCATATATGCAAAATGTTTCGAAATTTTTGTAATTTTTTCCTGCGATACAAAAATTTCGCCCGATGTAGCCGGCAAAATCCCCGCAACCACCTTTAAAAATGTGGATTTGCCGGTACCGGACTCGCCCAAAATAGAAACAAACTTACCGGCATCTGCCGAAATATTTATATCCTTTAGTATCGGTTTTCCCGAATACTCTGCGCATATATTTTTTACATTTAATTTCATTTTTGTTCATTATATGGCAAAAATTCATTTGTAAAGCATTCTTCAGGTTCTACCATATTCTCAATCAAGTCGTTTTCCTTCATGAAATCCATGTAGCCTTTCCAAACTTCTCTTTTCATCTTGCCCCAGTGCTCACTATCATCTATGTACTTATCGGACAAATATTCTTGAGATTTTTTCAATACATTCTCATCATACGAAGTTACATACTTTGATATTATTTTTGCACCTTCGTCAGGATTTTTTATTGCATATTCATAACCTCTTTGAGTTGCCTTCAAAAATGCACGAGCCAAATTCGGATTTTTTTGAATTATATTCTCATTTGTGACTATTACAGGTGTATAGTAATCAAGACGATTGTCATAATTTTGTAACGATATAAAATTCAAATCTATTCCCGCCTCTTTAGCCGGTATTACATCCCATGCCCAAAAAAACCACATCAAATCAATTTCCTTGTTAAGAGCGCTGTAATCAAGATTATCCGCCACAACTATTTTAAGTTTGGACGGATCTGCACCGGATGCTTTCATTATCGCCTTTAAAACAGCCGCTTCAGCAGGAGAACCCCAACCGGCATACGTTTTTCCTTCAAAATCATGCGGAATGCTGATACCCTTTGATTTAACCGAAACTATGCCCGATGTATTGTGCTGGACTATAGTCGCTATAGCCTTTATAGGTAATTTTTCATTTCCTGTCCTCGCATATGTCACATCTTCCTGATAACTTATACCGAAATCTCCCTTTCCTGTAGCAACGAGAGTATTTGCAACACCGTCTACAGGCTCAACTATATCAAGATCTATACCTTCCTGCCCGTAATATCCTTTTTCCTTTGCCACATAAATTCCTGTATGATTGGTATTAGGTACAAAGTCTAAAATCAATTTAACTTTCGTAAGTTCCTTTTCGTTTACCAAACTCATATGTATGCTTTTATGTGCACATGAAGTTTGTAAAATTAACAAGCTTAAAATAATCGTAAATATAAAAATCTTTTTCATAATTCTCCTAAATCACTTCCCTCTTAAATGAGGCATTGTTATAAACTGTAAAATTTTTACAATCCAGTTCAAAAACAAGCTTGCAATTATGACAACCATAATACAAGCAAAAACATTATCCATCATATAACCGTTCTTGGCTCTAACTATATAATATCCAAGCCCGCTGCTTGATGCCAACCATTCCCCCACTATCGCTCCTGTAAGACTATATGTCGCCGCCACTCTAAGTCCCGAAAAAAAATTTTCAAGCGATGCAGGTATTTTAACATAAGTATAAAGTTGTAAATTAGATGCCCCATAAAGTTTTGCAAGATCTACTCTGTCTTGATTAACGCTATTCATTGCGTCGGTTGTATTTACAGCTATAGGAAAAAAACACATCAAAACCACCATCAGTATCTTAGTCTGTATTCCCAGTCCCACATATATTATCAAAAGCGGTGCTATCGCAATTAGCGGTATCGTTTGAGTTATCACCAAAACCGGATATATCGATAATTTTAATGTTTGAAACCTATCCATCAAAATAGCAAAAATCATAGCAAGTACACCGGCTATTGCAAGCCCCACTATTGCTTCAAAAAGGCTATACATACCATGATAAAAAAGTTGCGACCTTTCTCTTACAAGCGCAATCGCAACTGCATGCGGCATAGGCAATACATATGAGGGAACCTTAAATATTACAGTGAAGATTTCCCAAATTAAACAAATTATGCCTAAGCTGATTATCGGTATACCTATTTTTCTTTTCAATATTCCTCCAAACACAAGTATTATGTGTGTAAATTTAATACGAGTATACTATCTTTTTGTATAAAAATCAACACATTACAATAATTAAATTACTGATTTCTTAAATTCGATATTTTCATTCATAACTTTCATAATAAATTCATATCATAACAGTAAAAAGAGATTCCAAACGGAATCCCTTTTTACTTAAAATATTTTTTTCTAGCAAATAACCGTTCCGGTCTTTCCCTCCAAAGCATCTACTGCTTTATCAAGGGAAGTAATTATCGCTTTCTTGCCCGGATTGTTTTGAACAAACTTCATTGCAGCCTGTACTTTAGGAAGCATACTGCCCGGCGCGAACTGCCCTTCTTTTATATACTCATCGGCTTCTTCCAAAGTCATGGTATCAAGATTCTTCTGATCAGGTTTATTGAAATTGATAGCAACCTTTTCAACCTCGGTAAGTATCATCAAGCAATCAGCATCAACTTCTTCCGCAAGCAACTCTGCAGCAAAGTCCTTATCAATTACAGCCGCTACACCTTCCAGTTCTCCTCCGGCTTTTTCTATTACAGGTATGCCACCTCCGCCACAAGCTACAACAACAGTTGTATCCCAAAGCTTTCTTACAGAATCAATCTCAACTATTCTTTGAGGTATAGGAGATGCAACAACTCGTCTGAATCCTCTGCCTGCATCTTCCTTCATCACATAGCCTTTTTCTTGTGTTAATTTATTAGCTTCTTCTTCGCTATAAAACTGACCAATCGGCTTAGTAGGGTTCTTAAATCCCGGATCTTCCGTATCCACAACCATCTGCGTAGCAAGTGTCACAACAGGGGTGTTCTTACCTTTTTTTGCCAGCGCATATCTTAAGCACTGCTGAATATGGTAGCCTATATATCCCTGCGACATAGCCCCGCACACGTCAAACGGCATTACAGCTGTAACATCTTTTGCGGCTTCATATGCCTGAAGTATTCTGCCTACTTGCGGTCCGTTACCATGCACAACAGCCATTTCATAACCTCTGGAACTGATTTCTGCAAGGTATTCACTTGTTTTTTTAACAACCTCAAGTTGCGCTTCCGCTGTAGCTCCGCCATTACCTGACTGAAGTGCGTTTCCGCCCAGTGCAACTACTATTTTTTTCATGTGTTTTATCCCTTCCCAAAATTAGTTTTGTCTGCCGATTGTAGCAACCATAACGGCTTTAATTGTATGCATTCTGTTTTCCGCTTCATCAAATACCTTTGAATGTTTGCTTCTGAATACTTCATCGGTAACTTCACGAATATCGTAGCCTGCCTCTTTCTGAGTCTTTGCCATGCTTGTTTCAAAATCGTGGAATGATGGCAAGCAGTGTAAGAATATCACATCAGGATTCTCTGTAGCTTTAATCATATCTTCTGTTACCTTATAAGGAGTAAGTAACTTAACTTTTTCAGGTATCTGAGCTTCTTCGCCCATTGATGCCCACACGTCGGTGTAAAGCACGTCCGCTCCCTTTAGGCACTCCGGAGTGCTGCAAAGCTCAATTTTTGCACCTGTTTCTTTTGCTACCGCTTCAACTTTCTTAACAATATCCTTGTCAATTTGGTCTATCAATTCTTTCGGACCGTAAGCAACGTAATGCATTCCCATCTTAGCACAACCGTACATCCAAGCATAGCTCATGTTGTTTCTTACATCTCCGCAGAATACTACCTTAACCTTATTCAAAGGTTTTGCAATATGTTCTTCAATAGTTAAAAGGTCAGCTAAAATCTGAGTTGGATGGTCAACGTCAGTCAATCCGTTCCAAACCGGAATTCCTGCATGCTTAGCAAGTTCTTCAACAAGTTCCTGCTTATATCCTCTATATTCGATACCGTCATAGAATCTGCCGAATACCTTTGCAGAATCCTCTACAGATTCTTTTTTACCGAACTGCGAACTGTTTGAATCAAGGAATGTTACCTTACCTCCTTCATCAAGGCAAGCAACTTCAAATGCGCACCTTGTTCTTGTAGAAGTTTTTTCGAAAAGAAGAACAATGTTCTTTCCCTCAAGCGCTTCTCCCTTAATTCCTGCTCTTTTTTTAGACTTTAAGTCCTTTGATAAATCAAGCAAATATCTGATTTCCTCTGGTGTGAAATCCATAAGTGTTAAAAAGCTTCTTCCTTTTAAATTAACTGCCATTTTTCATTCTCCTTTTAATTTCAATTATTTATCAATCTTCACGTACAAGCGGCATGCTCATGCAACGAGGGCCACCTCTACCTCTTGAAAGTTCGGCACTAGGCATAGATAATACCTTTAATCCGTACTCTTTCAAAAGCTTGTTGGTTACAGTGTTTCTCTCGTATGTAACAATTACACCCGGAGATATGCAAAGCGTATTGGAACCGTCATTCCACTGTTCTCTTTCAGCAGCAATCATATCTTCGCCACCGCACTTTATCAATGTTACCTTTGGAAGACCCAGATAGCTTGCTAAAATTTCTTCAAGCTTTCCATGAACTTCTTTAACCTTTATTTCATCGCCGTCTTTCTTTAATTCGTAAACTGTAAGAGGTCCTAAAATTCCCGGATGAACGGTAAATTTGTCAACATCAATCTGAGTGAATACAGTATCAAGATGCATGAATGCTCTTGAATTCGGAATATCAAAAGCAAGAATTGTTTCGATTTTTGACTCAGGTGAATTAAATACCTTCTTAGCCAAGCTTTCTATCGCATCCGGCTCTGTTCTTTGAGATATTCCGATAGCAAGTATTTTATCATTCAAGTTAAGAACATCTCCACCCTCAATATGGAAAGCCTTGTATCTATTGTAATACATTGGAACTTTGCCCTTGAAATCTTTATGATGCTCAAATATATATTCCGCATATATAGTTTCTCTATTTCTTGTTTCGGAATACATCCTGTTAATGCTTACTCCGTTGCCTATACTTGCAAACGGGTCTCTTGTGAAATAAAGATTAGGCATAGGATCTATGATAAGCTTCGAAGACGAGCTCATATAGTCTACAAGTGAACCTGTTTTTTCATAATCAAGTTCTCTCAAAACTATACCTTCCATAGTCTTTAAAACCATCTCTTTTTTATTGTCATTGTATTTCATCATGAAATCATATATTTTTTTCTGGTACTTTTCAGTAGAAATTTTAGCTTCTTTTATCCACTGATACAAGAACTTATCTCTGATTTCATCACTGGATTCGAGAACTTCCGCCATCAAATCTTCAAGATAAACTACTTCAACGCCGTTATCCCTAAGTATTTGTGCAAAAGCATCGTGTTCTTTTTGTGCGACATCCAAAAACGGTATGTCATCAAACAACAATCTCTCAAGAGTGTCAGGTGTAAGGTTCTCAAGTTCCTTGCCCGGACGGTGCAATAGCACTTTTTTTAGCGGCTTAATTTCGCTTTTTACATTGATACTCATTAGTAGCCTCCTTTTTTTACTACATTGTAACAAGGCACATTCGCCTATGTTCATATATTATTCTATACTTTTTTTATTTTTATTGTATGAACTAATTATTATTTTTTTTTGTATTATTTAACTATATTTTTTTAAGTAATGCATATACATTTTTATTTTTAAATTAGAATATAAGCATTGCTCCTGTAAGTATAATTGCTGATGCAACGGCAATCGCAACTATAAGCTTCCACGACCACTTAATCCACACTTCATAAGGTATTCTTGCAAGCGCAAGTCCTCCCATGATGAATCCGCAAGTCGGTGTGAACAGATTTACCAAACCGTTTGCAGCTACGTTAATCATTATAGATGTTTCAGCAGACCAACCTATAGTGCTTACTATAGGTGAAACAATAGGTGATGAAAGTGCTGCAAGTCCCGAAGACGAAGGAACCAGGAAGCTCAATCCGATATGCAACAAGTAGTCAAGCACACCGAATACTCCTGCCGCAATTCCCGCGGATGTAAGTGCCGTTACTGAAACTTGAACAAGCCAATTCCCGAAACCTGTCTGTGACATGATTACGGATGTTGCCCTTGCCAAAACGATAACAACATTTACAGAAACCATATCGGAAATACCTGCCATTACCGCATTTGCCATTTGCGATTTGTCTTCCATTCCTATAAAACCGATAATAAGTCCCATTATCAAGAACCATGTAGCCGCATCATCAAACCACCAATCTCCAAAGCTGGAACCTGTCAAATACTTAGACCAAGAAAAGAAATTGTAAATGCCTTCGTTTAAATCTCCCCAAGGAATGAATCCCAAAATCATTACAACGAATGTTAAAGCAAATATCCACATACATATCTTCTGTTTACCTGTAAGTGTTGGATTTTCATCAATCTCTGTCGATTTTCCATATGCGCTTATACACTCTGATAATTGTGCGGCAGTTAAAATACTTCCTTTTTTATCCATGACTTTTTTTGCATAATTAAATACATAAACCGTACTCATTACATATGCTACAAGCCATAATATCAAACCTTCAGCATAAACGATTCCCATATTCAATTCAACTCCTGCCGAAGCTACGGCAGCACCTGTTGCAAACGGGTTTATCGTAGAACCTAAAACGCCTGAACCTGCCCCCAAAAGTACTATTGCGGCACCTACCAGCGGGTCCATGCCCGCCGCCGTCATCGTTGCAGCCAGTAATATGTAAAATCCGACAGTTTCTTCACCCATTCCATAAGTTGAACCGCCTATAGAAAATAGAAACATCAAAATGGGAATAAGCATCAATTCTTTGCCTTTCATTTTTTTAACAAGAACGTTTATCCCCGATTCCAAAGCTCCTGTATATGTAACTATTGATAAGAACGCGCCTAAACAAAATATAAAGCCGATTACCTCTCCTGCATCATGAAATCCTTGAATAGGAGCCAATAATATTTGTGAAATTGTTGCACCTTCTACCACACCTTCGGCACCTTCGGAATCTATATAAGGTTGACCCGAAGCCAGCATTGTAATGACTGAAACTGCAACTAAAATTATAATTAAAATGCTATATGTTCCTAAACTTAACTTGCGCTTTTTTTCTAAACTCATACGCTTTCTCCTCTCGTAAAACACTTAATGGATATTGTAAAATAGCCTATCACAACACTATCTATACTCAAAGCCGCCAACTGCTTTTCGGTAGTTTCGCTTTATTTTGCGGATTTGTAGCCATATATGTACCTCCCTTCTCATAAAAATATAGTAGCAGCAAAGCATCGCTACACATAAATTATATATAAAATTTTTTTAATATGTGCGAAGAAAAGCGCAAATTTTATTGCATTAAATGACAATATTCGGGCGATTTTTTTAATTAAAAGCTCAAGTTTTGCTAAAAAAATAAATATGTTACAGTTAAATTACAATTATAAATATATACAATATTTTAAATGTTTTTTGTCCCTTTTCTATATTTAAATATTCTATTTTCAATATTTATTAAATTTATTTAATATTAAATCGAATACTTTTTCACATATTTTCTCAATAGCGGAAAATGTATATAAAAAATTCAGAAAATTTTTTTGCACATAATGAATATTGCCTACGAAATATAACAACTCAAAAAAGCAATAAAAAACCCTTAAAACCGATCAGATTTTAAGGGTATATAAAACCGGCAATGA
>JBQMYS010000047.1:0-10595 GCA_052173355.1 Eubacteriales bacterium | reverse complement strand
GTAGGTGTTTTTTACAGTTTAATCGAATTTATAGTAAATTGGCTTTGGTTTAAAGAGTTAAATTATGTAAGCGTATTTTTTACAAAGTTGTTTTCAGAATTAAAGATAGGAGTACCGACGTTTTTAGTCATAACAGTGCTCGCTTACGCTTATTTGATGTTGCTTAAAAAATCATATGTTAAGAATGTTTCCATAAGTGTTCATTCAGGGACAAACAGCAGACTTAACTTGACGGCATTCGGACTTTCGGCGGCATTTGGCGGCTTCATTGCTTATAATTTTGCAACAAAGTTTTGGTTTGATGTTTTACAATTTATTAACAGCACTTCATTTGGAATCAAAGACCCTTTGTTTAATCGGGATGTCGGATTTTATGTATTTAAATTGCAGCTATTGCAGAATTTAGATACAATAGGTATCGGACTTGTGATAGCATTTGCTGTTTTGACTTTGGTTTTTTATACATTTTTGATTTCGAATATGCGACCTCAGATATTCGAAGTTTTTGAAGAAACATATTCTGAAGATGAATACGAATATGCACAAAGTAATTTTGAAAAAGCAAAGATAAGTTTCAGCAGAGGTGATTTTGCAGGTGCAATTAGAGAGTTCCTAACACCGAAGACAGCACGAAAGCAGCATACGCATTTGGATAACAGCAATATTTCGCATTTGTTTAATATCGCAAGAGGCCAGTTTACCATATTGGCAGTTTTGCTTTTGCTACTTGTCGGATTTCATTATTATCTAAATACATTCAGCTTGTTATATTCAGGCAACAGCGGTGTCGTATACGGTGCCGGATATGCGGATGTAAATATTACGCTATGGGTTTATAGAGGAATTGCAGGACTTTCCATAATAGCATCGTTTGCAGTTATTTTGAGTTTTGTGCGTAAAAAATACAAGATGGCATTCGTGCTTCCAATCTTTATGCTTGTTATTGCGGTCGGAGGAACTGCCATAACATTAGGTGTGCAGGAGATACTTGTAAAACCCGATGAAATCAATAAAGAAAGCAGATATTTGAAAAATAATATTAAATACACACAAGAAGCATATGGGCTTGCTGATGTTCAAATAAAACCTTTTGCTGTCAAAAAAGCGTTGTCAAAAGAGGATATATTGAATAATATGGAAACAATCTCCAATATACGAATCAATGATTACGCGCCTGCGGAAAAGTTTTATAATCAAACTCAAAGTATCAGATCGTACTACAATTTTAATGATGTAGACGTAGATCGATACATGATTGACGGTGAATATACGCAGGTGTTTTTGGCCGGCAGAGAGATAGATGAAAGTAAAATCAGAACGGAGTGGTTAAATAAATACATTAAGTATACACATGGATATGGGATTACATTGTCAAGGGTAGATAAAGTTACCGACAGCGGACAGCCGGATATGCTAATATCAGGAGTTCCGCCTGTTTCAGAAGTTGATGAAATTCAGATTAAGCGACCTGAAATCTACTTCGGAGAACTGGCTACGGACTATATTCTTGTGAATACGGCGGAAGATGAATTTGATTATCCTGACGGAAGCAAGAATAAATATACAAAGTATAAAGGAACAGCGGGGATTAAGCTGTCGCCGTTTAACAGGTTGCTTTTTGCAATTCGTGAAAACAGCTTGAAAATGCTGATTTCTACAAATGTGAAAAGCGATTCCAAGATTGTGATAAATAGAAATATTGCCAATAGAGTTAGACAAGTTATGCCCTATTTAAATTATGATAAAGATCCGTATATTGTTACAGTAAATGGGAAACTTTATTGGATGATTGATGCTTATACCGTAACTAATAAATATCCTTATTCTCAGCCTGCAGAAGAAGCGGGCGGGGCTAATTACATACGAAATTCGGTTAAGGTTGTAGTGGATGCCTATGATGGTAATGTGGACTATTATATAGTTGATGACAAAGACCCTATAGCGCAGACATATCAAAAAATATTCCCGAAACTTTTTAAGGATTTTTCGCAAATGCCGGAGGAGTTGCGTTCGCATATAAGGTATCCTAATGTAATGTTTAATATACAGGCAAATGTTTATAAACGTTATCATATGAATGATGTCAAAGTGTTTTATCAAGATGAGGATATTTGGGATATTGCGCATGAAATCTATGAAAAAGATGAAGTAAGTATATCGCCTAATTACTATATAATGAAGCTTCCGGGTGAAAATAAAGCGGAATTTGTTAATACGGTACCATATACACCGAAGAATAAGCGAAATATGACAGGGCTTTTGGTAGCGAGAAATGACGGTGCGGATTATGGAAAACTGGTTTTGTATCAGTTCCCTAAAGATACAACAATCTATGGGCCTATGCAGATAGAGGCTCAAATTGACCAAAATACGGAAATTTCCAAGGAATTTTCGCTATGGAATTCATCCGGATCTACATATAGCAGGGGCAATCTATTCATTATACCTATAGAAGAATCACTATTGTATGTGGAACCGGTTTATTTGGAAGCGACTAAAGAGAGTATACCGGAGGTTAAGCGCGTAATTGTAGCATATGGAGATAAGATTGCGTACAAGCCTACGCTTGATGAAGCATTAGATTCGTTGTTTGGGGAAAATTCAACTCAGAAGGCGGGCGAAAATGTTGAAAAACCGAAAGTCGCCACCGAAATGACACAATCAGAGTTGATTTCAAAGGCGACTGAAGCATACGATTTGGCGCAGGAAGCACTTAGAAATGGAGATTGGGCAGGATATGGCGAGCAGATGATAACCCTCGAAAAATACTTAAAATTGCTCGCTGAGTAAAAACAAAAAATATGTGAGGTAAAAATGAAGAATCTAATTAAAAATAAAAAAATTTCTATGCTGATTGTTACGATTTTTTTAATATCGGCAATTTTGACAGGATGCACAGAAAATAATAATCAGGATAAAGAAACTGTAGAACCGGATCCGAATAATGTACCTAAAATAGGTATAGTCCAGATAGTTGAGCATCCGTCGCTTGATATGATACGCGAAAATATAATAAAGCAACTTGAAAAAGATGGTTTTATTGATGGTCAAAATGCGGTAATACGTTATGAAAATGCTCAAAATGATACGAACAATCTAAAGACTATATGTCAAGGTTTTGCAGCGGATAAGTGTGATTTAATTATAGCAATAGCAACTCCTTCAGCACAGGCCGCACTTGGAGAAACAAAGGAGATTCCTATTGTGTTTTCAGCAGTTACGGATCCTGTAGGTGCAGGTCTTGTTAAATCACTTGAAAAGCCGGACGGTAATATTACAGGAACATCCGATAAGGTTTCTGCTGAGAAAATAATGATGCTTGCAGGCAGGATTACACCAAATATGAAAAAGATAGGTGCAATTTATAGTACAGGTGAGCCGAATTCGGTGTCGGTGATTAAAAGTTTGAAAGATTATGCAAAAGCAAACGGCATGGATGTTCAAGAAGCTACAATTATGAACAGCAGTGAAGTTAAGCAGGCTGCAGAAAGTTTGGTAGGCAAGGTAGATATTGTATTTGCACCAATAGATAATACGGTTGCGACCGCTATGCCTGCGATAGTAGATGTCTTAAATAAGGAAAAGATTCCATTTTATGTAGCGGCTGATTCAATGGTGGCTGATGGCGGGCTTGCGACAGATGGAGTAAACTATGTCGAACTTGGAATCGAAACCGGAAAAATGGCAACGGAAATTTTACAAGGCGAGAAGCCTAATAATATGCCGGTAAGAATTTTGGAAAAAACGCAGATATATATAAATTCAAAGACGGCTAAGCAAATCGGAGTTGAAATTCCGACAGATATTTTGGAAAATTCAAAAGACTTGGCAAGGGGATTGTAATGTATCGGTTACTTACTGCAACAGCGATAATGGGTTCAGTAGAACTGGGGCTCATATATGCGATTCTTGCGCTTGGTGTGTTTCTTTCGTTTCGCACGTTAAATACACCGGATTTGACAGTTGACGGCAGTGTAGTCAGCGGAGCTGCTATTTCTGCCGTTATGTGCTATGTAAATTATCCCGTATTCGGGATAATTTTGGCTTTTTTTGTAGGCTCTGCTTGTGGTTGTGTTACAGCCATATTAAATACCAAACTTAAAATTGAGGCCTTGCTTTCCGGTATACTTGTAATGTTGGGACTTTATTCAATCAATTTAAGAATAATGGGTAATAGACCGAATGTTTCGTTGACTATGAGTAAGACTATATATGAATATGCGCCAACAAGTAGACCTGCGCTTTTTATGGGGATTGCTGTCCTTACAGTAATTATAATTTTGCTTTCATTATTTTTGCGCACGCGCATAGGGTTTGCGCTTAGAGCAACAGGTGATAACGAGGACATGGTACGTGCGTACGGAATCAGCAGTGACAATATGAAAATACTTGGAATTTCAATATCAAATGGACTTGTCGGATTTGCAGGGGGAATGCTTGCTCAGTATCAGTCTTTTGCAGATGCCAGCATGGGTACAGGCATGGTTGTAATCGGACTTGCTTCTGTAATAATCGGAGAAACGATTTTCGGCAAGTCACATTTGACCGGTAGGCTTATAGCGGTTGCACTTGGAGCAATTTTGT
This sequence comes from Eubacteriales bacterium, assembly GCA_052173355.1. GTDB lineage: Bacteria > Bacillota > Clostridia > Peptostreptococcales > Anaerovoracaceae > JABZIP01. Next base: position 6,011 of record JBQMYS010000047.1, on the reverse strand, counting down.
ATCGTTTGATAATTGCACAGGCACTTGCTCTGGGACTCCCAAGCAGCGATTTGAAATTGGTATCGGCAGTAATAGTTACAATAGCACTTGCATTTGGTGCGTTCGGGGCAGGGTTTACAATTCGTGGACTCCTAAAGAATAAGGCGGGTGCAAAATGTTAGAAGTTAAAAATTTAACAAAAATATTTGATAAAAATGGCGTAAATGAAAAAATAGCGCTAAAGGATTTTAGTATAAAACTCAAAAATGGCGAATTTGTAACGGTTATAGGCGATAATGGAGCGGGAAAATCTACGCTTATGAATTGTATAGCGGGTGTTTACAAAGTTGATTTCGGATCAATTTTACTTGATGGCAACGATGTAACGGGATTGCCCGAGTACAAGCGTGCAAAATACATAGGAAGGGTTTTTCAAGATTCCATGCGCGGTACGGCATTTGACATGACAATAGAAGAAAACCTATCGATTGCAGAAAATAAAAGGGAATTTTGCGGTTTGCAATGGGGGATTACGGCAAAAAAACGAGCAGAATATGCGGATAAGCTGCAAGTGCTTGATATGGGATTGGAAAAAGTGATGACAAAAAAGGTAAGACTACTTTCGGGAGGGCAACGTCAGGCACTTACTTTATTTATGGCTATAATGGCAAAGCCTAAATTACTTTTGTTAGATGAGCATACAGCGGCACTTGATCCACAAGCAGCTTGTAAGATATTGAAATTGACTGAAAAACTTGCAGCACAAGAAGAATTTTGCACTATTATGATAACGCACAATATGAAGGATGCATTGGCATATGGAAATAGGACTGTATTGATGCGTCAAGGTCAGCTCGCAATGGATGTATCGGGGGAAGAACGCGCAAATATGACTGTTGATGAATTGATAGCAAAATTCAGTATACAAAGTGATAGAATGCTTCTTTAAAATAGTAAAAAAATTACAAAAATACTTGACCTTTGAAGAAAAATAATATAAAATTATTTACATAAAAAGGGAATAATTGAAAAAACAGCAAATTATTCCCAAAACAAAGGGAAAGGATATGGAAATGAAGCAAAAAAAAGTTGTTACCGATTATATGATTAGGAAGATAGCAGGATTTGGATGTGCAGTCGGGCTGTTAATTATAAGCACATTCCCTGCGTTCGCATTGAATGAAAAAATACAGTTCACAGATGTAGCGGAGGATCATTTTGCGAAAGCGAGTATAGATTTTTGCAATCCGAATATAATGCAGGGCAAGGGAAACGGTAGATTCGAACCGCAAGGGCAGTTGACACGTGCAGAGGCGGTTCAGATTCTATATAAAATTGACGGCGGGTTTTTTAAAGAAAATCCGGCAGTGTTTTCGGATGTAAAACCGGGAGAATGGTATTGTGATGCGTTAAATTATGCTGTTGCTCATAAGTTTTGTGCAGGCTATCCGAGCGGTGAATTTAAGCCTAACGAAGTTCTTACATACGAGCAATTTGCGACTATGGTATGCAATAAAATGAAATATGCGTATCCGCAGTGGGCAAAAGTTACAGATTTGTTTAATGCAAATCCGAAGTGCCTTAAATATTCAACTTGGGCAAAGGACGGTATAGTTCTTGCCGAATTTATGCAGGTAATGCCACAAGCGGAAAAGGTTGATGCAACTGAGCCTATTACGCGTGCGCAGGCGGCAATATTTGCAAACAAGGCTGCAACAACACAATTTAGGGTAGCAGATTCTTTCGATTAGCAAAAAATATAAATAAAGCCCCTTAGCCGGGGCTTTTAAATTTTTACTTAATTTTTTGTGAACAAGGTGTGATTTTATATGCTTGTTATTGCAAGAAAGCATAAAATGGTATAAACTATAAGGATAATAAAGAAGATTGAGAGGCATTAAAAAATAGATGAAACGAGATAAGCGTGAAGGTAATCAAAAACTTTTGAGAAAAAAGAAGAAAAACACCACATTATCTATTTTCTTAAAAACATTTGTAATTGCATTTGCAGTTTTAACGGTTTTGAGTCTTGGAGCGACAACTGTTTTAGAAAAAATAGGAGGCATAAGACTTTTTGAAAGAAAAGGTGGCGACGATGGTGGTGGCACACCGATTTTAGAAGAAGAACTTGACCTTGAATCGCTAGTTGATAAGCATAGTCCTTTTTTTAATGCATTTAAGGATACGAAGCGGGCAAACATCTTGTTTTTGGGGGTTAATGGAGGACTTACCGATACTATAATGCTCGCAAGTTTTGATATGGAAAACAAAAAAGTGGATGTAATTTCGGTACCGAGAGATACATATTATGAAAGGCCGGGATTTGATTCTGCGGCTGAAAGGAAGATAAATGCGGCTTATCGCGGAAATCCTGTAAATACTGCAAAGGCAGTCAGTGATGTACTTTGTGACATTCCAATAAATTATTATGCGGTAATCGAATATAAAGGTGTTGAAAACATAGTTGAAGCTATGGGAGGTGTACCTATGGATATTCCAAACATAAATGGAACAGGAGGTATGTATTATAATGATCCGTACGACACACCACCTCTCAAGATAGCGATTCCTGCGGGGCATCAGGTACTTGATGGAAAAAAAGCGGTACAGTTTTTGAGATTTCGTCATGGCTATGCTAATGGGGATTTAGGCAGGGTCGAAGCGCAACAGCAATTTATTAAAAGTGCATTTAAACAAACAATGAGTTTAAATCTTCCTAAAATAGCAAAGACCGTATTTAAAAATGTAAACTCGGATATTACGTTAAAAACGGCGCTGGGCTTGGCAACAAAGGCGGCAGGGATGGATAGCGGTGATATGAAAACATACACAATACCTTTCGATCCACAGCCGGAAGCCCCATATTATGTATATCCGAAGGAAAAAGAAATAGAACAAATGATAGCAGACATTTACAATTTAAAAGAATATGAAAGCGAAGATGAAGAAGGGGGAGCGACTGAAAAAGATAAAGCAGGCGCGAACGAAAATTGATAGAACAGTCTAAAAAAGATGTAGAACGAGAAATTCAAATGGAAAAAGCTGGAAGCGCGCTATCCGATGAAGAAAAAGTATACACAGAGGAAGAAAGACCGACGGTAGAAGGGATACTCGAGATTGCCGATGCGGGGTTTGGATTTTTGCGTTGTGAAAATTTTTTGACAAGCGATAAGGATATTTATGTAGGACAAGCGCAGATACGTAGATTTAATCTAAAAACGGGAGATAAGATTAAGGGCATAGCAAGACACGCAAATCCCGGCGACAAGTTCGGGGCATTACTCTATGTAAATGCGGTAAATGATGACGATTTAAGTATTTCCATACATAGAAAAGATTTTGATGATTTGATACCTATATTCCCACAGGAGAGGTTTTCTCTTGAGACGAGCAGAAATGAAATAGCAATGCGGTTAATAGATTTGGTTGCACCGATTGGCAAGGGACAAAGAGGTATAATAGTTGCACCGCCGAAATCGGGGAAAACGGTGCTTTTGAAAAAAATAGCCAATACAATAGAGCAAAAATACAAAGAAGTAGAGATAATAGTTTTGTTGGTGGATGAGCGTCCTGAGGAAGTTACGGATATGAAGCGCTCGCTTACGCGAAGTGAAGTTATATATTCAACATTTGATGAGCAACCGCAAAATCACGTAAAGGTTGCAGAAATGGTGATGGCTAGAGCGCAAAGGCTTGCTGAACATGGCAAAGATGTTGTGGTACTCTTAGATAGTATTACAAGGCTTGCAAGAGCATACAATTTGGTGGTGCCGGCATCCGGGAGAACTCTTTCGGGCGGGCTTGATCCGGGTGCATTGCATAGACCTAAAAAGTTTTTCGGTACAGCTAGGAATATTGAAAATGGCGGAAGTATAACAATACTTGCAACGGCATTGATTGAAACCGGAAGTCGGATGGATGATGTTATATTTGAAGAATTTAAAGGAACCGGTAATATGGAACTTCACTTGGATCGCAGCCTTTCTGAAAAGCGGATATTTCCGGCTATTGATTTAAACAAGTCGGGGACACGACGTGAAGATTTGCTTATGACTCAAGATGAACTGGAAACGGTATACATAATAAGGAGAGCACTCGGAAATCTGGGAACACAGGAAGCTACGGAAATAATTATAAATAATTTGATAAATACGAGTAGCAATTCTGAGTTTATAAAGGCAATTCGAAAGATGCCAATTTTTGACAAAACAAACAAATAGGAGAGAAAGTTGGACTTCAGTAAGATTTTTTTGGAAAAAGCTTGCCCGACAAGTATAGGTGGGCAAGCAATAATAGAAGGAATTATGATGCGCGGAAGCGACCGCACCGCTATAGCGGTGCGGATGCCCGACGGCGCGGTGCATCTTAAAACGGAAAAACTCAAAGCACCGTCGGGAGTAATGAAAATACCTTTGATACGAGGGGTATTTTCATTTGCTTCCGCTATGGTCATAGGTACGAAAACACTTATGTATTCCGCAGATGTGCTTGAACAATATGAAAGAGAGCACACAACGGATGTGCAAGTATACGAAAAAGACAAGTTCACCTTATTTTTAGAAAAGCATTTTGGAGAAAAGGGCACTTGGAATTTCCTCATGTATTTTTCTGCTATTATTGCCGTTCTATTTTCTGTAGCAGTCTTTATTTTATTACCTACTGCGCTAGCCAATTTTTTCCAAAACTATATTAACAATGATATTTTACTGAATCTGGGAGAAGGTATTTTTAGGATTGTACTTTTTGTAATATATGTCATACTTATATCGAAAATGCCGGATATACGCCGTGTATTTCAGTTTCATGGTGCAGAGCATAAGTGTATACATTGTTTTGAAAACAATTTGGAACTTACTCCTAAAAATTGCCAAGGATTTTATACTTTACACCCGCGTTGCGGAACAAGCTTTTTGATGTTTGTAATGATTATAAGTTTGATACTTTTTTCATTACTCGGATGGCCGAATTTAATAATGCGAGTAACGTCAAGACTTCTTTTGCTTCCTATTATAGCAGGGCTTTCTTATGAGGTTTTAAAACTTGCGGGTAGAAGCAGTAGCACATTTGTAAAAATCCTTAGTCTTCCCGGACTTTACTTACAAAAAATTACTACAAAAGAACCGGATGAAGAACACCTGGAAATGGCAATAATTGCAATGAAAGCGGTATTAGTTCCTAAAGAAACACCCGAGATTTCTATATATTTGCCAAGTTATGATGCTTTTAATGAAAAGGACTTTCTGGGAGAAAGTCAAGCAGAGGTGACGTTGCAGTGAGTATGTCGGTAAAGGAAATTCTAAGTGTTGCAGAAAGCTCACTTGTAGAAAACGGTATACAGGATGCGCAGGTAACAGCAAAATTGCTGATGTGTCACATGCTGGGTATAGATCAAACGAAGCTTTTTATGAATTGGAGCAGAGAACTTTCGCAGAATCAGTGCGAGATTTATTTCGAACTTTTAGACAGGAGGAATTTGCATATTCCACTTCAATATATAATAGGGTACCAAAATTTTATGGGTGAAGATTTTATAGTGCGTGAAGGAGTTTTGATACCTAGACCTGAAACAGAAATAATGGTTGATATTGCACTAAAAAAACTTAAAAATATGAATAAACCGAAAGTTTTGGATTTGTGCACAGGTAGTGGTGTAATAGCAGTGAGCATTGCGAAAAAGCTCGAAAGAGCGAGGATAGTTGCTGTTGATATTAGTAATGATGCGGTAATGCTCGCTCGTGAGAACGCAAAAAAATTGAATGTAAAGATAGATGTAAAAAAAGGAGATTTATTTGAGCCTGTTAGAGGCAGGTTTTTTAATGCAAAGTTTGATATGATAATAAGTAATCCGCCATATATAAAAACGGCGGAGATAGCAAATTTACAGATGGAAGTAAAAAATTATGAGCCGCATTTAGCACTTGACGGCGGTACTGACGGGCTTGAATTTTACCGAAAGATATTGGGAACAGCACACAAGCATCTTACAAAAAATGGGATTCTGCTTATGGAAATCGGATATGACCAAAAAGAAG
>JBQMYS010000046.1:0-10851 GCA_052173355.1 Eubacteriales bacterium | reverse complement strand
AATTTTCCGAATCATATTCCAAACCCTGAGGATTCGGAAGCTATGAAAAGCATTTCAGAGGCAGTCTGTAAAAACAGAGCAGATTTCGGAATTATATTTGATACGGATGTAGACAGGGCAGGAGCGGTAGATAATTCAGGGAATACAATAAGCAGGAATGCTATGGTGGCATTGGCGGCATCACTGTTAAAGAATGAAGGCGTTAGCCGGACAACCGTAGTTACAGATAGTGTAACGAGTAATGAACTTACAGATTTTATCGAAAATAAGCTAAAATTTAAGCATCACAGGTTTAAAAGAGGGTACAAGAACGTAATTAACGAATCTATAGCCTTAAATGAAAGAGGTATTGATTCTGCTCTTGCGATAGAAACATCAGGGCATGGGGCATTTAAAGAAAATTACTTTTTGGATGACGGCGCATATTTAGCCACTAAAATAGTGATTGCAGCGGCAAAATTGAAAAAGCATGGTAAAGGAATTGAAAGTTTGCTTGAAGGATTTAGTGAACCGTTGGAAAGTTTAGAAGTTAGAGTACCTATAAACTGTGAGAATTTTACAAGCATAGCTGATAAAGTAATTGCCGATATGAATTTTTGGCTTTCTGAAAAAAGCTGTGGAATGTCACTTGCAGTACCTAATTACGAAGGTGTGAGGATCAATTTTGACACAAAAGATGCAAAAGGATGGGCACTTATAAGAAAATCCTTGCATGAGAGTTTGATGCCTATAAATATCGAATCGGATATAAAAGGCGGAGCGCAGGTAATCGCAGAAAGAATAAAGAAATTTTTGCAAAATTACAAAGAATTGGATATAAGCAAATTATGAGTTGAAAAAAACCATAAAATATTGAAATTATATCAAGATTGACAAGATAAAGGGGGATTCGCGATATGGCTTTTACGCATTTACACGTTCATACAGAGTATAGTTTGCTTGATGGCGCTTCGCGAATTGCAGATCTCATAAAACAAACGAAAGAGCTTTCTATGGATAGTATTGCTATCACAGATCATGGCAATATGTTTGGAGCAATAGAGTTTTATAAAGAAGCTATTGCAAATGGAATTAAGCCTATTTTGGGGTGTGAAGTTTATACTGCAAATACGAATATTGCAGATAAAACTAATCGAGAACTTGGACATTTGATACTTCTTGCAGAAAATAACGAAGGCTACAAAAATCTCATGAAGATAGTTTCTATTGGCTATACGAAAGGCTTTTATTATAAACCAAGAGTAGATAAGGAAATTTTAAGAAAATACAGCAAAGGAATTATTGCATTGTCTGCTTGCATAATAGGTGAAGTGCAAAAAAAATTACTTGCGCACAATTATGAAGGGGCGAAAGAAGAAGCGCTGGAATTACTTGAAATATTCGGAAAAGGAAATTTCTTTCTAGAAGTTCAAGATCATGGGCTCAAAGAACAGCATGATATTGCAGAAGGAATGAAACGTTTGCATCAGGAAACAGGAATACCTTTTGTAGCTACTAATGACGTTCACTATGTTAGAAAAGAAGATTCTAAATGGCACGATATATTGCTTTGCATACAAACAGGAAGTAGAGTATCGGATGAAACGCGTATGAGATTTCCAAATGATGAGTTTTATTTGAAATCACCAAAGGAAATGAGCATATTATTTGCGGATTTTGAAGGAGCAATAGAAAATACCGAAAAAATAGCTGCAAGGTGTAATGTGGAAATCGAATTTGGTAAGTTTCATTTGCCTGAATTTACTGCACCTGACGGATTTACAAATGCAAGCTATCTTCGTAAACTTTGCGAAGATGGGATTAAAGAACGTTACCACGGCAGAGCGCATGAGATTGAGTCGAGACTTAATATGGAACTTGATGTAATAGAAAAAATGGGTTATGTCGAGTATTTTTTGATAGTTTGGGATTTCATAAATTATGCAAAGAAAAATGCAATCATGGTTGGACCGGGCAGGGGTTCTGCTGCAGGTAGTGTAGTTTCATATGTTTTAAAGATAACAGATATTGATCCCATCAAATACGGTCTTATTTTTGAAAGATTCTTGAATCCTGAGCGCGTGAGTATGCCGGATATAGATATAGATTTTTGTTATGAAAGGCGGCAGGAAGTCATAGACTATGTTGTTGAAAAATATGGAAAAGACAGGGTTTCTCAGATAGCCACTTTCGGAACAATGAAGGCAAAAGGCGCAATTCGAGATGTTGCGAGGGTAATTGATGCGAGTTATGCAAAAGCTGATGAACTTGCAAAGGCAGTTCCGATTGAACAAAACAAACCGCTTACAATAAGTGAAGCATTGCAAATCAGCCCCGATTTAAAAAAAGCATATCAAGAGGATAGCGAATCTAGGGAAATAATTGATTATGTAATGAAAATTGAAGATATGCCGCGTCATGTTTCAACTCACGCTGCAGGTGTTGTAATTGCTAAAGAGGACATCAATGAGTATGTTCCGCTGTATTGGTCTCAGGAGAAGGGCGCCGCTACGCAGTTTACGATGACAACTATTGAAAAACTCGGTCTATTGAAGATGGATTTTTTGGGACTTCGAACACTTACGGTTATACGAGATACTTTGGAATTGGCAAAAAGAAGTAACAAAGCAGTGACGGATTTTTCAACTATGGAGATGAACGATTCCAAAGTTTTTGAACTTATAGCAAAAGGCAAAACGCTTGGTGTATTTCAACTTGAAAGTCCGGGCATGACACAATTTATGAAAGCGTTGAGTCCGGATTGTTTTGAAGATATTATTGCGGGAATCTCTCTTTACAGACCGGGGCCGATGGCATCAATTTCGACATATATAGATAATAAAAAAAATCCTGAGAGCATCGTTTATTTGCATGAAAAACTTAAGCCTATATTGGGTGTTACTTACGGATGCTTGGTATATCAAGAACAGGTAATGCAAATTGTCCGTGATCTTGCCGGTTACAGTTATGGCAGAAGTGACCTTGTGCGCAGAGCTATGAGTAAAAAAAACAAAGATGTAATGCTCAAAGAAAAAGAAAACTTTATAAATGGGAAGCCACAGGATGCTGAAAGCGAAGCAGTGATAGGATGTATTAAAAATGGAATCTCCAAAGAAGTTGCAGAAGAAATATTTAATCAAATGGTCAGTTTCGCGGAGTACGCATTTAATAAATCACATGCTGCGGCATATGCAGTGCTCGCATATCAAACTGCGTATTTGAAATTGTATTATCCTGTTGAATTTATGGCGGCGCTTATGACGAGCTTTATCGGGAATCCAAAGGCAATAGCCAAATATATAAGAGAATGTAAAGAAATGGGAATAGAGGTGCTTCCACCTGATGTTAATGAAAGTATGGGTAAATTTTCTGTAGAAAATGCGAAGATACGCTATGCTTTGATTGCGGTAAAGAGTGTAGGAAGCAGTGTGGCTGATGAAATAGTTAGAGCACGTGAAGAAAAAGGTAAGCCGAGCAATATATTTACGTTCATTTCAAATTTGGATATTCGAAGCATAAACAAAAAACCTATTGAGGCTTTGATTAAAGCAGGAGCACTTGACGGATTTTCAAAAAACAGAGCGGCAATGCTTGCGGTATACGAAGCGGAAATAGAATCTGCGCAAAATTCAGCCAGAAAAAATATAGCAGGTCAACTTTCGCTTTTTGAAATAGCATCCGAAGAAATGAACAAGGAAACTTCAGCGGGCAAACTTCCCGATATAGAAAATTTTTCAAAGAAAATATTGCTTTCTATGGAAAATGAGTATTTAGGAGTATATTTGACAGGGCATCCTCTGGATGAATATGCGGATTTGCTTGATAGGTTTACAACTGTTACGGGAGAAATGTTTTCAAATGATATGGATGAACAGGGAAATGAAGAAGAAATTGTTACGGGAAATAGTGAACTGAAAGACGGGATGAGCGTGCGCGTGGCGGGGAGGATAGCTTCCAAGCGGACTTTGATAGACAAAAGAAATGCGCAAATGGCATTCATTGAACTGGAAGATTTCTTTGGAAAAATTGAAATTGTAGTTTTTTCAAAGGTTTATGATAAGTATCGAAATTTGATTGACGAAGATTTGATAGTAGGGATTAAAGGCAAAATAAGTTTGCGAGAGGGTAAAGCGCCTACCATAAATGCAGAAAAGTTTTTCAGTATGGATGAAATTGCAGAAAATTTGCCTAGCGAAAAAAGTGAAGAACACGAAATTGAAACAAAGGTGCTCAAAATAAAAATTACGAGTAATTTGGATGAAAAAGTAATCATGTCCCAAATTCAAAATTTGATTAAAAAAAATAGAGGAGACACTCCTGTAATTATCTATGTCGAAAAAACGGGAAAAGCGTTCATGACAGGGGATAATATGCAAGCGGATGTTAACGAAGAATTTTTGATGCAACTTTTAGATATAGTTGAAAGCGAAGAAAATATAAGGTACTAGGAGGTGTAATATGAGAAAAATCGGAATACTTACGAGCGGCGGAGATGCACCGGGTATGAATGCGGCAATCCGAGCGGTTGTACGCAGTGCAATCTATAAAGGGATAGAGGTCTACGGAATATATCGCGGATATGAAGGACTAATTGATGGAGAAATAAGCGAATTAAAAGTATCGTCAGTATCCGATATATTACATATGGGCGGTACTATTTTGAGGACGGCAAGAAGTGAGCGTTTCATGACCGAAGAAGGGAAAAAAAGAGCATTACATATGCTGGAAAGTTTCGGGATAGAAGGTCTTGTCATAGTAGGTGGTGACGGTTCACTTCATGGCGGACTTGCGCTTTCCGAAAAAGGGATTTCCGTTATGGGAATTCCGGGGACAATAGATAACGACCTTGCATATACAAAATATACAATCGGATTTGATACTGCGGTAAATACGGTACTTTCAGCTATTAGTAATATAAGAGATACTTCTTCTGCGCATGAACGCACAACCGTTATAGAAGTTATGGGTAGGCATTGTGGAGATATAGCGCTTCATGCGGGTCTTGCAGGTGGTGCGGAAGCAATATTGATACCGGAACTTAAATACAATATCAATGAGATTTGCAAAAAAATTATTCAAGGTAGAAACAGAGGGAAGCTTCATAGCATTATAGTTAAAGCTGAGGGAATAGACTTAAGTGCGGGTGAACTTGCCGAAAAAATAGCGGAAAACACAGGGCTTGATGTAAAAATAGTAGTACTTGGATATATACAAAGAGGCGGAGCACCGACCGCACGCGACAGGATATTGGCGAGCACTATGGGATATAAGGCGGTGGAACTTTTACTTGAGGAAAGCGAAAGCAGAGCGATAGGTGTAGAGGCTGATGAAATTGTGCATTTTGATTTAAAAGATGCGCTTTCGGTAGAGCGAACACACGACGAGCGTATGTTGAAATTGGCAGGAATTTTGTCGATTTAAATATTTGATTAAAACAATTTAATTTTTTAATAAATATAGTAAATTTTAAAAGCCTCGATTGGGAAATTCCTGATGAGGTTTTTGAAATTTTTGTGTTTTTTAATGTTGAATTATTGACATTAGCCCAATTAGTGGGATATACTATGAATAATTGTATAAATTTTTAAATAATTACTAAAATTTAGGAAGGAAAGAAAATGGTTAAAGAAAAAATCATTTCAATCGGGCTTATGTGCTTAATGGTTTGCTCACCTTTGGTGGTGTTTGCAAATGGAAATGTTTCAAACGATGTGACGGGACACTGGGCAAAGGATACTATTTCAAAATGGCAAAAAATGGGGGGGGTATCCGGATATGAAGATGGAAGTTTTCGTCCTCAAAATCAAATAAAACGCTCAGAAATAGTAAAACTTGTAAATAAAAAATTCAATTTTACAGCAGGAAGTTTGAATCCGAATTTTACGGATGTAAAAGATAGCGATTGGTTTCATGCAGAAGTAAAAATAGCTGTCAATAAGGGATATATAAAAGGATTTGAGGACAATACTTTTAGACCGGATGCGGCGGTAACTCGTGCACAAATGGCGGTTATTTTGGCAAAACTTGTTAAAGCTAAAGCAGGTGCACAAAAGACGTTTACAGATGAAAACGCAATTCCTGCATGGGCGAAAGAAGCTGTCAAAACTGTAGTGCAAGCAGGATTTATGCAAGGCTATCCGGACGGGTCGTTCAAAGCAGAAAATTTTATGAGCAGGGCAGAGGTAGTAGTAGCCTTGGATAGAATAAGTTCAAAAGATTTGGTAGATTCAGAAAAAGAAACAGCCCCTAAAGACAAATTACCAAATGACAAAGTTCAAAAACCGGGTACTTCGGGAAGTTCAGGTACTTCGAGAAGTTCAGGCGGTCACAGCCGGGGCACCACGCCTGCGTCAGCGGTGCTTGAGCGAAGTATTAGCGCAACGCCTGTTGTGGCGGGTCAAAAGCTTGCAAATTCGAAACTTTCCGGCACATTTATAGACGCTTGGGATAATGAGGTTTTGGGCGCTTTCAGGTGGGAAAATTCGGATGAAATCGTCAATGAAGAAGGCAAACATAACTATGTGTTTGACCCTAATGACAGTGAAAAATTTATGCAACACAAAGGAAGTGTGACTGTAAAAATAATTTCGCTGTCGGCAAAAGAGCCGTACAAAGTATCTCAGCCGCAGGAAGTCGGAAAGTACGGAAGCGTTGAGCCTATACCGCATACGTTTACAGTTTCGGATTTAAAGAATATTTTGATTGTAAGCACAAACAGCGAAATAAAAATAACTACGAAAGAAGAAGCCGAAGGCATTGTAAATGCGGACCAGTTCAATGCAAGTTCACAAAAACAGGATTCTGCGACAGTAAAAAAAGGATTTGTTATAGTTGTTAAAAATCAGGCAGGCGGAATCAGCAAGTATGAAATCAAGTTTAAACCGGCAGAAGATTCTGTAAAATTATCGTATGTAGGTGCACAAGATTCTGCGGCATATAAAGTAGTAGGAATAGGAAGCAGTGAATTTGGCTATCTTTGCAATGTTACAAATGATACAAAAGCAGAAATAGTGAATTCTAAAATAAAAGCTGAAGGAACGATTGCAATTATTGCAGATGACAAAATAAACACGGTTACAAATGCAAGCTCATTTGACAGCGTTTTAAAGAAAACGGGAGAAGCTAAAGTAAAGGAGGGAGATGTTGTCGTGGTATTGTCTAAAGATAGGACTAAATTGGGCAAGTACAAAATAATAACGAAAAAAAGTGACGGATTGACGACAGGGGGAGCAAGAGTGAGAGCATCTAATATAACTAAAGGTCAGCAGTTAAAAAATTCCCAATTGATTTGCGAGGGAAACTTCAAAGATGGCATAGGAATGAATAATGTTTCGGGAGAACTTGTGTGGGTAAATCCGGATATGGAAGTATCTGAAACCGGCGAATACGAATATATGTTTATACCTGAAGGAAATTACAATCCGGCATATGGCAAAGTTGAGGTAACGGTTCAATAACAGGAGTCACGCTGATGACATGTGTACTGCGAGCTTTGAAGCAATCAGGTTTTACTTGGGAAGGTACGGGATACAAAGATGGTGATACTAATGCGGTTTATAGCATTGTAAGATTCTTGGGTACAAAACTCCTGATGAACTATTCGAGGATGAACTGGATAAAATCTATCAAGTGGATGCTGCTTAAAATGTGTCCAACTTGTTATTGCAATTTGGGACTAAAATTTAGGGAAAGGAGGAGCGGATATGTTAAAGAAACTACTTAAATTTCTTATCGGAGCGATAGGTGCAGTTGTAGGTTATGGTATTTTTATTGCTATTCAATTTTTATACACGACCATTAGCGGACATAGGATAAATTTTTTGAGTGAACAGCAACTCTATATCCTGGCTATAACATTCGGTCTTATTTGTGGAATTATATGTTTTAGAGCATCAAATATTTTTTGGCGGCACAGCAAAAATGCCGCAAAGAGCATAGAAAATGACTTGCAGGGTGTAGCAACGCACGATATTATATCGGGAACTGTAGGACTTATTGCCGGTTTTGTCATAGCGGCGCTTTTAAGTCTTATGTTTCAAAGAATAGGAATCTTACATTTGGATATAATTTTGCCGGTTTTGTCATATGTTATCTTGGGTTATCTTGGTGTAGTTATAGCGACTAAGAGATATAAGGATTTTGCGAATTTATTATCGCAACGCGGCAGAAGCGGATTTAAGAAAAAAGGATCAGATGCATCTCCTAAGATATTTGATACAAGCGTAATAATTGACGGAAGAATTGCCGATATTATGAAAACGGGATTTATTGAGGGCAAGATAGTAATTCCGGAATTTGTATTGCTTGAATTGCAACATGTTGCCGATTCTTCGGACAGCTTGCGCAGAACTCGCGGGCGCAGGGGACTTGATATATTAAACACTCTTAGGGATGCGTACGGGGTCGAAATTTACAATACAGCGGGAGATAAAAGTATCGAAGAAATACCGGAGGTGGATATTAAACTGCTGAAATTGGCACAAAATATAGGTGGAAAGGTCGTTACAAATGATTACAACTTGAACAAAGTGGCAGGCATAAAAGGAGTGGAGGTTTTAAATATAAACGAACTTGCCAATACTCTTAAGCCTATGGTGATACCCGGCGAGGAAATGAATCTGTTTTTGATAAAAGAAGGAAAAGAACCGAATCAGGCACTTGCGTATTTGGATGATGGAACTATGATAGTTGTTGAAGAAGGAAGAAAGCAGATAGGCTCAAATGTTGCTGTGCTGGTGACGAGTGTACTTCAAACAGCTGCAGGAAGGATGATTTTTGCGAAAATAAAAAGGTGACGGATATATATGTATCAAGAAAAACAGGTTTTGGCTATAATAGTGGCGGCAGGTAAAGGGACGAGAATGAAAATCGACGTTCCCAAACAATTTTTAAAAATTGACAGTAAAACTATGATAGAAAAGACCGCAAGTAAATTTGATAAGAATAGGTATGTTGACGGTTTTTTTGTCGCTTCAGATGCGGAACACCTTGATTATACGAAAGAACTTCTGTGCAATATGCTCAAATTAAGAGGCGTTGTTGAAGGAGGGGAAACCAGGCAGGAATCGGTTTGGAACGTTCTTGAAAATATAGAAGAAAACGCGATTGTTTTGGTACATGATGGAGCACGTCCATATGTGAGCGATGAAATTATTGAATCGGTAATAAGCGCTACTTATCAGTTCGGAGCCGCGATTCCGGTTGTGGAAGTTTCAGATACTGTAAAATCTATTGTTGCTTTGGATGATGAAAATGTGTTTGTGAAGTCGAGCATAGATAGAAGTATGTTGAGGTGCGCGCAAACACCTCAGGGGTTTTATGCTGAACTTTTAAAAAATGCGCATAAATATGCGCAAAAAAATAATATTGAAGCGACTGATGATGCTATGCTTGTTGAAATAATCGGAGAACAAGTTTATGCAGTTTCGGGGGAAAGAAAAAATATAAAAATTACAAGGAAAGAAGATATGCCGGAAGGTATCAGAATTGGAAGCGGTTTTGACGCACATAGATTAAAAGCCGGCGTGCCACTGTATCTGGGTGGCGAAAAGATTCCTTATGAAAAAGGTCTTACAGGTCATTCAGATGCAGATGTTTTGGCGCATGCAATCATTGATGCTTTACTTGGAGCGGCTCATCTGGGGGATATAGGAAAGCTTTTTCCGGATACTTCGGATGAATATAAAGGCATAAGGAGCATCAAGTTGCTTGAACGTGTCGGAAAATTGCTTTGTGAGCGAGGATTTCGTATCACAAATATAGACGCAACTGTTATTTGTGAAAAACCTAAGCTTTCGCCGTTTATACAAAAGATGGAGCGCAATATAGCAAAAGCATTAAAGATAGAAGAAGAACAAGTTAATGTAAAAGCCACTACTACTGAAGGTATGGGTTATGCGGGGCGTGGTGAAGGTATCGCCGCTACCGCCATTTGTTTAATTGAATCGATATACAAATAAAGGGGAAATATATGAAGTTATCCAGATTACATTTAAAAACACTTAGGGAAGTTCCAAATGAAGCGGAAATCGCCAGCCATATACTTTTAATACGAACCGGAATGATACGAAAATTGGTTTCCGGAGTGTACGGATTCATGCCTTTCGGTATGCGTGTCCTTAGAAAAATCGAAAATATCATACGAGAAGAAATGGATAGAAAGGGTGCGCAGGAAGTGTTAATGTCGGCGTTACAGCCTGCTGAAATTTGGCAAGAATCAGGCAGATGGTTCAAATACGGTCCGGAATTATGGCGCCTACATGATAGAAACGGCAGAGAATTTTGTCTTGGACCTACGCACGAAGAAATTTTTACCGATATTGTTAGAGGGGATGTAACATCGCATAGGCAATTACCGTTAAACTTGTATCAAATACAAACAAAATATAGAGATGAAGCAAGACCGCGTTTCGGTTTGATGCGCAGTCGTGAATTTATAATGAAAGATTCTTATTCATTCGACAAAGATGAAGCGGGTTTGGATGTAAGCTATCAAGAAATGTACGATGCATATACGAAAATATTTGAACGGTGCGGGCTTGATTGCAGACCTGTTGAAGCGGACACGGGTGCTATAGGAGGCAGTAATTCGCATGAATTTACGGCGCTTTCAGAAGTAGGTGAAAGCGAAATAGTTTATTGCGATAAATGTAAAATGGCTGCAACGTTGGAAAAGGCAAAAGCTGTGGATGCCGAGCCCGATTTGGAAGAAATGCTTGAAATGCGTGAAGTGCATACTCCTGATGCAAAGACAATAGAAGAAGTTGCGGCATTTTTGGAAATAGATAAGAAGAAAACCATCAAAGCTCTTTTGTTTGCAGTTTATACTGAAGAAGGCAAAGAAAATGGCTATGTTGCGGTGTTTATTAGAGG
>JBQMYS010000045.1:0-10927 GCA_052173355.1 Eubacteriales bacterium | reverse complement strand
ATATGTAGCAAGACTCGGGAGTAATTCTTCCGAGTCTTGTTTGTAACTATCTCACATATTCTTTTGAAACATATTTGCTTGTAGCCGCTTTCAGCATTCCGCCATAACCAAGTGTAAATGAAACAGTATCTCCCACTTTGTAGTTTTTATCTGATTTTGTAACATCAATTATAGTGTGATCGGAGCTTCCGCCAAGTATATCAATTTTTTCATCAAGCGGCTCCATGCTGCCAAGATCTATATCCTGCTTGCCTATTCCGATAATTGCTCTTTTTATAATACCCCTATCTTCATAATAAGGTTTTTCGCCAAATGCATCAACCCCAACCTCACCTATCGGCAATGACGGTTTTTCTTTAAGCTCAACTATCTGCGCTTCTAAAATCAAAGTATCATTGTATGTTCCTGCAAATCTATTCCCATAAGCAGTATCATTTCCTAATAAGAAAGACTCTCCCAGCCTCAAATTGTTAATTCCCTCCGGAAGTTCTCCCTTTTCTGCAAGATATATGGAACTTGAATTTCCGCCTGACACCATGTCTAACTTTATTCCAAATTTTTCTTCTATTTCGCTTGCAATCTTAACCAATATAGATAAATTATCCTGCTTTGGAATTATAGCGCCGTAGCAAGTCAAATTTACGCCTATTCCATATAATTTAATATTATCCATAGCCAATATCTGTTCGACTGCTTCATCAATCAGCTCTCTGTTTTGGAAAAAAATTCCTTCGCGTAAATCTCCCAAATCTATCATCAACAAAATTTTATGTATTTTACCCTGTTTTTTCGCTTCCTCATTAAGAGCCTCGATTGTTTCAAGCTCCGAATTGAAACTCAAATCTGCATATTTTACGGTTTCTTCAATTTCACACATCATAGGTAACCTTAACAAAACTGTTTGTTTTCCAGCAGTTCTTGCTATGTCGGCATAACTCGCAAGATTCAATGTTCGTGAGTCCGCAATATAATCAACTGCCGGATGATTTGCTATCATTTTTACCATTTCAATATCTGCACAAAGCCCTTTTGTAACAATCATCAAAGAGCATTTCCCAATATCTTTTGTAATATTTGCAACTACATCAAGATTTTTAGCCAATTTGTTCAAATCAATTTTTAATTTTGGATACATTACTTTCCTCCTAGTAATTTTCATTTCTATTAGGGCATCTCAATCTTACACAAGTCTTACATTCATGGCTACAATCCCCCATATTCTGCCCTTCCCATTTGCCACGTACGCCAAGACCGCTCTTTAATCCTTCTTTCACATAATCCTTTATTTTACAAGGTTCTATGGATTCGTTTTCAGAATTTTTTTTTTAAAGTATCTGCTAACTTCCCATCGCGTTCAGCTTCCTCAATAATTTTCTTTATTTCCTTTGCTCGCGCGCCATTTGCATTAGCACCGCCTATATCATCAGGATTTTTGTAAGCCTCCATGTCATAGCCGGCTTTTTCCATTTCCTGTATATGTTTTTTGGTTTCTTCTTCCCTTGCTCTTGCTTCTTCTGCCAATTTTTTCACTTCATCTATATACTTTGTTTGATAGCTTTCTTCTTTCTTCACAGTTGAAAAATCGAATTTCAAACTTTTTTCCAAAAGCTTAATTGCTCCTTGCCTGTGCTTTTTAGATAATACACCAAGAGATGCCATGATATAGTCATTATCAACCAATATTTCAGCGTGCTCACTTGGAAAAAGTAACATCCCGGTTTCATTATGTTTCGCAATTTTTTGCATGATTTCAATACGATTTGGTAATCGTGTAAGTGCTCCTCCCGTACCTATTATGTACTTGACCTGTGTCAAATCCTTGCCTTCTGCAACAGTAGATCTACCGGACGGACCATAAATATAACGAATCTGACCGGCGTGTCTTTCTACCGCACGAAGCACTGCCTCCATTGTAAGAATTTCGACTAATTTTATTTCATCTTCCGTTTTCGGTATTGCTACATAACTTTCCAAGGTCTTATCGAAATCTATGCCAATTTTTTGGCACTGTTCTCTAATTTTTTCTTCTCCGATAGATTCAATAACCTTTAATCTGTTTACATACACACCCAAATCCCCTTCGACGGTTCTTTTAGCTTTAGGTTCAGGCGCAATCATTATTCTTGCCACTTGATCCGATTCGGTAGCAACACTATGAAGATCGGTTGTTGCTCCACCTACGTCAAGCACTATCAAATCACCTATACAATCATATAGTAATTTAGTACACTCCATTACAGCTCCGGGTGTTGGAATAATAGGTCCATTTACCATATCGCGCACGTGCTCCATTCCCGGTGCATTTGTTATATGATCCTCAAAAGCATCTTGAATCACTTTTCTACAAGGTTCAACATTCAGCGCATCTATCTTTGGGTAAACATTTTCTACATTGTAAAGTTTCATCCCGCTTTCTTCATCAAAAATCAATTTCATTTCTTCCTGATTTTCAACATTTCCGGCATAAATTACAGGAGTTTTTAGTCCCATAGATCTAATCATTTCAGCATTATCAAGCGCTGTGTCCCTCTCTCCATAATCAACCCCGCCTGCAATCAAAATTAAATTGGGATTTATTTCCTTAATCTTTGCAATATCAGTTCTTCTCAATCTGCCTGCTGTAACAAAATGGAGTATTCCGCCTGCACCAAGAGCCGCTTCTTTTGCCGCCTTTGCCGTCATATCATATACAAGGCCATGAACTGTCATCTTCAATCCGCCTGCGGCTGATGAAGTAGCAAGCATTTCATCATATTCAAGGCTTTCTATACCTTTATTTTTACAAAGATCATCTATTGCACCTTGCAACCCGATTCTAACATCTCCTTGCATAACAGATGTAGGAGCTTGTCCTTGTCCCCAAAATATAGGATTTTCAGTATCTATGTCTTGAAAAGCATTTACAACTGTCGTTGTAGAGCCTATTTCCGCAACTAAAACATCTACTTTCATACGTTCCTCCTCAAAAATAAGATACCCATATTTTACTATTTGTTTAAAAAAAAGGCAAGCATATGCCTGCCCCTTTGGCTATTTGTGTATGAACTTTATTATAAATCGCCTCGTCTTCTCATAGCTTCTTCTGCCAAGAATGTTGCTACATCTATACCATGTGAATCCCTTCCGAAGCCTTCATCAATTCCTGTATTTCGAGCTTCTTCCGGAACTACCTGTGTGCCGCCTGCAGCTATTATAACCTTGTCACGAATACCCTTTTCTACAGCAAGTTCATGTATTCTCTTCATATTCTTATAGTGAACATTATCGTGAGAAATTATTGTAGATGCAAGTATAGCATCTGCATTCAACTCTACTGCGGCATCAACAAGTTTTTCTACCGGTACAGATGTTCCGAGATACTCTACCTGAATGCCCCACTTTTCTATACCGCCATGCTTAATGTTAATTATTTCACGAAGTCCTACTGAATGCTCATCCTCTCCAACTGTTCCGCAAACAACCTTCATTGGATGTTCGTTGAATTCCTTATAAAGAACTTCATCTTTCAAATGATGAGGTTCCGGAGGAAGAACCAGAGTCTTAGGATCAATATCAAATTCGATTTTGCCCTTCATTTCAATTCTGGTGCCTTCCGCCTCATGAAGCACTTCCTTACTTATTACCTCAGGGCTTGCAAGTCCGAGTTTCTTTCCTATTTCAAGTGCAGTCGCTTCAGCAACACGAGTATTTGAAGGAATACACATAGTCATAAGAACGGTTCCGTCTGCACACCACTCAACTTCAGGTTTTATTGCATCGCCATCAAGATATTTTTTAACATTTTCAAGTCTGTTAGCTACACAATCGCTCTCATCAAGTTCGTCTATATATACGATTTTGCTTCTATCTTCAAATGTGCAACCTCCAATAAGGGCTGACGGATTCTTCGGATCTCCGCCATATTGCTCTACATTGTTGTAACCGTAGTGAGCGGTTACAGGCGCCATATAATCTTCTTCTCTTTCGAAAATGAATCCGTATCCTACTCCGCCTTCAATTTTTCTGGCAATACCGTCACCGTTTCTTTCAGGGTATCTTGCAGAGTCAACGAAGAACCCTTCCTGAACAGCATTAAAGTATCCGCCAACTTCTATAATTTCTTCCATGAACAGGCAAGCTCTTTCTTTTATATCTCTAGCCATTTCACGAAGCGGCCCGTCTTTTTTCAGTTCCACAAGTTCCATCAATCCGTCAAGACCTATCAATGTTTGCTTAGCATTATCGCATGCCTCGATATTATATATATGCCAAGGAACGTTTCTTCCTTCGTCAGGTGTAATAGTTGATTGAATATCGGCTCTTGTCAATTTTGAAATAAACATATTTAGAACATGAGTTACCGTAGCTTCTCTTGCAGATGAGCAGATATACTTTGTATTCTGTTGTGCTCTCATTTTGTATCTATCGCATATGTCACGAAGTGCAACTGCATACGGTAAATCCAAATATACAGACGGTGCAGGGGTTGCCGTTGGAGGTACAGTTGACAAACTGATTAAATCAGGTGAAATACCAACTTTCTCCGAGAACAATGAATTGATAGAATGCTGTACTATCAACTCCGGCATTACCTTCCATGCTTCTCTTGCAGTAGCGTTGGCATTGTGTGCTCCATCTATTTGAAGTATTCCTGCCCAAGCCATAATTTTTTTGGATTCGCAAGCATCCACAAAGGATCTTACACAGTTAATATCTCTATACAATACGTTATACTGAGGGTCTTGGTGAGCCCCGTTAATACCTTCTTCGGCGAACATTACAGCTACGTCAGGACCTGCTACTCCCGATACATACGAATGATAGTTAATTGGTCTACCAACTTCATCTTCTATAATATCCAAAGCCTTTCTCTGTGCTCTAACTTGCTTTCTTGTAATAGGTACTCCGCCTATACCTTGAGGCGTACCTTCCATAAGTCCGTCTATATGAGATTGTCCCATATGTCTGATTACCATGATATGGTCCGCTCCATGCCATGCGCCCATTCTCATTCTACGAATATCATCTTCAAATCTTCCGGAAGCAATTTCTGTAGTTATTACAGGCATAGGCTGTGGGTCAATATCACCAAAAAACTTTGCAGGAGGAAGTCCTACGCTGTTTTTAAGCGGTTTTGAACAATCATGATATGTAAAAGGTCCCATTTGAAGATTCGGAGCAGGCTCTCTCCAGTGCCAACCGCGTCTTCTCGGTTCGTACTTATCTAAATCTTTTAATATATTTCTAACATCAAGTTTTTCGTTAGGTTTCAAATCTATTCCGTACATTACTTCTTACCTCCCTTGAATAAAGCTGCCGCTTCATCCCAGCATTCGCCTTTTCCAAGCAAAATACTAGCTTCTCTTATAGAAATGTTCTTCTCTTTTGCAAGTTTGTAAACTACATGACCTGTTCCATGTCCCATAAGACCTCTGTCAATGCATCCTTCTACTATTTTTTGAGTGTCAAGAGAAGATACTCCCATTCTTAACAATACAGCTCTCTCTACTGAAGGTGTAGTATTTTTTCTACCAAGTTCTAAAAGCGGATCTACTACCTGCGCAGTTAACTCCCAAAACTTGTTATACAGTTCTTCATCTGTTAAATTAGCGATGTGTTTTCTGCGTTCTGCAAAATCATCATCTCTTCTCATTCCTGATTTCATCTGTTCCTCCTCAAATTTATTAAATTATAATTCTTTCAATGCTTCCTTTACAAATGCAACGTCCGTCTTTGTTTCTGCTGCAAGGAATTCCAGATCTTTTTCTGAAACCGCACTCGCTTCTGTTACTCCATGAGCCTTGCAAGCTTTCTTAATCAGAGATTTTCTGAACTTGTTGATGTCTGCTTCTACATATTTAAAGTAGCTCGGATCTTTTGGAAGTATTACATTTACACCCGGTTTTTCCTCCTTCGGATCACCGAACTTAACTTCAATACCGTTTTCTCTTGCAAATGCAAGCTGAGGTTGTACGTGCTTTCCTGCACCTGTGTACTCTGTTTCACTTACTACAAGTATTGCATCTTCAGGAAGTTCCTGCGCAAGTGAGAATGCTGCTGCAAGTGATGTGTTTCCTGCAGGTCCTCTTTCAATACCTTCAAGATTTGCAAGTGCTTCGGTCATATACATTACTTCACCTTGAGTTACTGTAACATATCTATCCATGTAACGAAGCGGACGAGCTGCACTTCTCGGTACATCTGAATGATCCGGATCGGTAGCATATGGCACGCCGAATCCTGTATGTCCCGTTGTGCAGGATTTCTTGTTGAACTGCACGTCTGATGCCATATGAAGTCCTGTTAAATCAATAGATGCCGCAACAATTTCAACATCTTTAACACCTGCCTTAATTAAGCCTCTTGCCGTACCTGTAATCATACCGCCTCCTGCATTTGTGCAAACAACCATATCCGGATCTTTTCCGATTTGCTCTCTGCACTGCATAGCGATTTCATATCCTAGAGTTTCAACGCCTGCAATTCCAAATGGGGAATAAAGTGAAGCATTGAAATATCCTCTATCTTCCAATATCGATAAGAATGTATAGAAAAGTTCAGGCCCTACAGTAAGTTGCACAACTTCCGCTCCGAGAGCTTCGCATTTTCTTGCTTTTTCTATAATTTCAGGTTGACCTACCCCATTTGAGTCGAAGCATTCCTGACAAATTACGCATTCAAGACCCTGCATCGCCGCCTGAGATGCAACCGCGGCACCGTAGTTACCTGATGTTGCAGCTATTACACCTTTATATCCGAGTTTCTTTGCATGAGCAACTGCACACGCTGCACGTCTATCTTTGAAGCTTCCTGAAGCATTCGCTGCCTCATCTTTTGCAAATATTCTTGCACCATATCCCGGTTTTGCATATTTACGAGCAAGTGCAGTCAAATTTCTAAGTTCAAGAAGCGGTGTGTTACCAACACCCGTTCTGCTCTGCACCTTGTTTATTTCATCAAGCGTATATCCTGTAGCTTTCATAAGAGCTTCATAATCGAAACCTATAGTTCCGCTTTCGAAATCTGCATAATCAAGTCCAAGCGCTTTTTTCATTATGTCGTTTGATCTTCCCATAACGGAATCATAATCTTTTGCTAATGCCATTAGTTCTTACCTCCGTTCATAATATCTCTAAGCTGTTTGTCAATAATTACAAGTTCAGGTACAAACTCTCCATAGCTATGAGTCCAATGTGGATTTTCCTCAAGTAACTTGCCCTTTTCAATTCTATTTGCAGCTGTCAATACCGTAACATCATCACCGATTTTTGCACTTTCTTCCTGCAAAAATCCTTTCGTCCACATTTCAAGCGGGCATTTTTGTGTATCATCAGGAAGTTTTGCCGTTCTTTGCGCAGCTTCTAAAACTACTGCGTGAATTCTTACCCAATCGCCTTTTTTAGCCATTTTTCTCTCCTTTAATAAAGCAGCTCGCTATTGAACTTAATCAATAGCAAGTTGCTTCTTTTTTCATATAATAAATTTTTATTTATCGTTCAACTTTCAATTATTTTACAATCTTTGCATCTTCGCAGATAAGATCTCTCATATCTCCCATAATAGCTCTAGGTACAGGAATATCAATCATTGTTTTTAGACCCGGTCTTGCGTTGATTACATGCGGAATTGTATTAAATATCATAGCGATAGTACCTATACCGCCCTCAATTTCCGGAGTATTTACCATGTTTACAGGTGGAATACCCTTAATTTCTACATAGTCACCTGTTGTAACTCCAACCTGTTCCGGCTCAATCTGCTGTGGATGGTCCATTTCAATCTTCATTTCACCATCAACATATCCCCAGCCTTTCATTGCAACACCTGCAACATCCCCTGCTTTTGCGAATCCATAAGGAGATTTTCTATCTACATCTGTAACTATTGGCTCCATATCCTGCTCAAATTTATCAAGCTTCCAGCCGAGAGCATCTGTTATCATTCTTACAGATTCAGCAAAACCAACGTGTCCTGCCATTGTTCCTTCAGCTTTTCTCTTCTTGAACTCGTCAACTGTAATACCGATTCCCTGTTCTTCCATTACAGCAGGTCCGAAAGGAGAAAGGCTGTTAACTCTTCTGGAAACGATGTGATCAACAGTTTCGCAGCATCCTGTCCATAGTATTACAAGAAGGTCCATGATAAGTCCGGGATTTATGCCTGTGCCAAGTACTGTTACATTGTTCTTCTTTGCAATTTCATCAAGTTTTTTAGCTAATTCAGGTTCCTGAGCCTGTGGATATGCCATTTCTTCAGCAGATGTAATTACATTCATACCCTTTTCCATAGCAAAAACCATTTTGTCATAAGCTTTTGCTGTAAAAGAGTCTGTGCAGATTACTACTATGTCAGCAGCTCCCTGTTTGATTACTTCTTCTGCAGTTCCAACTATTACATCAGGTCTATCTCCCTGCTCAATACCCGGTATAACATCGTATATGTTCTTACCTAGTTTAGAACCTCCATCTCTATCTACGCCTCCAACGAGGTCAACGCCTTTTTTCTTAACAAGCATCTTTGCGATACCGCCACCCATAGCGCCTATTCCCCAAATAATTACTTTTACATTTTCCATAATTGTACTCCTTTCAGTCCTTCGGTCTTAGCCGAGTTCCTTATAAAATTATTATTATGCCTTTGCACAATCATATTATAAAGCAACTTTCATGCCAACTTTAGCAAGTTTTTATTTAATACAAAAATGCCAAGAAATTGGCGAATTTTCGCCCTTGGCATTTTAAGTTTATCATAATATTTTTTATAATCACATATTGTCTATTTATAAATGCAAGTATTCTTGCAAATTAGTGCAATTTTTTGGGCGTTTTTATGCCGAATTTTTTTATTTTATGCTGAAGCGTTTGTCGCTTCATCTGCAAATCTTCCGCCGCTTTTGAAATATTGCCACTAAATTCGATTAACTTATCCTTAATAATTTTTTGCTCTATTGCATCTATATAATCACTCATGCTCATTTGTGTCGAATCATAATCATTTTTAAATGTCAAATCCGATATTTCCATAGGTAGCCTTATCAATTTATCAGTAATAATTTCATCATCCCCAACAAGAGATATGGAAGAAAATATTATATTTTCAAGTTCTCGTATATTCCCGGGATAAGAGTATTCCATCAATTTTTTCATAGCACTTGCATCAATTACAACTTTCTCAATACCTTTTTCAGAGTGCTTTTCAATAAAATGATTTACCAAAATCGGAATATCGGACTTTCTATCTCTAAGTGGCGGTATAGTAACATTTATAATATTCAAACGATAATACAAATCTTTTCTCAATCTACCCGCTTTAATCAAATCTATCGGATCTTCGTTGACAGTCGCGATAATTCTAACATCAATAGGAATATCTTTACTGCCGCCTACGCGCCTTATATAACATTCCTGCAATACACGCAATAATTTACTTTGAAGTTCATAAGGCATCGCACTTATTTCATCAAGCAACAACGTCCCGCCACTAGCCTGCTCAAAAAGTCCTGCTCTATCAACTGCTCCTGTAAATCCGCCCTTCGCAGTACCAAATAGAATCCCCTCCAAAAGTGATTCCGGAAGTGCGGCACAATTTTGTGCTAAAAACGGTCTGCTTGCCCTATCGCTTCCAAAATGTATACTCTGAGCCATTAGCTCTTTTCCTGTACCCGTTTCTCCATAAACAAACACCGATGCATCCGTCTTTGTCGCTCTCTTTGCTATTTGCAACTGTTCTTGCAATATATCACTTTGACCTATTATGTCATCAAAGCTGTAATGTTTAATCCTAAGAGGATTTGTCTTGTTTTCCGGTATTCGCCCTCCTTGAAGATCCAAAACCGTATTTGAAAGTTCTTTTATATTTGTAATATCTTTTGCTATTTCTAATGCCGCCACTATCGTTCCGTCATTTTCCGTTATTGGCACTGTACTATTTAAGGTAGTAATTTCTTTTCCATATTGGTTGTGATAAGTTTGCTGCTTATTCAATGTCGGTTCTCCACGTCTAAGTGCTCTAAGCAACGTACTTTCTCCTTCCGGTATGTCCGAAAATACATCCCTAAAAGGTTTTCCTATAACGTCTTCACATTTGGTCTTTTCAAGAGTTGCCATATTTTGGGTATAAATGATAGTTTTCCCATCTGCATCTACAACATGTATGCCTTCATCAACAACTATGCCGATTTCCCTAATCAACCTTTCATAAAATTTTGCCTTCATCTTTTCATTCCTTCCTCATATGTTGATAATATAGGCGCTCAACATATAACGATTATAATACCCCTTTTTTTAAATATATGCAACTTTTTTTGCAGTAATTTTTTATTTATTTCTGTGACATATGTCTTATCATATTACATATTTGCTATTTTGCTACATCAAGTACCATAGTTTCAAATTCAAGGCTCGGCATACACGCACGTAAGTCACTTTCAATTCTGCGCGGCAATCCCTTTTGAGTCGCAATAAACATAATCCGTTTCACTCACATGCTTGGGCGTTGATAATATCGGTAAAAAACTATCCTCTTTTTTGCTTACTGTAAATTTGATATAATCGTCAATTTTATCAAGATCGTGCCCGCCTATTGCTAAAAACGAATTTAGCGATTCTACATTGTAAATGTCGATAATGCTGTTTATGTGCGGAATTGCTCCTCTATGCTGTATATTTTTGATAAGCGCACCGGCTGTTGGCGGATTTTTCTTCGGGCTTCGTCCAACTTTTTGTAATAACTCGTTATATCCTGCTATGACAGGATGCTGCGCAAGCTTGTCAACATCGTATCCCAATGCAAACTTTTCCATTTTAGCCTGCTTTTCCAAAAACTCATCCGTAAGCTTCGCATTCGGATCTACGTGCCTTGCAATCCCGATTACTATATGTTCAATCCCCAAGTTTTTCATGCTTTCGTCAACTATAAATTCCATAACTATCTCCTTCTTCTTTACCTT
>JBQMYS010000044.1:0-11382 GCA_052173355.1 Eubacteriales bacterium | reverse complement strand
GCAGCCGCTTGGGAAAGCAGGTCATTGCCGGTTTTATATACCCTTAAAATCTGATCGGTTTTAAGGGTTTTTTATTTGTATTTTCTATATAATCAAGCATACTTGAAATTGTTGTTAAAATGGAGTAGAATATAAATGTTTATTTAAAAATAGGAGGCGTATATGTCAAAGTTATTTGGAGTAGGTGTAGGTCCGGGAGATCCGGAGTTATTAACATTAAAAGCTGTAAAAATAATCGAAAATGCAGATATTATTGCGATACCTGCATCGGGACAAAATGTTAATGTTGCTTATGAAATAGCCAAAGGCGGAGTGCAGGATTTAGACAAAAAACATATAGAAGAACTTAGTATGCCGATGATTCGTGATGAAATTGAACTTAAAAGGAATCACGATGCGGCGGCGGCTAAAATAGCTAAATGGCTTTCAGACGGTAAGGATGTGGCATTTTTGACTTTAGGCGATCCTACTGTTTATTCGACATATATGTATATTCATAAGCGCATTGAAAAAATGGGTTTTGAAACACAGATTATACCGGGAATAACATCATTTTGTGCAGTTGCTGCAAGACTTAACGACAGCTTGACAGAGGCAGGAGAAATGCTTCATGTAATACCGGCTTCCTATGAGGGATTTGAAGAAGCTATGGAACTTCCGGGCACAAAAATATTGATG
The DNA here is from genome assembly GCA_052173355.1 of Eubacteriales bacterium. Lineage (GTDB taxonomy): Bacteria > Bacillota > Clostridia > Peptostreptococcales > Anaerovoracaceae > JABZIP01. Next base: position 10,704 of record JBQMYS010000044.1, on the reverse strand, counting down.
AAAAGTGGAAAACAAATAGGTAAAGTAAAGAAAATAATAAAAAATATGCAAAATCCACAAGCGGTAAAAATGGTTGAACGTTGCGGAATGCAAGGAGAGCGAGTATTTAACAGCATTGATGAAATCGATGAAAATGCAGGATATTTTTCTGTGTTATTGGTAAAAGAAGAAAAGAAGGGTGAATAAAATTGCAAATTAGTATGATAGGCATAGATCACAGTAAAGCACCTCTAAAATACAGAGAACGTTTTTCGTGTACCCGAAAGATGGCACAGCGCGCGGCTATTTCAGTGAAAGAAGGATATGGTCTTTCCGGTTGTATTTTGATTTCTACTTGTAATAGAACTGAACTTTGGATTGCTGAAAATGAAAAAAAATATAAAAATTTAATAAAACCAAGTGAAATGTTGGAGGATATTTTTTGCTCACTTAGAGGTGTAAAAAAAGGAGATTATCTTCCTTATTTTTCTATAAGACATGGTGAAAAAGCTGTGGAGCATATTATTAAGGTTGCTTGCGGTTTGAATTCTAAAATATTTGGGGAAGATCAGATAATATCTCAGGTTAGAGATGCTTTGGAATTGGGACGGGAAGCAAAGACTATGGGAGTAGAACTTGACAGGTTATTTCAAGTTGCGACAGCAGCAGGCAAAGATGTAAAAACTCGTCTTAGTTTTAAAATTGTTAAACAATCAGCCGCTGAAAGTATACTCGCAAAACTTAGAAGCGAAGGATTAAATATAAAGGGAATTAAATGTCTTGTTATAGGAAACGGCAAGATGGGCAAATTGGTTGCAAGCGCTCTTGTAAATGCAGGTGCAGATGTGTCTATGACATTACGAAAAAAGATGCACCAAGACGATGAGAAACGTTCTATAATGCCTTCAGGCTGCAAGATGTTGCCGTATGATGACAGAATAAGCCAACTACCTAAAAATCAAGTTATCATAAGTGCGACTATCAGCCCGCATTATACGATTACAAAAAAGCAGTTTTTAGAAAATCCTAATTGTATCGAAGCCGATTTTAAAGAAAATAAAGATGGGAATAAAATTAGATATTTTTTTGATTTGGCTGTTCCTCGAGATATTGAGGAAAGTATTGGAAATTATGAAAATGTGAATTTGTATAATATTGATACAATGCAAGGAATTACTCTTGAAGAAGAAAATGCAGGTATTATTTTGGAAGCAGAAAAAATAATTGAAAACTATGTTTCCGAATTTGTAGATTGGTTGGATTTTAGAGAGATATTACCTGAAGTCAGAGAAACAATAAGTTTAGTTGAAGCTGATTTTAGAAAGAGGCTTGCACATATAGTAAAATGTGAGAATCTTGAGCATGCGCAAATTGAAAAAATTGCTCATGCGGGTGATAAGGTAATAGAAAAAATTGTATTTGAAACATTAAAAGAACTGGATGAAAAAGACAGGGTAGTAAGTTTGAATGCATTAAAAAAAGCCGGATTAAAGAAAAGTTTGAGGCATTAGAGGAATTATGAAACTGTTAATATTTGCAGGAACGAGCGAAGGACGAAAGCTCGTAGAAAAATTAAAAGATTGCAATAATTTTGACATTACAGTTTGTGTTGCTACCGAATATGGAAAAGAAGTGCTCGAAAAGGAAAAGTTGTCGGGCGGAAATTGTGAAATAAAGTCCGGCAGACTTGATGAAACTGAAATGATTACTCTGATGAAAGCAGGATTTGATTATGTGATTGATGCGACTCATCCTTATGCGAAACTTGTATCTGAAAACATTAAAAATGCTGCATATGAAAGTAAAACGTTGTATTTACGGTTACTTAGGGATAGAACCGGATTTTCAGGAAATGATTATGTTTTACTTGAAAGCACTAGCGAAGTTGTGAAATACCTTTCAAGTGTAGATGGAAATGTGTTGCTTGCGGTAGGCAGTAAGGAACTTTTTGCATATGCAGATTTACAAAAAAACACAGGTAAGCTTTTTGCGAGGGTGCTACCTTTAAGTAATGTTATTGAAGAATGCAATGAAAACGGATTTTCAGGAAAGAATCTTATATGTATGCAAGGGCCTTTCAGTAAAGATTTAAACGTGGCAATGTTAAAGCAATATGATTGCAAATATTTGGTAACCAAAGATACCGGAAAAGCAGGCGGTGCTGATGAAAAATATTTAGCGGCAAAAGAAGCAGGAGCAACTCTTATAGTGGTAGGCAGAGATGAAGAAACAGGTTTTAGCTTTGACGAAATATTGGAAAAATTCGGAATCAAATCGAATACGCAGGATGTTAAATCCGAATTTATGAATGAGCATGAAGCAGATGAAGTTGTGTCTTATAATATGAAAAAATGCACACATTTTCCGATGTTTATAAATATAAAAGGAAAAAAAATTTGCGTACTCGGAGCAGGGAAAATTGCTCGAAGGCGAATAGAGGCATTGTTGAAATTTGATTGTTATTTGAATATTGTAGCCACTAAAATTTCAGATGAAGTAAAAAAATTACTTGATGGGCAAGCAGACTTGAAAAATATTTCGATTAACGAGCGTACATTAAGTGATGAAGATATGGCTGAATCGGATATTTTTATTTTAGCAACTAATAATAAAAATATCAATGCGAGTATTGCACAAAAAGTCAAGGAGATGGGAAAAATTGTAAATGTTGCAGATGATATGAAATTGTGCGATTTTTATTTTCCGGGGCTTGCAATACAAGATGATCTTGTTTGCGGTATTACTGCGCAAGGGAGAAACCATAAGCTTTCAAGACGAGCTGCAAATGAAGTGAGGAAATTGCTGAAGGAGGCAGATAGATGGGAAGAAAGATAAAGGTTGGCAGTAGAGATAGTCAACTTGCGGTTGCACAGTCAAATTTGATAATAGAAGCGATAAAAAAAAGCTATCCGGAACTTGAATTTGAACTTGTAACAATGAAAACTACAGGTGATAAAATACTTGATAAACGGCTTGATAAAATTGGCGGAAAAGGACTGTTTGTAAAGGAACTTGACAAGGCATTATTGGATGAAAAAGTTGATTTAACAATACATAGTTTGAAAGATCTTCCAATGGAAATACCATCCGAAATACCGCTTGTAGGATTCAGTAAACGTGAAAATCCGTTTGATGTGCTGGTATTTGGAAAAGATGGAAAACTTGATGAAAGTTTACCACTTGGTACATCCAGTATGAGAAGGGAACTTCAAATAAAAAAACTTTATCCGAATTTCGAAGTGGAGAGTATTCGCGGTAATTTGCAGACAAGACTTAAAAAACTTGCAGATGCAAATTATTCGGGAATTTTGCTTGCGCATGCAGGAATACTTCGTCTGGGACTTACCGATTTAAAAATAAGGGTGTTTGACGAAGAAGAAATGGTACCTGCAGCAGGTCAGGGCATACTTGCAGTTCAGGGAAGAATAGGCGAAAGTTATTATTTTTTGGACTGTATAAATGATTACAATGCTCAGATAGCAGCAAAGGCTGAAAGACGATTTATCGAAGCGCTCGAGGGAAGTTGCACATCTCCTATAGGAGCATATGCAAATATAAACGGTACAGAAATTAAATTTAGCGGATTTTATTGTAATGAAAAAACCGGTGAGTGCATAAAAGAAGTTGTGACAGGTGATGCGCACACGAGCGAAAAAATTGCGGAAAAAATGGCAGTTGAATTTAGAAAGAAAATAGGATAAAAATGGAAAAGAAAAAAGGAAAAGTTTGGCTTGTCGGTGCAGGACCGGGAGATGCAGGACTACTGACTATAAAGGCTAAGAAGCTGATAGAAGAATGCGATACGATAGTATACGATAAACTTGTGGGACAAGGTGTTTTAGGTATGATCCCCAAAGGCAAGAAAAATATTTTTGTTGGTAAGGTAGCAGGTAATCATGTAGTTCCACAAGATGAAATTAACAAAATATTGCTAAATGAGGCAAAAGAAGGTAAAAAAGTTGTGCGTCTTAAAGGCGGTGATCCTTTTTTGTTCGGACGTGGTGGCGAAGAATTGGAACTTTTGGTTGAAAATGGAATTGAATTTGAAATAGTACCGGGGATTACATCTGCGATAGCAGTGCCTGCATACAGCGGAATACCTGTTACGCATAGAGATTTTGTTTCGTCACTACATATTGTAACAGGGCATACAAAATCTAAAAATGAAGCTGAAATTGATTATGAGGCGCTGGTGCGCCTCGGCGGAACATTTATATTTTTGATGGGCAAATCCGCCCTAGGGCGGATTTGCAAAGGGCTCGCCGAGGCGGGTATGCCGACGGATACTCCGGCGGCTTGCCTTGCGCGCGGAACGCGCCCGCACCAGTGCAGAGTTGTGAGCAATTTGGCAAATTTGGAAAAAGATGTTGATTATGCAAATTTGCCTACACCTGCCATAATAATAGTAGGTGATGTTTGCAAACTGTCGGAAAAATTCGGTTGGGCGGAATCAAGGCCGCTTGGAAAGGTTAAAATCGCAGTTACACGATCTTTGGAAGCGACAAGTTATTTGGTTGAGAAACTTAGCGATTTGGGAGCCGAGATAGTGACTTTGCCTACGATTGAAACAAGAACGCTTGATATGAGTGATGAGATACTTTCAGCAATTAAAAGCATTAAAAATAGAAAGCTTATAGTTTTTACAAGCAAGGCAGGAGTAAATGCATTTTTTGCAAAGCTGTTTGAAGCAGGGTTTGATGTTCGCTTGCTTGCTGGAATCAAATTTGCGGTAGTTGGAGAGGCAACTAAAAATGAGCTTAAAAATTATGGGATAAATGCGGACATTATTCCCAAAATTTATAGTGGACGTGAACTTGGAAAACTTTTGATACAAGATGATATTAAAAAAATATATGAAGGAAGTTCAATACTGCTTGCAAGAGGAACACTTGCAGATGATGATATAATTGAAGAACTTAATTGCGCGTGCGCAGAGTATGATGATGTTGCATTTTATGAAACACTCGATTATAGCTATGATGAAAGTGTGCCTATAAATTATGACGAAGAAGAAATAGATTATGTAACTTTTACAAGTGCTTCTACTGTTCGCAGTTTTGTTAAAATATTTAATAATATTGATTACACGAAAATTAAGGCACTTTGCATCGGGGAAAAAACTGCGCAGATTGCTAAAAATTATAATATGAATATATTTGTTTCAAATGAAGCGACGATAGACAGTATGATTGAAAAATTACTTGAAATTGAAGGAGAATAGGAATGGGTAGAAATTTATCAAAAACATATAGTCCAAAAGAATTTGAAGATAAAATTTATAAAAGATGGGAAGAAACGGGGGCTTTTTGTGCAAAAATTGATAAAAATAAAAAGCCGTATACGATAGTTATGCCACCTCCGAATATTACCGGGAAATTACATATGGGACACGCACTTGACCAAACATTACAGGATGTACTTATACGATACAAAAGAATGCAAGGATATAGTGCACTTTGGTTGCCCGGTTCGGATCATGCCAGTATAGCTACAGAACTTAAAGTTTGTGAAAAAATTCTTGCTGAAGAAGGTAAGAATAAAGAAGAACTTGGTAGAGAAGAATTTTTAAAGCGTGCATGGGATTGGAAAAAAGAGTATGGAAGCAGCATAACAAAGCAATGTAGAAAACTGGGAGATTCGTGTGACTGGAGCAGAGAGCGATTCACTATGGATGATGGTTGTAACGAAGCTGTAAAAGAAATTTTTGTAAGACTGTACGAAAAAGGATTGATCTATCGTGGGAACCGACTGATAAATTGGTGTCCGGATTGTGCGACTTCACTTTCGGATGCGGAAGTTGAGCATAACGACAAAAATGGGAAATATTGGTACTTCAAATATCCTGCGGAAAATGAGGGAGATGAAGGTATAGTCATAGCCACATCAAGACCTGAAACTATGTTTGCAGATGAAGCGATTGCGGTGCATCCAAGCGATAACAGATATAAGGATATGATAGGAAAAAAAGTTAAAATTCCTATGATTGGAAAGTTGATACCTATAATAGAAGATATATATCCGGATCCCGAAAAGGGAACGGGAGCTGTAAAAATAACACCTGCGCACGATATGAACGATTTTGAAGTAGGTGTACGTCATAATTTGGCAAATACGGTTTGTATCGGAGAAGATGCAAAGATGACGGATATAGCAGGAAAGTATGCCGGAATGGATAGGTTTGAATGTAGAAAAGCTTGGGTTAAAGATTTGGAAGAAGCCGGATTTCTCGTTAAAACTGAGGATAAACAAATTCCATCAGGAGAATGTTATAGGTGCAAGACCATAGTAGAGCCGATGCTTTCGGAACAGTGGTTTGTAAAAATGGAAGAACTTGCAAAACCGGCAATTCAAGCTGCAAAGAGCGGTAAATTGAAACACATTCCGGCGAGGTTTGAAAAAATATATCTTCATTGGCTTGAAAACATACGTGATTGGTGTATTTCGCGTCAGCTTTGGTGGGGACATAGGATTCCCGCGTATTATTGTCAGGATTGTAATGAACTTATGGTTTCGAAGAATCCGCCTGAAAAATGCACTAAATGTGGCAGTGCGCATATTCATCAAGATGAAGATGTACTTGATACATGGTTTTCATCTGCACTTTGGCCTTTTTCAACACTTGGCTGGCCCGAAAAAACTGAAGACTTCGAATATTTTTATCCGACGGACACCCTTGTTACCGGTTATGATATAATATTTTTCTGGGTGGTTCGAATGGTATTTTCCGCGTTAAACGCAACAGGAGAAGTTCCGTTTGAAAATGTTTATATTCATGGTCTTGTGTTGGATGAACAAGGTAGGAAAATGAGTAAATCCCTTGGAAACGGTATAGATCCTTTGGAAGTTATAGACAAAGTAGGCGCAGATGCGCTTAGATTTATGCTTACTACAGGCATTACGGCGGGAAATGACATGAGGTTCAAGGAAGATCGCTTGGAAGCTTGCAGAAATTTTGCAAACAAACTTTGGAATGCCGCTCGTTTTGTAATAATGAATTTACAAGATGAGCAGGAAAATTTCTTTGAGCAGTTAAACGATGATTGCGATATATTTGCGCTTGATTTAAAACCTGAAGATAAGTGGATAATTTCTACTGTTAATGATACTGCAAAGTATGTAGAAAGCACTATGGAAAGCTTTGATTTGTCGCTTGCGGCTCAAAAGATAAATTCTTTAATATGGGATGAATTTTGCGATTGGTATATTGAACTTGTAAAGGGCAGGTTATATTCGGGTAATGAAGATGACAAAATGGTTGCAAGACGTGTGCTCGTATTCGTATTAAAGGATTTACTGAGGCTGTTACATCCGTTCATGCCGTTTATTACAGAGGAAATTTGGAGCTATCTTCCAGTTACTTCAAGCGAACGTGAAAATGCGAAAAAAGCAGGAAATTCTGAGAATTTCTTAATTAAGGAAAAATACCCGATTTATGATGAAAAGTTTGATTTTGAAAACGAAAAGATGCAGATTGAACTTGCAAAGGAAGCGATAGGTTCTATAAGACATATAAGGACAGAGGCAAAAGCAATTCCAAGTAAAAAGCTTAGAGTTGTAATACGCACAAGTGCTCATAATTATGATGAAATAAGGCTTTGTGAAAATTACATCAAAGATATTGCAGGAATTACGGAAATAACATATATAGCCGAAGATGATGATGCACCTAAAGATGTAGCTACGGCTGTAATTTCAAAAGGTGAAATCTTCATTCCGCTTGATGACTTGCTTGATTATGAGGCGGAACTTAATCGTTTGATTGCAGAAAAGAAAAAACTTGAAGATGAAGTTGAACGTGTAGTTAAAAAATTGTCAAATGAGGGATTTGTTGCAAAAGCTCCTACAAAGATAATAGATGAGGAAAAAGCAAAACAGGCAAAGTACGAAGAAATGCTAAAAAAGGTAAGTGAGAGATTAAAAGAAGTAGAGAAGAAGGTTTTAAATGCCAAGTAATTCTATAGATAAGATAAAAAAATTTGACAAATTTGGAAGCGTTTTGGGTTTGACTCGTATGGAAAAGTTAATGCAACTATTGGGAAACCCACAGGATAAGCTTAAATATATTCATGTTGCGGGAACTAACGGCAAGGGATCTGTTTGTAGATATATATATAGCGCACTTCTTGCTAACGGATATTCGGTGGGACTTTTTACATCGCCGTTTCTCGAAGTATTCAATGAAAGAATAGAAATGAACGGTGAATTGATAAATGATGAAGATTTAGCAATTTGCACAGATCAGGTTATTCAAAAAACTGAAGAAATGGTAAATGCAGGCGAGGATTCGCCTACTGAATTTGAGGTTGTTACCGCTATTGCATTTTTATATTTTGCAATGAAAAAAGCGGAATTTGTGGTACTTGAAGTCGGGCTTGGCGGAAGTGGAGATTCTACCAATATTATTAAAACATCAGAAATATCAATTATTACATCAATTTCATTTGATCACATGGATAGACTTGGAGATACTCTTTTCTTGATTGCAAGTGAAAAAGCGGGAATCATAAAAAAAGGGGTACCGGTTGTGATGAACGTGGATGAACGAGAAGCACAAGTTCCTATAGCTAAGAAAGCATATGAAAAAAAATCGATTCTCTATAATGTTAAAAAAATACCATATGCAGTTTCTGAAAAAAGTGTAGAGAAATATGTAATAGACACAAATATTTATGGAACTGATTATTCCGGTGTTGAAATTTCAATGATAGGCAGGTATCAAGTCGATAATATAATGACGGCACTTACGGCACTTGAAATACTTAGAAAAGATAAAAAAATACAAATTGAAAGAACAAAGCTTTATGAAGGGCTTTTTAAAGCTTCTCATAAGGGAAGATTTGAGCGTATTGGAGACAAAATTGTGCTGGACGGTGCGCACAATGAAGCAGGTGCGAAAGCGCTTGTTGATACACTAAAAGAACTTTATGGCGGTAAAAAAATTCTGGCTTTGGTTGGAATATTACGAGATAAAGAGTATGAAAAAATTTTAGAAGAACTTAGCGAGGTTGTTGCTAAATTTATATTTACAGAGATTGACAATCCACGAAAATGCGAAGCAGAAGAACTTGTAGCTAAAGCTAATAGTGTTTGTTGCAATAACGTTGACATTGTGATTGATGCGCATAAAAATAGCAAAGATGCTCTGGAAAGTGCGCTGGAGGAATCAAAAGATTTCGATTTGCTTTTAGTTTCAGGGTCACTATACCTGATTGGGGAATTAAGACCGATTATATTGGAGAGATTAAAGTTATAATTTAATTGAAATTTAGGTATTTTGTGTAAAAAAGGAGAATGGTATGCAGATGAAAAAAGAGGAAAAAGTTTTACTGTTTTACAATCCGTATTCCGGGAATGGACTTTTTAAAAACAATTTAGATTTTATAATTGAAAGTTTTCAAAATGCAGGAAAAACCGTTCAGCCTATCAGAGCAAAGGGGTCTGATTTACTTGAAAAGGTGCTTGCGCAAAGTGAGCCCGGAGAGTATTCTCAGATACTTGCCGCAGGAGGCGACGGAACTTTGAATATTTGCGTAAATGCAATGATGAAAACGGGATTTGATGCTCCTTTGAGCATATTTCCGGCAGGAACTGCAAATGATTTTGCATATTATTTCGATTTGCCTACCGATATTAACGGTATGGTTGATGTTGCACTTGGAAATAAATATACGTATTCGGATGTGGGGGTAGTAAACGGACGGTATTTTGTTAATGTTGCAGCTATGGGGATGCTCGTAGATGTAAGTCAGAAGACAGATCCGAATTTGAAAAATACTTTTGGTGTAATATCTTATTACTTGAAAGGCCTTACAGAACTAAGTAGTTTAAAGGCGGTAAAAGTGAATATTGAAAGTGAGGAGTATACAGGAGAAGAAAATATGTATTTTATGGTGGTGATGAACGGTAAATCTGCGGGCGGGTTTAAAAAAATTTCACCTATGTCATCTGTGAATGACGGAAAATTTGATGTGATATTGTTCAGAGAAATGCCAATTTTGGACTTTCCCGCAATGCTTATAAATGTGCTTCAGGGAAATCATCAAGAAAATAAAAACGTACTTTCATTTACAACAAGTCATTTAAAAATTTCATCACAGGAGTATATTTCAACGGATGTTGATGGTGAGCATGGAGAGGAATTCCCGTTAGAATTTACATTGTTACACAAAAAGCTGAAAATAACCACTCCATATGAAGATATGCAAGGTGCGCTTTGTTAGGTTCAATACTTGTAGGTATGAGCGGAGGTGTTGACAGTTCGGTTGCCTTGTTACTTTTAAAAAATGAAGGTTATGAAGTAAGCGGTGCGACAATAGTTATGTTTGACAATGAAGACATAGGGCTCAATCCTACTGACAGTGTTTGCGGTTCCGGTAATGAACTTGCTTCTGCAAAAAAATTGGCACAGAGCATGGGATGTTTACATTATACTATAACAGGTAAAGAGGAGTTTTGTGAATCTGTTATGGAGTATTTTGCAGGCAGCTACGAAGCGGGAGAGACACCCAATCCATGCGCAATGTGTAATAAAACGGTTAAATTTCCTAAATTACTTAAGCAAGCTGATATGCTCGGGATAGAAAAGATTGCTACCGGGCATTATGCGAGAATAAAGTATGATGAAAATACAAAAAAGTATAAATTGCTTTGCGCACTTGATAAAAAGAAGGATCAAAGTTATTTTTTATATGGTCTTGGGCAAAGTGAACTTGCACGTATTTTGTT
>JBQMYS010000043.1:0-11543 GCA_052173355.1 Eubacteriales bacterium | reverse complement strand
TGTTTATCATTGGCATTCAAATCCATGAAAAGTTCGTAAACTTCATCTACTACCTCGTCTATCCTGGCATCTTTTTTGTCTATCTTGTTAATTAAAAGTATTGGATTAAGCCCCTGCTCCAACGACTTATTTAGAACAAATCGCGTCTGAGGCATAGGGCCTTCACTTGAATCCACAAGAAGTATAACAGTATCTACCGTTTTCATTATGCGCTCAACTTCCGAAGAAAAATCTGCATGCCCCGGCGTATCAACTATATTTATTTTTACATCATCGTGCATCACACTGCAATTTTTAGAATAAATAGTGATACCTCTTTCTCTTTCAATGTCATCGCTATCCATAACACAATCTTTCGTTTCTTCATTTTCACGAAAAACTCCGCTCTGATTCAAAAATGCATCTACCAATGTAGATTTTCCTGCATCTACGTGAGCTATCACTGCAATGTTAATTATTTTCTGTTTTTCCATTTTTTATACTTCCTTTACTTCGCTCAGCAATAAATCCGTACTCGGCGACACACTATAAAATTTCTTTAGATTGTTATACGCATCAAGAGCTTGCCGACAATCCATCTTTGATAATTTTTTATCTAAAAATGCTCGTATCATAACATTTTTGGCTGTATGTTCAAGACTTGTAAACTCAATCATATCAACCTTATACCCACAGGCTTCCAAAATCAAGGCCCGCAAACCGTCTGTCAAAATTTCGGTAAACTTGTCTTTAAGTATTCCATGTCTGTAAACAGGGAAATGGAGCTCGTTTTCTATTTGAGAAAACAGCTCGTGCTGACAGCACGGGACCGAAAGTATAACTTTCGCTCCCCATTTCACAGCATTATGAAGCGCATAGTCCGTAGCCGTATCACAGGCGTGCAAACTTATTACCATATCAACAGCCGTTTCTTGGTAACTTCTTATATCTCCAACCTCAAAACGCAAATTATCATAATTAAGTTTTTTTGATAAATTTGCACAAAACTCTATAACACTTTTCTTCAAATCTATTCCAACTATATCAACATCATAGCCTTTTATGCAATGCAGATAGTGGTAAAGTGCAAACGTCAGATAAGATTTTCCGCAGCCGAAATCCACCACCTTGATTCTGCTTTCGGCAAATTTTTCACTTTTAAAAATGTCGTCTACTATCTCCAAATAGCGGTTAATTTGTCGAAACTTAGGATAATGCTTGTGAAAAACCTTTCCTGCTTTATTCATCACGCCGAGTTCTACCAAAAACCTAACCGGCTTTCCCTCCGGTATTATATAATCTTTGTTCCTATTATGAGAAAGCGCATTTGATAAATCTTTATCGCAACTTTTGGAATTTTGTATAATTCTCGGTTTTTCAATTTTAGAAGCGAGCACTTGCACATCTTCTTTTTGCGATATTATGTTAAGCTGCTTAAAATCGCTTTCAATCAGTTCAAGTGCGAGCGCTTTAGCCGAATTAACATCCAAATTTTCATGCAATACCTTGTTTTCTACATATCTTTCAACCTGCACCTTAAGATTATCCCTTAACATTAGGGGACGCATATTAACTTTTTCCAAATTTGACTGTTTTTTTCTTTTAGCGCCGAATACAATCTTAAATGTTTGCTTTAAATAAACTTCATCAAATATTCGTTGCAACAAATTTATCAGTTCTTCCACCTTATTCTCCCTTCAAAGCCTTATGCCTAGGTGCGAACAATGTAAAACAAATTGCCGAAATCGCCATCAGTATCGGATAGTACATTTTAGGTATTATATCAAGCGGTGTAACTCCGACAAGTGCCGCCGCAGTAAGTAACTGTGCACCATACGGAATTATCCCTTGACCTACCGATGCAAATATATCGAGAAGCGATGCTACTTTTTTAGGATTAACATTAAATTCATTCCCTATTTCCTTTGCTATAGGACCTGCCATCACGATTGCAACAGTATTGTTTGCAGTACAAACATCCATCAACAATGCAAGTAATGAAATTCCAATTTCAGCGCCCTTTTCGCCTTTTGCTCTTTTCTTTATAGCAGATACTATCAAATCAATTCCGCCATTCTCACGCATTATTGCAACTATGCAGGCAACTATTATCGATATTATGGATATTTCAAACAGTCCTTCCATTCCTTTACCTATTTGCTTAAAACTTTCAAAAAGCGTAAATTCGCCCAATGCTACTCCTACTATTACAGACAAAATCGTCCCGCTAATCAAAACTACGAACACATTTATTCCTGCAAGTGCCGCAGCCAAAACGAAAATATAAGGTATTATCTGAACCAAATTATAATAATAAACTTCCGTTCCTGCCGATTCCAAAGACTGTGCGCCGATTAGCAATATTATTATGGTTATAATCGCGGCAGGTAAGACTATTAAAAAATTTTGTTTAAACTTATCTTTCATCTCACAATGCTGTGTATTTACAGCCGCTATAGTCGTATCGGAAATCATCGAAAGATTATCGCCGAACATAGCACCGCAAACTACCGCCGCTATGCAGACCGAAATATCGAAACCTGTCTGCTCGGAAGCACCTAATGCTATCGGTGAAAGTGCCGCTATAGTACCCATAGAAGTCCCCATTGAAATAGATATGAAACAACCTATCAAAAACAGCCCGAGCACCGTAAACTTTGAAGGTATTATAGAAAGTCCGAAATTTACAGTGCTAGCCGCTCCTCCCGCGGCGGTTACAGCTCCTGAAAATGCGCCTGCAACCAAAAATATTAAAACCATAGTTATCACGTTCACATCACCTGCACCCTTTGACAAAACTTCAAGTTTTTCATCAAGAGAAACTCCTCTATTTTGCAAAAGTCCTATAAAAAGTGCAACTAAAAACGCCAAAAGCGCGGGCATACCGTAAAAATCATTACTTATTATTCCTACTCCCACAAACAGCAATATAAATACTGCAAATGGCAACAAAGCCCAAATTTTACCTTTTTCCATATCTTCTCCAATCCTTATCCGGTTATTTGCATAAGCCTATTCGCTATGTTATTAAAATTACTTTCTATATAACTACTTGAGTCAAGCACTATCGGCACACCGCTGTTATAAGAAATATGTATACTTTCATCATATTGTATGGCTCCAATCATTTGCGGTTTCAATAAATTACTTATATCCGTTATAGACGGTAATTCTCCAAGTTCAATCAAATTGCACTTTATCTTATTTACTACATATGCCCTCTTTTTTACACCTTTTTCGACAAGTTTTGCATCCAAATTATCGGCAGCCCTTATCGCTACATATTCGGGAGTTGTAACTATGACGGCAATATCCGCTACGGTAGCTGCAAGTTCCAATCCTTCGCCTATCCCGGCAGGTGCATCGAAAATTATGTAATCGAACTTTTCCTTAAGCCTGTCGCAAAGGACTTTTATATGCATCGGTGTAATATCAACTTTTTTCTTGTCATATGCAGCCGAAATTAAATAAAAATCTCCAAAACGTCTATCCTTTATAAGAGCTTGTTTTATCCTGCACAGCCCCGAAAGTATATCTGACAAATCGTAAACTACCCTGTTTTCAAGCCCCAAACAAATATCAAGACTTCGAAGTCCCAAATCCATGTCAATCAAAACGACCTTATTTCCCTTTTGAGCCAATTTCGCCCCTATATTCGCGGCAAACATGGTCTTTCCCACTCCGCCTTTACCGGATGCGACCGCAATAATATTGCTCATATATCCTCCCGTAATCAATTTATAGCAGTATCTAAACTGAATTCATCATATGTCTTATCTAGTTGTAAATATTTCCCAATTACTTCTTTGGCTATAGGGCCTGCATAAGTTCCCTCGCCTCCTTGAAACAATAAAACCGCAACTGCAATCTTTGGATCTTCGGCAGGTGCCATCGTAACCACCCAAGCGAAATTATCATAATTGCTCTTATATGCATCAATTTTTTCATAATCCAGCTTGCCTTCACTTAAGTTTATCACAGCCTGCCTTACTGCAACATTTTTGCTGGAATATTCTTTTGAATTTTTTTGAACCAGTCTTAACATTTCCGCTTCCACATCTTCCCATTTGAGTTTGGGATTTATCCTGCTCAAGTTTTGCTGTATATATAAAACTTCATCTGCCGGATGCATTTTTCCCGCTCTTTGAGCGGTTCCTGTTTTTCCGGCTACCGATATTGGAAAATTGACAAACAAACTTCGCAAGCTACCTTTTGAACCCTTTACTACTTTTTTCATGCCTTCCGTAACTGCGCTTAGAGTTTCCGGATTTTCAAGTTTTACTTTGATACCTTCCGGTCTTTTTTTTATGCCCTCTCCTTCGATGGACTTTATTATCGAAACCTTATTATGGACGCCGCCATTTCCTATAGTTGCAATATAATTTGCCATTTGCAAAGGTGTATACGAGTTCTCCCCTTGACCTATCGAAATATTAAATTGGTCGCCCATAGTCCACTTTGCATAATTAAAATATGTAAACTTACACAAATCCGCAAGCGCATCCTGTGCACTTTCCTTTACTCCCAGCTTTTGCTTTGCGAGCCTATCAAGTATTTCTTTTTTATTTGGATTTTCTTCCGTCCAGGATACTATTTCATCAACACTTTTCGCCAAAAGCGTTTTATCTTTTTGATATTTTTTTACAAAATACTTTTCTGCATGAATAGTCAAATCATATTTTAAACTGTTTTTTATATTCTGCACTTTCTGTTCTTCTGTAGGAAGCTTGCTCACCTGCTCCGGTATTTCTATCCCCGTAGGTTCCCCAAGCCCGAACTGTCTTGCATATGAAGTAATAGTATCTATGGTAATAGGTTTTTTATATCCCAAACTCTGTCCTTTATAAAAATCTCTGCCGTAACCTACGTCATAAAAATAATAGTTGCACGACACCTCAAGCGCTGAAGGTAAATCCAAATAACCATGCACTCCTCCTCGCATATGCCAAAGCCAACAGGCAAAAGGTCTGTTACTTATCATAATCTTTCCGTCAGCATAAATTTTTTGCTTAGGGTTAAGCCCCGATTCGACTGCCGCTATTCCTGTAATCATCTTAAATGTAGATCCGGGTTGAACTGCAGTCCTTGTCGCTACATTGTAAAGCGGTGCCGGTGCTAATTGATCTCGCGGGTTCTGACTTTGAAGCGCATCCCAATTTTCCGCACTTATCCCTCCTGAAAATAAATTCGGATCAAAATCCGGTACACTTGCCATGGCAAGTACATCTGAATTTTTAACATCAACTGCTACTACCGCTCCAACTTTTGCATTTTTATAAGCTTTTGAATATTTATAATTTCCAAATTCACTAGTATAAGTTCCACCTACCTGCAACTTTTCCAAAGCTTGTTTCAAGGCATTTTCTGCAATTTTTTGCAGTTCCAAATCTATAGTTAAATATATATCTTTGCCCTTTTTAGGTGCTTCTTCCGATATTACACTGACAAGTTTCCCATTAGCATTTACCCTTACGTATTTTACACCGTCTTTTCCTTTCAAAGTTGTTTCATAAACGCTTTCTATGCCTCCTTGTCCTATCAGATCGTTTGAATTATAGCCAAGTTTTTCTACGTAGTATTTCTTTTCTCTTTCAGATATTTTACCGAGATAACCTAAAATATGCGATGCCGTATTACCGTTAGGATATACTCTCTGAGTTTCAGAAACAACTTTTACCTGTGGCAAAATAGCACTATTTTCCTCAATTTCAATTATTGTTTTTGCCGAAATCCCTTTTGCAACATCGGCAGGCAGATATTTACGATACCCCGCCGCATTAAGTTCGTTTCGCAATACCATTATTTTTCTTGCTTCCTCATCGGAAAGTGCACCGTCTATCTCAAATTTTTCTCTAAGCTTTTCAAATGCCTCTTTTGCAGTATAAGATTTATTTACAGTCTTATAATCAAGCTTATATCTGCCTAAAAACCCTTCTTTATCCAGTGCTCGTATAAACTGCATATTCTTAACGGATATTGGCGGATATGTTTTATAAATATTTTGTAATTCTTCCTGTGCTCCGTACTTATCCAAAGTGTCTGTGATATTATAACGCCTGCGCAATTCTTCAAAAGCTTCTTTCGCAGTATAATTTTGAGGCATTTCGTTCTTATCTAACCAATTTTTAACATCATTATCAAAAATATATTCAAACCCGCCGTCATTTATTAAAATAGGAAAATTATCAAAATAAGTTTCATTATTTCGCTCAAGTATATCTATTACTTTGGAACAAACTTCGTTAAGTTCCTCGTTTTCTTCATTACCAACACTTATCTGCAAAGTAAATATTTGGGAATTTGCGGCTATAACCCTTCCGTATCTGTCAAGTATCTCGCCACGCGGTGCTTTTGTATATATGCTCTTAATGCTTAGATTGTCCGCTTCAGATTTCCATTTCGCATTTTCAACCACAGTCAATACAAACAATCGCGCGAACAAAATAAACATAAGTATCAAAATTACCAGGCTGGCTTGTCCATATCTGGTTTTTAAAATCTTCCCCATGTTCTATACCTATCTTTTTTACCCTTATAAACGATTGAAAATATCAAATAAATTCCCGTAAACACCGGTAAATTATATAAAATTCGTACAATTTCTATACCCATCCAATACGATAACAAATAAATACTATCAAATATTTTGTAAATCAAAAAATAAACAAAATCAAAAATAATGGTAGAAAACACTCCTATCGGAACTGCAACTACCAAATTTTCAACATTGAAATTTTCTTTTAAACTCACTACCGCAAAATACACAAAAATCAATGCTAATGATGTCACTCCCACAAGTTGCCCTACAGAAATATCAATAACAATTCCCAGTAATGCCGCCAAAATTATGCCATTTTTATCCTTGTTAAAAAAAAGATAACATATCAGCAAGTTAAGCAACAAATTAGGAGTTACGCCAAATATGGAGAATGCATTGACAAAAGTTGTCTGCAACACGAAAGTTACAAAAAATATCAGAATCGCAAATCTCAGTTTCATTGAGCTACCAAAACCTTTTGTATTTTCTTAAAATTCACAGAAGTATTCACTTCAACAGTTTTTAATTGAGTGTCGTGACTATACTTGACTTTGGAAATTTTCCCGATTTTTATACCGGCAGGATACATTCCCATTCCCGATGTAACTATTACATCTCCTTTAATAATTTCCGCTTTACCATCTATCGTAAAGCCGTCCAAGCTTCCTTTTCCATTTCCCCTTACAATGCCTATTATACTCATATCACGTTGCACCATAAAACTGACGCTGTTCAGTTCATCTATTATCGACACCACCTTTGAATACCCATTTTCAGATACGGCTATTCTTCCTACAAGTCCGTCTCCGTTTACAACAACGGTATTTTCAAAAACTCCGTTTTCTTTGCCGACATTTATTGTAAACCTGCTGAATATATTGGAATTATCCATCGCGACTATATCGGCACTTACGTAATTTTCAGATTTTTGTATGTGCTCATAGTTTAGAGCATTAGAAAGTTCCCGAAGTTCAACAAGCTCCGATTCTCGCATCTTTTCTGCAATTACTGTTTTTTCAAGTTCTGCAATTTTCTTCTTAAGTTCTTCGTTCTCTTTTTTTATTTCACCGATTGTAAAAATACCGAAAACTACATTCTTTATTTTGTCTGTCACCGCATATACAGGCTCATCTATTTTGACAACCGTTTGTGTAACAACCGAAAACAATGAACCTTGTTTATCCGCATTTTTATAAGAAAATATAACAAGAACTGTCAGAATTAAAAAAACGAGTACCGAAGCAATTATCCCTTTGTGCTCTTTTATAAATCTCATTTCCTTACCTATCTGCCGGCAACACACGCATATCTTTTAAGTTTTTCCAAATCTTCAAGACTCTTTCCGGTTCCGAGCGCTACCGCCTCAAACGCATTATCCTGCACTGTGACATTCATGCCTGTACGTTTTGTAATAAGCCTGTCGAGTTGCGAAAGCATACCGCCTCCGCCTGAAAGAACAAGTCCGTTGTTCACTATATCTGCAGATATTTCCGGCGGTGCTTTTTCTAATGTCTGCTTAATCGCATCAATTATTATCTCAACAGATTCTTCAAGAGCCTCAAGCATGTTGTAATTTGTGACTTCCTCCGTCGAAGGTAAGCCTGAGATTACATTTCTTCCTCTAGCAAGTTCGGTTTTTCTGACTTCATTACCTTCGGAATCCACTTCAATCATCGCACAACCGATTCGAATTTTCAGTTCTTCGGCAGTTTTATCCCCGATGTGCAAATTAAAATTCTTGCGCATATAAAGTACAACCGCCTCATTTAACTTATCTCCTGCATACCTGATTGAAGTGCTTGTAACTATACCTCCAAGTGCGATTATCGCTATATCCGTTGTTCCGCCGCCTATATCGCAAATCATACAAGCTTCCGCCTCATCTATAGCAAGATTTGACCCTATTGCAGCCGCCATAGGTTCCTCCAAAATGAAAACTTCACGAGCTCCCATCTGTCTTACAACTTCTTCCACCGCTCTTTTTTCAACTTCTGTAACTCCGCTCGGAACACCGATTGAGATTCTCAAATTTCTTGTTTTTTTATTGTCAAGTGCCCTTGATATAAATACCTTTATCATTTCAGCCGTCATATCAAAATCGGATATAACACCCTCTCTTAACGGCCTTATCACTTCAATAGTAGCAGGAGTTTTTCCGACCATTCGCTTTGCGACCTCTCCCACTGCCATAACTGTGTGATTCAATTTATCTATTGCTATTACGGACGGCTCATTGAGAACTATCCCCTTGTCTTTCATGTAAATTAGCGTATTAGCCGTTCCCAAGTCTATACCCATATCCGTTTTGAAAAACATAACTACCTCCACCGAATATTCTAAAAACTGCACATATTTTCTTCTTTCAAACTTACGTAAACACCATCGCCTATCACAATATGGTCAAGCACCTTTATTCCGAGTATTTCTCCTGCCTCAATAAGTCTGTTTGTAATATTTATATCATCTTTGCTCGGCATCGGATTTCCGCTTGGATGATTATGAACTAAAATTATACTTGCCGAGCTGTTTTTTACCGCCTTGCTGAATACCTCTCTCGGATGTATCATCGTAAAATTCAAACTACCTATCGCAATAGTTTCCTCCGCAATTATTTCGAGTTTTGTATTCATCATAAGGCTCTTAAAATGCTCCTTTGTATAGCACTTCATATCTTCCATAAAATGTAATGCAACATTTTCCGGATTGTTAAGAGAAATTCGCTTGTCATTAAGTCTCGATGATACACGTTTCCCAAGTTCCACACCTGCTATTATCTGACAAGCTTTCGCCTCTCCTATGCCATAAATTTTAGTCAGTTCCTCGGGCACACAATTAGTTAAAAACTTAAGCCCTGTAGGATTATACGATATAACTTCTTCCGCAAGTTGAAGCGCAGATTTTTCCGCAACTCCATTTCTTATCAAAATAGCTAAAAGTTCAGCATCGGAAAGGGTATCGCTTCCAAACATGATGAGTTTTTCGCGCGGTCTTTCCATATTTATCATATTTTTAATAGTCATACAAGTTCCCCTTTATAAGGCACTTCTTGTAGACAATTTACGTTTACAGTATCTTTTATTTTAACATTTTAGCAAGAAATATACAAGTGCTAGCTAAATTTTTTTATTTCCCCGTTTCTTACAAAATATATATCATACCAAATCAAAAATGACATTATTGTGTATATTTTTCTTCCATTATTTGCTTTTCCTGCCATATGCTCATCCAACAGCACATTTATTTTTTTTACATCAAAGAATTCGCTCACAAACTGCTCGTTAAATATTTTGCGCACCATCTCGCAATATTTTTCTTCTTTAATCCAATGTATGAACGGAACCATAAATCCTTTTTTCTTACGTTTTGCCCATGCGGATGGCAACATTTTCATAGCAGATGCTCTAAGAATATACTTACCTACACCTTTTTTCACTTTGTAGCTGTCCGGTATTCGTCTTGCCAATTCCCAAACTTTTTTATCCAAAAAAGGAACTCGCAATTCCAAAGAATGTGCCATAGTCATCTTATCAGCCTTGAGTAATATATCGTATGGCTGCCACAAATGAAAATCCAAATACTGTTTTTTCGTAACTTCATCGTATCCTTGCGCATGTGCATAATAAGGATAAACTATTTCCGCCACCGACTTTGATTTCCTATAATCTTCGGTTAAATAAGCATTCAAATCTTTTTCCGCAAAGATTTTAGCTTGTCCTATAAAAGTTTCTTCAACAATCCCACCGTTTCTTATTAAGAACTGCTTTCCTTTTATATTCGGCATTTTAGCTGCCGCCTTTTTCATAGTTTTCCTAAAAACAAGAGGCAATTTTCTATACTTCTTTGTAAAATCCGAATCAACATATAAATCATAACCTGCAAACATTTCATCAGCACCTTCTCCCGATAGAACTACCGTAACATCTTTTGCGGCAAGTTCCGACAGGAAAAACAACGCTACAGCTGACAAATTTGCGTGCGGTTCATCGGAATAATATTGAACCTGAGGTAATGCTTTCATGTATTCATCAGGTTCAATCATCTTACACTTATTTTCAATACCCAGCATACCGCTGAGTACCTGCGCATCTTCTACCTCGTTAAATCCTTCCTGCTCAAATCCTACTGAAAACGTATTTGCCGGTTTTAAAATATTGGTAATATAGCTTGAATCTACTCCGCCCGACAAAAATCCCCCAACTTTAACATCGCTTATTCTGTGCGCATCTACCGATTCTCTCATGGTATCTTGCAGTGCATCCAGCCATTCTTCTTCTGTAAATTTTGTATTTTGTTCAAACACAAATTTATGATACTGCCTAATGTCTATTTCCCCATTTTTATATACCAATACATGCCCCGGATCTAATTTGAATACACCTTTAAAAAATGTTTCATTTAAAACGGAATATTGAAAAATCAAATACGGTTTAAGCGCCTCCTTATTTAATTCCTTAACAAATTTATCATTATCCAAAAATGCTTTTATCTCAGATGCAAACATAAAAGTATCGCCAAATTTACCATAGTAAAGCGGTTTTATACCAAAATAATCTCTTGCTAAAAACAACTTTTCGTCTCGTTTATCCCAAACAGCGAACGCAAACATCCCGCGCAAATGATTTACCGCATTTTCACCGTACTCTAAATATGTATGTAAAAGCACTTCGGTATCGGAATTAGTTAAAAAATTATGTCCCATATCTTGAAGTTTTTTCTTTAGCTCCAAAAAATTGTATATCTCACCGTTAAATATTATAACTACATTTCCGTCAGGACTATACATAGGTTGATTGCCTGCAAACAAGTCTATAATACTCAATCGTCTAAATCCAAGCGCTATATTATCATCAACATACTGACCGCTGCTGTCAGGTCCCCTATGAATTATGCGATCCATCATCGCCTTTATATTTTTATTTTTATTTTCTAATGTTTCCTTATTGGCAAATCCAACTATTCCACACATTTATCGCATTGCTCCTCTCAGGTTATAAAACCTCTATTAGTTTTTTCATTATAAATTATA
>JBQMYS010000042.1:0-12123 GCA_052173355.1 Eubacteriales bacterium | reverse complement strand
ACGGCAGTCGCATTGAGTTAACTCCAAAAGAGTATGAACTTTTGGTTTATTTGATGCGCAATAAGAATATAGCTCTATCAAGGGAACGGTTATTGTCTGAAATATGGGGATATGATTTTTTCGGTGAGGACCGAACCATAGATACGCACATAAAAAATTTGCGTGCAAATTTGGGAAATTACAGAGATACAATAGTTACAATGCGGGGATTGGGTTATAAATTTGAAGAAGCGAATTAAATTTGATAAAAACAGCATAGGTGCAAAGCTGTGCTCATATTTTTTGTTTTTTACAGTTTTTGTAATCGGAGTTTTGTGGATTTTACAGACAATATTTCTGGTGCACTATTATCAAGGGATGAAGATAGACAGCGTGCGCAAAGTGTCAAAGCAGATAGAAGAAGGATATAGAAACGGCGATTTTGCAAAGACCATAAACGAACTTGCAATTTCGAATGATATATTTGTGCAAATAGAAGCATCTGATACAATTCTATTCGCACCCTCTGAACAATCAGGACGAGGTACCAGCTATATATTTTTAAAAGAGATGGGGCAGGTTCGCGAAAGTCTATTTAAAAATGCGGATAAAAATGAAAGCGCATCTTTAATAATAGATGAAAAAGGGATGTCAGCAAGGAAGATACTGGCTTATGCAAAGTTTTTAGAAAAGAAAAACGGTAAGGAGGTCATTCTTTATATATTTTCTCCGTTATATCCTGTTGACAGTACGGTTACAATACTTAGGAAGCAGTTGATATATGTGAGCGCAATTTCAATTATTATCGGATTTTTCTTTTCAATATTTTTGTCGCAGAGAATTACAAAACCTATTCGTAAAATTACAAGAGAAGCATCAAATTTATCAAAAGGCGAATTTAATTTTGAACCGAAGCTTACGGATTATACACAGATAAGACATTTGGCTGAGACTTTGAAAAAGGCCGCATCCGATTTAAAAAAATCTGAGAAATTGCAAAGAGATGTGCTTGCAAATATTTCGCATGATTTGAGAACACCGCTCACCATGATTAAATCATATGCGGAAATGCTTAGTGATTTCCCATGTGAAAATGAAGATAAACGAAAAAGGCATCTAAAGGTAATAATGGATGAAACTGACAGACTGAGCGAATTGGTGGGTGATATAATGGAACTTTCCGGACTCCAAAGCGGTAGAGGTGAACTCAGGTGCGAAGAATTTAACATAAATGAACTTCTTGATGAAATCGCGGTTAAAAATCGTATGTTTTTGTCAGAAAGCGGATATTCGTTTGAAATTGAGGCTGATTGCAAGATTGATGTTTTTGCAGATAAAGGTAAGATTAAGCGTGTAGTTAACAATTTAGTAGACAATGCGGTTAAGTATACAGGAAATGATAAAAAAATAATAATCAGATTGCTTGATTTTAATGAAAATGTAAAGGTGGAAGTACAAGATAGCGGAGAAGGAATACCTTGGGATGAGCAGGAAAAGATATGGGAAAGATACCGAAAAGCGAGCGAAAACCATGAAAGAAGCGTTAAGGGAACAGGGTTGGGGCTTGCTATAGTAAAAGAAATTGTTTTATTACATGGCGGAACATACGGAGTTGACAGTACCCAAGGAAAAGGAAGTAAATTTTACTTTATTATAGGAAAGAAATGTAAGCGGTAGTATTGATTAAATCGTTGAAATGGTGTATACTTAAGCATTGAGAATATTATTGCAAAGGTCGGGAGGACACAAATGATAGAGCTTACGAATGTCACCAAAACGTACAAAACTAATATTGGGCTTGATAATGTCAGCGTTAAGATTGCAAAAGGGGATTTTGTATTTTTGGTAGGACCCAGCGGGGCTGGAAAATCAACATTCATTAAGCTGATTTTAAAGGAGATAGAAGCTGATAGCGGCAGTATAAAAGTAAACGGTACGGAAATCACGACATTACCCAACAGGAAGATACCGAAGTTGCGCAGAAGTACGGGAATAGTTTTCCAAGACTTTAGATTATTACCCAAACTTACCGTATATGAAAATGTAGCGTTTGCTATGGAAATTATACACGCACGCTCCAAGGTGATACGCAGGCAAGTTCCACAGATATTAAGTTTGGTTGGAATCAGCAACAAGGCGGAAAAATATCCGAATGAACTTTCGGCAGGGGAACAGCAAAGAGTTGCAATCGCAAGGGCAATAGTTAACAACCCTACGGTTTTGATTGCAGATGAACCTACAGGGAATTTAGATCCGGATACGGCATGGGAAATAATGCGACTTTTGGAACAGATAAATTTAAGGGGAACAACTATAGTCATGGTTACGCATGCCAAGGATATAGTTGATAAAATGGCAAAGCGTGTAATTGTAATAGATAAAGGTAAAATAGTGAGGGATGATGTCGGAGCATATTTAAATCCTGACGAGGAGCAAAAATTTAACTATTTTGCAAAGAGCGGAGTGTTGGGAGGATTCAAAATAAAAAATGCTTAGAGGACTTCGATATACATTAAAGCAGGGCATTATTCAGATTTTTAGAAATCGAAATATGGGTATTGCTTCCATATTTTCCATAACGGCAATGTTACTTATTTTGGGGCTTTTTTTCGTGATATTAACAAACATTACGCTTGCAATGAATTCGGTTAAAGAAGATTTTGAAACTTTGCAGGTATATTTGCTTGAAGAAACGGATCGGGAAGCGGCTGATAATTTAATTTCTACCATAGCAGGCTACAACGGGGTTGCAAGTGCAACTTATCTTTCTAAGGATGAGGCACTTGAAAATTGGAGAAAAGATTGGAAAGACAGCGCGTATTTGTTAGATTCGTTACCCAGCAATCCGCTACCGAATTCGATAGTGGTTACGGTTTCTAAGATAGAATATGCGGATGTAGTAGTTAATAAATTGCAAAATCTTGAAGGTATAGAAGGCGTCAAATATTATAAAGACACTGTAGAGAAACTTATACGCGTAACGAACAGTATAAAATTGGCAGGTTTTGTAATAATAGTATTTTTAGTAATCGTTTCCGTTGTGGTTGTTTCAAATACAATCAAGCTGACTGTGCTGGCTCGTGTAAGGGAAATTGAGATTATGAAATATGTAGGAGCGACCAACTGGTTTATTCGAGGTCCGTTTTTGGTAGAAGGAATTATAATAGGCTTGATTTCTTCACTAATTTCCGCAGGACTGGTTTCGATTATTTATGGGAAAATAATCGAAAATGTAGGAGATCAAATATTTGTTATATTGGGAACGCCTATGGTACCGTTAAATTTTCTGGCATCAAATTTAGTATATATTTTCGTGTCAATCGGAGTAAGTGTAGGAGTCTGCGGAAGTATAATATCCATGAGAAAGTTTTTGGATACATAAAGGGAGTTTTGAAAATGAAAAAGAAACTGACTTTAGTTTTAATATTTTTGATTTCTGCTTCACTGATGTCTATATCCGTATATGCGGATAACGCGGAGCAAAAATTAACCAATGTAAATAATCAAATAAAAACTGTAAAAAAACAATTACAAGAGGGTAAAAAAATGGAGAATGCCCTCAATATTGAAATTCAGCAATTGGAGAATAAGATAAATAATTCGCAGGCAAAAGTAAATGCAATTTCGGGTGATATAGGTGCAACGCAGATTAAAATCAATGAAAAAGTAAATGAACTTGCAAGGTTGCAAGCTGAGATGACTGAACAAAATGCAAACTTGAATGCTCGTTTGCGCAGTATGTATAAAAACGGAAATGTCGGTTTTGTTGATGTGCTCTTGGGGTCTAACGGTATAGAAGAATTGATGACGAATTTAGACAGAGTCAAGCTTGTTTATGAAAACGATAAAAGAGTTATGGATGAGTTAAAGGAACAAAACAGGATTGTTGCGGATAGTAAGGCTCAGCTTGTCGCTTTACAGCAGACGCTTGTGGCGAAGCAAAATGAGGCTAAACAAGTTACCGCGGAATTAAGTGCGGATAAAAAAGAAGTTGCAGGGAAAAAAGCGGAAGTTGCGAATAATAATAAGGCACTTATTGAGCAGGAAAAGGCGTTTTTAGCAGAAGCTAATCGGTTGAAAGCTGAAATTTTAGCTATGCAAAGTACGGGAACTACTTATAGCGGAGGAAGCATGGCATGGCCGGCTCCCGGAAATACCAGGATAACTTCACCGTTTGGATGGAGAACACTTTACGGCAGGCGCGACTTTCATACAGGGCTTGATATAGGGGCAAAGACCGGAAGCCCAATAGTCGCGGCAAATTCAGGAACCGTCATGCGTGCGGGTTGGAATAATTCTTATGGAAATGTTGTTTTTATAGATCATGGTGGCGGTATAGTAACGGTTTATGCGCATAATTCGGAACTTTTGGTTTCAAAAGGAGATGTAGTTGCAAGAGGGCAACAAATTGCAAGAGCGGGCTCTACAGGCAATTCTACAGGACCGCATTTGCATTTTGAAGTACGAAAGAACGGAGATTATCAGAATCCTCGGGCAGGTTGGATTTAGGGGAGATGCAGTGCAAAGAACTTTTGGAAAAGTGGTTGAAAAATTGCTGGTTAAGCGTGGAATAGCGCAGTCGGATATTGAGGAATTCATATCGGAAAAACCCAAGTTGACTTATGATCCTTTTTTGATGAAAAATATTGATAAAGGCGCTAAGCGGATAATTGAAGCGTTAAAGGCAAAAGAAAAAATATGCGTATACGGTGATTATGATGCAGACGGAGTGACTTCTACGGCACTTATGATGACTTATCTTTTGCATTTTGATAAAGAGGTGGAATATTATATACCGTCCAGATTTTCAGAAGGATACGGATTGAATAAAGAAGCGCTTTTGGAATTAAAAAATAAAGGAGTGGATTTAATAGTTACCGTAGATTGCGGGAGCGTTTCTTACGATGAAGTTGAGTATGGTAAACAAATAGGATTGAATTTTGTGATAACCGATCATCATGACATTGCGGATGTGATGGCGGATGCAATCCTGATAAGCCCTAAGCATCCGGATAGTGAATATCCGTTTAGCGGTCTTGCAGGGTGCGGTGTTGCTTTTAAATTTGTTCAAGCGTTGCAGAGATTGCAAAATGCCCCGCGAGAGTATTTGAGGGAATCACTTGATTTGGTGGCAATAGGAACGGTGGGCGATATAATGCCGATGCTTGATGAAAACAGGACATTGGTAAAATACGGATTAAAAAAAATAAATTCCGAACCGTCTGTCGGGTTAAAAAAATTGATGGATTTAACTTGTAAAGACTTGGAACAAGTCAAAGCTTTAGACCTTTCTTTTAGAATAGTTCCGTATATCAATGCGGCTGGGCGGATGGGCACAGCGGATGTGGCGGTTAATCTGCTTTTAGAGCAAGATGAAAAGGAAGCGGAAAGATTAGCTCAAGTATTATTTAAAAATAATGAGAAACGCCGTTTAGTGCAGGAAGAAAGTTTAAAAAAATGCGAAGAAATAATAAATAGCAATATAGAAGATAATGCCGTTTTACTTTTGAGATGCGATGAGGTTCACGAAGGAATCGCAGGAATTGTAGCAGGAAAATTAAAGGAAAAATATTCGAAGCCTGTGATACTGGTAACTGAAGCTGAAGACGGGTTTTTAAAAGGAACTTCAAGAAGCTTCGGAAATTTGCATTTGCATGATTTTTTGAACGGCTTTTCAGATATGTTTGAAAGGTTTGGCGGACATGCGGGAGCTTGCGGATTTTCAATCAAAAAAGAAAAATTTGACAGTTTTGAAAAAAGATTGGGGAAAAAAGCAAATAAATTGAAAAACACCAATCCTGATATTTTTGCAGAAGATGAAAATGCCGACATGGAAGTTACGATTGATGAAATTGACGAATTTTTGATTGGCGATATGGAAAGGCTTGAGCCGTTCGGAAAGGATTTTGAAAAGCCGATATTTTCCGTTAAAGCGGATAATATGGAAGGCGCAAGGCGCATAGGAAATGCGCAAAATCATATTCGCTTTTTTGTAATAGACGACTATGGAAAAAAAATTCAATGCATTAAATTCAATGCAAATGAAAGGGAAATGCAACAGATAGAAGATGGTATTCCAAGTGTTGTATTGGGGTATTCCGAAATTAACGAGTGGAAAGGGAACAGACTTATTCAGTTTAGAGTCTCACGTCTTTTTCCACTGGTACAATAAAGGAAGATTGAGTTAGGAGAAATTTATGAAATGCGTTGTACGGTATGCTAAATATCTGATATTGCTGATTTGCGGGATTGCTTGCGGAATAACTGTTGTTACGGTTGCACCTGATGTGCTTCCGAAAAAGGTACTTGCGCTGAACCCAAATTATGCTCAATACGTTCAATTCAAAGAGCGTTATGAAAAATTGAACTTTGCTTATAATCAACTTGAAGAAAACTATTACGAAAAGATAAATAAAAAAGATCTTGAAGAAGGAATGCTTAGAGGATTGTTCAAAGGGGCAGGAGATCCGTATACTTCATATATGAGCGCGCAAGAATATGAAAATTTCATGATTAACAGTAAAGGAGAACTTCAAGGAATAGGTGTAGGGCTTGGTACGGACAGTAATGATAATATAATTGTGATAAATGTTTTTAAAGATAGTCCGGCAGAACTTGCAGGCATCAAGCAGGGGGATATAATAAGTGCGGTAAATGATATTGAATACAAAGGCAAGAATATGGAAAAAGCGGTGTCCGATATGCGAGGTGAAGCGGGAACAAAGGTAAGAATAACTTATATCCGCGAAGATGTATCAAAGACCGTAACTATGATAAGGAAAAAAATAACATTTCAATCCGTATATGCGAAAGAACTTCCTGATGGAATAGGATATGTTGCTATACGAAGTTTTGAAGCTAATACACCGCAAGAATTTGAAACCGAACTGCATAATTTTGAAATGAACGGTGCGAAAGGTATTGTAATAGATTTGCGTCAAAATGGTGGCGGCATAGTGGATAGCGGAATAAAAATAGCAGATATGCTTTTGGATGAAGGTGTGCTTGCCTATACAAGAGGTAAAAATGAAAAAGAAAAGGTTTTTATGAATACCCAAAAGGGCAAAACATCTTTACCATATGTCATATTGATTGACGGAGGAACAGCCAGCACTTCAGAGATAGTTGCGGCAGGTGTGAAAGATAATAATGGAGGAAAGTTGATTGGTACAACTTCATTCGGTAAAGGTGTAATTCAAACAATAATGCCTTTAAAAAGCCATGATGCCATGAAAATAACCGTTGCACAGTATTTTTCGCCAAAGGGAAGCGTAATTCAAGGGATAGGCATAACTCCGGATTATGTCGTAGAACTTCCTGAAGATGCAACAAGTGATCTTCAACTACAAAAAGCTATAGAAGTGTTGAAAGCAGGTAGATAATGGAAATTGCTATTTACGGAAAGGGTGGAATCGGAAAATCCACTTTAAGTGCAAATATTTCGGCAGCACTTTCTTTACAAGGCAATAAAGTTTTACAAATAGGATGTGATCCAAAGCATGATTCGACAAAACTTCTTTTAAAAGGCAAAAAGATAACTACGGTTTTGGATTATATTAAAAGGACGGGTGTTGCCGATTACAAAATAAGCGATGTGCTTTTTGAGGGATTTTGCGGGATAGGATGTATAGAAGCAGGAGGACCTGAACCCGGTGTAGGATGCGCAGGCAGAGGAATAATAACCGCATTTGAAATGCTCGAAAAGTTTGATATAAAAAAAGGTTATGATATTGTTTTGTATGACGTTTTAGGAGATGTGGTTTGCGGAGGTTTTGCGGTACCTATAAGGCGGGAATATTCGGATATTATATTTTTAGTGACGTCCGGTGAATATATGTCGTTATATGCGGCGAATAATATACTTCGCGGTATTCGCAATTATGACGCAAATAAGCCAAGAGTTGCAGGCATCCTTTATAACAGTCGCAATGTTAAGAATGAAGATATACGTGTTGAAGCATTTGCAAAAGCTGTAAATTTAAATATATTTTCAAAGATACCGAGAAGTGATGTATTTGCTTTAGCGGAGCGCAAAAATATAACGGCAGTAGAAATGCAGCATGAGGAAAAAGGAGAAATTTTTGATATATTTTCCGATATTGCAAGACGTATTGCAGGCGGAATAGAACTTTGTGCCGCGAATCCAGTAAGTGATGATGAACTTGAGGCTTTGCTCATGGGTGAGCAAAGCCTCTCGCATCAAGTGCGATATGAAAATAAAAAAGATGCGCAAAGATGCGCAAAAATTATCGAAAATGCTGAAGATGACAGAGATGGCAAAAATGAAAATTACGATATAGGTTATGTTTCAAAGAATGTGCTCCGAGATGAACCGTTGCATGGATGCGCATTTAACGGAGCGATGGGTATGAGTGCGCAGATTCGTGATGCGGCGGTAGTAGCGCATTCTCCGAAAAGTTGTTTGTATTTGTCCTATCAGTGCGTATCTTCGGCAGGTAGACGTGCACTTTTTGAGCGTGGCGTGCTGTTACCATATTCGCTTTTGCCGAATTTGGTATCGACTGATATGGATGAAAGCGATATGATTTTTGGAGCCACTGCGAAACTTTCGGATTTGGTTTTGCAAGTTCGGGATATGAAGCCGAAGCCGAAAGGCGTTATTGTCGTTACTTCCTGCCCTGCGGGCATTATAGGCGATGATACGGAAAAAGTGCGCGAACTTTCTAAGGAGGATTGTCCTGTTGTTTTACTTAAAACAGATGGAAATTTGACCGGTGATTTTTTACAAGGAATGCTGATGGCATATACAAGTATTGCACGTCAGATAATTAAACCTGATGTTCCCAAAAGGGAAAATTTGGTAAATATAGTCTTTGAAAAAGTTGTTGCTAAAAATACGCAGCGCAATTTTCGTGTAATAAGCGGATTTTTAAATGCCATGGGGGTAGAGGTAAATTGCAGATTTTTGTGCAATACGAGTTTTGCAAGTATCGAAAATTTTTGTAGTGCAAGACTTAATTTGCTTGCATATAAAGATTACACAGGGAATATTTTAAAACAATTTTTCGAAAGTGAGTATGGTTGTGAATTTTTTGATAGACAATTTCCGACAGGATTCATGGAAACTTGTGATTGGCTTCGTATGCTTGCAAAGATTTTCGGTCAAGAGGAATGTGCTGAAAATATTATAAAGAAAAATGAAATAGATTATTTTGCGCGTGTTGAACGAATAAAACCATATCTAAAAGGGAAGAAAATATTTATTGTTACATATAATCATGAATTGGACTGGATTTTGAAAACTGCTTTCGACTTGGAAATGCGCATTTGTAAAATCGCATTGATAAATTTTTCACAAGATGAGGGATTTAGAAGCAGATTATCGGAAAGTAGAGATATATTGATTGAAGAAAATTATGAGTATTCAAATCTTCAAAAAGATATAGATAAACTTTCACCTGACATCTTGCTTTCAAATTACGAAACAGGTTTATCAAATGCGGGATGCTTCGTTGACACAATACCTATGTGTCCTGATAACGGCTTTTTTTCGGGACTTGAAATGGCGGAGAAGTGGACTGATTTGTTGGAATCCGATGTGGAGGGCGAGTGGAAAAATGATAAGAAATTATTTGACAAATATTACACCTGACAGTTTTTCCGGTATGATTTTTGCGGGAGAAGGTATTAAAAATGCAGTTGTATTTCTGAACGGGCCCACAGGATGCAAGTTTTATCATGGCGCTATATCGGCATATCAAGGGATTATGCAGGCGGGTTGCGATGCTGTCAGCTATTCGGAGCTTTGGCTTTTCGGTCAGTCCAGAGTACCATGTACTTATTTGGATAAACGAGATTATGTTTATGGAAGTAAGGAAAAGATATTGGATGGAATAGATTTTCTTAAAAAAAATTATAAGTGCGAACTTCTAATAGTCATAAATTCTCCGGGAGCCGCTCTGATAGGAGATGATTTATCCGGAATTACCGAGGGCTATGATTATGATTTTCCGATAATTACGATTGAAACATCGGGATATTCCAAGATGATTTGGGAAGGATATTCCGATTTTTGCTTGCGGCTTATTCGAAAATTTGCGGTTGATTATGAAGCATATAAAAATAGAAAATCGGATATTAAAAAGGTAAATATACTTGGACTTTCGATTTTTCACAAATATTATCGAGGAGATATTGCTGAATTAAAAAATATGCTTGCGCTTTGTGGAATTGAAATTAACTGTGTTCTTTGCGCAAATTCAACAGTTGATGAAATTAAAAATATCATGGATGCCGATTTAAATATAGTTCTTCACAAAGATTACGGATTGCAAAGTGCGAAATTGTTAAATGAACTTTATCAAATGCCTTATTACAGTAAGGATGGGCTACCTATCGGGTTTTCTGAAAGCGAAAGGTTTATTTTAAATATTTGCAAAAAGATAGATGCAAATCCTGCTAATTTTATCGAATATGCACAAAAAGCAAGAGCAGAGGCATATATACATATATCAAGATTAAATTCATTGACCGGTTTACCAAAAGGTACTAAGTTTGCTATAAATGCGACTTGTGAAGAATGCCTTGCGTATTCAAAATTTTTTATTAAGTATTTCGGTATGGTTGCTGAATGTATAAGCGTAGTAGGCGATAATAAATCAGGGTATCAAAAAGACGAAGATTATATAAAACTGAAAAAACTTCTTGAAAATTATAAGGCTTTAAATGCTGTGGGAAAGGATATGTTGCTTTCAAAAGCGGAGTTGGTACTTGCTGATGGAGGAGTAATTGCACAAATGAGAGTGCGTAATCAAAGTTTCAGCGGTATAGAAATAGCTTTACCGAGTATGGGATATACAGATGTAATACCGAAGACTCATATAGGTATCAAAGGAGCACTCATGTTGTGTGAACAGGTAATTAACGGGGTATTATTTGAATAAGCATTTTTTGAAGTAGAAAAAAGTGAGAAAATAAATTTTGCTTAGGAGGTTTTATGATAAAAAAAATAAGTGACTTATTGGCAGGCTGGCAGATGAGCATAATTGCCGGTGTGTTTTTGGTTGCATCTTTCATTTTACCGAGAATGGGGTATGTATTTGCTGAAAAATTGGCATGGATATGCATTGTTATATGCGGATTGCCTCTTTTATATCTTGCAATTTGGAGAATTATATACAACAAGGGTGTGGCTAAAATATCATCTCCTTTACTTATTTGTATGGCTATGTTTGCTGCACTTTTGATAGGGGATACTTTTGCTGCGGGCGAAGTTGTATTTATAATGCAGGTAGGTGCACTTTTGGAAGATAAAACGACCGCGCGTGCCAAAAAAGGTATTACGAGCCTTATCGAGTTTGCACCTAAAAAGGCAAGAATTATGAAAAATGGCGAAGAAGTTTTGGTAGATATAGGTGAGGTTGTAAAAGGAGATATATTGCACATACTTCCGGGCGAAATAATACCGGTAGATGGGGTAGTGGTATCCGGAGAAACGTCTATTGACCAATCCGTAATGACAGGCGAAAGCTTACCGGTTGATAAAAGCATAGGTGATGATGTTTACAGCGGGACTCTCAATCGTTTCGGCTCTGTTGAAGTTGAGGCAACTAAAGTGGGCGAAGAAAGTTCGCTTCAAAGGCTTATTCGCATGGTCGAAGATGTAGAAAAAAATCAGGCTTCAACACAGAGAATTGCTGATAGATGGGCGAGTTTGCTGGTACCTGTTGCACTTTTTATTGCAATTATTACCTATTTTGTTACAGCTAATATAGAAAGAGGAGTTACAGTTTTAGTAGTATTTTGTCCTTGTGCTCTGGTTCTTGCAACACCTACGGCTATAATTGCGGCTATCGGGCAGGCGACCAAGCATGGAGTTATAGTGAAATCAGGTGCAGCGCTTGAAAAAATGGGACAGGTAGATATAATTGCTTTTGATAAGACAGGAACCCTTACTTATGGAGAGTTGAAGGTAAGTGATGTAATTCCGCTAAACGAAGTAAGCGCCGGTGAACTTTTTAAGATAGTTGCATCTGCTGAAAGAAATAGTGAGCATCCGCTTGGCAAAGCTATTGTTGCAAAGGCGAAAGAGGATGGAATTGAATTTTTATCCGTAGAAAATTTTATTATGGCTGCAGGCAAAGGAATATCGGCTGTAATTGACGGAAAATTGTATTATTTTGG
>JBQMYS010000041.1:0-12581 GCA_052173355.1 Eubacteriales bacterium | reverse complement strand
GACGAAAAAGGAACTTACCAAAACCCAAGAATATGCGCAGACAATTAAAAGACTTGTTTTAAAGTATTATCAAAAATACGGCGAGTTTAAACTGGAAAAAAAATTGATGGATTTTACCGATATAGAAAGGTATGCTATAAAAATACTTGAGCATCAGGAAGTTGCGCGTGAATATCAAGATAAGTTTGAATATATTTTTATAGATGAATATCAAGACAGCAATCCTGTGCAGGAAAAACTGATAGGTCTGATAAAGCGAAAAGACAATGTGTTTATGGTAGGGGATGTTAAACAAAGCATTTATAAATTTAGACAGGCTGATCCTAAGTTATTCGAAGACAAGTATAAATTCTTTCGTGATGTAGATTGTGCGCATAACAAAAAAATTGATTTAAATGCGAATTTCAGAAGTAAAAAAACAGTTATTGACAGCGTTAATTCGATATTTGAAGTTCTAATGGGCGATTCATATGACGATGCGGCGAGGCTTAATGTGGGGATAGAATATGACGGTGAGCATAAACATAAAACGGAAATCCATATCATAGAAGATAGAGGTGTGTATATCGAAGATATATCTGATGAACAGGCAGAGCTGCTTGATGAATTTGACAAATACGAAAAAGAAGCTTCAATTATAGCGAAGATAGTTAAAAGCAATGTCGGAAAACAAATTTATGATACAAAGCTGGACTGTGTTCGTACGGTTGAACTCAAAGATATAGTGGTATTGTTAAGAAATGCGCGCGGAATTGGAGAAAAATTTCAAAAAATATTTGAAATGAATGATATTCAAAGCTATATAGGAGATAGTGAGGGCTATTTCGATACGCTTGAAATTAAAATAATCATAAATTTTTTAAAAGTTATAGACAATAGAAGAAGCGATATTCCGCTTATAAGTATGCTTGTGTCAAGTGTTTTTGATTTTACTTATGATGAAATCGCTAAAATCCGCATAGAGCATCCTGACGGAACTTTTTATGAAGCCTTTGTAAAATATGGTGAAAAGAATGAAAAAGCTGCTTCGGTTTTGAAAAAAATTGATGAATGGGTTAAGCTTTCAGAAGTTCTTACGATTTCAGATTTTATTTGGGAACTCATGCATTCAAGCGGGTATTATCTGTTTGTATCCGCATTACCGAACGCGATACAGCGACAGGCGAATTTGCGCATGCTTTTGCAAAAAGCGCAAGATTTTCAAGATATGAATATAAGAGGACTTCACGAATTTTTGAATTATGTAGATGCGTTAAAGGCTAAATCGGTTAGAATAGGTCAGGTAAGCACAGTTTCTGAAGATGATAATGTTTTGCGCATTATGACGATACATAAGAGTAAAGGACTGGAATTCCCGATTGTGATAGTAGCAGGACTTGGTAGGGAGTGGAAAAATCGCAAAGATGCAAGCGGTCTTGTTTTTAACAAGGATATGGGATTTGCATTTGAATTTTCTGATGAGGAGAAGCATTATAAGAGAAAGACGGCATGGCAAAATGAGATAATAAAGCAAAACGAAAGAGAAGCGCTTGAGGAAGAAAAGAGGATATTATATGTAGCGTTTACGCGT
The DNA here is from genome assembly GCA_052173355.1 of Eubacteriales bacterium. GTDB lineage: Bacteria > Bacillota > Clostridia > Peptostreptococcales > Anaerovoracaceae > JABZIP01. The sequence continues at coordinate 11,011 of JBQMYS010000041.1, read as the reverse complement.
GCGCAAGATAAATTGGTTCTTGTAGGGACGAAAAAGATCAAAGAAAAAAATGATGAAGAAAACGATGTAAAAACGGATCTTCTTAAATTGGATGAACCAAAAACATATATGGATATGGTGTTAAATGCGGTTGAAAATAGTAGAACTGTTGAAACAATCGTTCATGAATACGATGAAATAGAGATAGTCGCTAAAGAAAATGATGAAAAAAACGCAAAAAAAATACAAATACTCGAAAGTGTGGAACTTGAAAAAGATGTGCATAAAAGTAGTGAATTATACAAAATCATAGATAAAAAGCTTTCATTTGAATATGTCAATTTAAAAGGAACGGCTTTGAAATCCAAGTTTTCTGTTAGTGAACTGAATGCAGATATTGAAGAAGATGATGATGAAATCAGTTTGAATGAGCCGAATTTCGGAATTGCTGAAAATGCTGTAATAACAAGAGCTCAAAGAGGAACTATATATCACACACTGCTGGAACATTGGGATTTTAAGCATGCAGTTGATTGCTTATCGGCAGGAGAGAAGAATTTGAAAAGTTATGCGCAAAATTTGCTCGTTAATTTGAAAGAAAAAAATATTTTGTTTGAAAATGAAGTCAAATTATGTGAAGGATTTTTAAAATCTGTATATTGGCTCACAAAAACGGAACTTGGAAAGCGCATGGCAAGAGCAAAATTTTTAAAAAAGGAGGCTTCTTTCATCTTGGAGAAGGAAATTCAAGGACAAAATGTTATAGTTCAGGGAACTATTGATTGTTTCTTTGAAGATGAAAACGGTTTGGTGCTTGTTGATTACAAGACAGGCAATCACGAAAATGTGGAAGATAGCAAATTGAAAGAAAGGTATCAAAAGCAAATAGATCTTTATAGGCAGGCATTGTGTGAATCTTTCGAGGAAAGGGTAAAAGAGGCTTATTTGGTTTTTGTGGATGATAAAAAAGTAATAAGTATGTGATTGTAAGAATTATATATGTAATTTGAAAGGTGATGAAATGGTTAAAACGGGAAATGAAGAAAACAAGAACCTAAAAGAAATAATTTGCGGTATTTCAGGTGCTAATGTTGAAGCTCTTGTAAAAGCCGGCGAACATATGGATAGTTTGATAAAACCCCTCGGAAGCTTGGGCAGGCTTGAAAAAATTGCCGTAAAACTAGCAGGAATTACAGGGAAAGTCAAAAATAGTGTAGATAAGAAGTGCTCAATAGTCATGGTAGCGGATAACGGAATATGCGAGGAAGGAGTTTCGTGCTCTCCACAAGATATAACATTGATGCAAGCTGTAAATATGACAAAGGGCATATGTGCTATGGGGGTGCTTTCGAATCATGCAAATGCCGAAATAAAGGTAGTAGATGTGGGTATCGCTCAGGATTATTATTGTGAAAAAATTTACAATAAAAAGATTAAGTATGGAACCGACAATTTTGCAAAAGGTCCTGCCATGTCATATGATGAAGCTGTAAAAGCTGTTATGGTGGGAATTGATATGGTTAAAACTGCAAAAGATGAAGGGTTTGAACTGATAGGTACAGGAGAGATGGGAATAGGAAATACAAGTTCCACAAGTGCCGTATTTATGGCGCTTACAGGAACTTCCGCAGAAAAAGCCGTAGGAAAGGGAGGAGGATTGACGGATGAGGCTCTTGCTCACAAAAAAGAAGTGTTGTCTGATGCGATAAAACTTAATGCACCGGATAAAAATGATCCGATTGATGTGGTTGCAAAAGTGGGAGGTCTTGATATAGCAGGGCTTGTGGGTTGTTATCTCGGGGCTGCATATTATCGAATTCCTATAGTTGTGGATGGTGTGATTTCAGCTCTTGCCGCTTTTGTTGCAGTTAAAATAAAAAAAGAAGTTGAAGATTTTTTGTTTGTAAGTCATAAATCCGCAGAACCTGTTTATGATTTGTTGTTTGAAGATGTGGATTTAAAGCCTATGCTGGATCTTGACATGAGGCTGGGAGAAGGAACGGGCGCAGTTTTGGCATTTGATATTATTTCCGCTGCGGCTGCTATAATGCGCGAAATGGCAACATTTGAGGATATGAACAGGGATGAAACATATAGAGTTGATATTCGTAAATAACTGACTTGCAAAAACATTGCTTTTTCTGTTAGAATTGTATGCGAGGAGGAGATATGGCATTACATATAGTTTTGGTAGAGCCGGAAATACCGCCGAATACGGGAAATATATCAAGAAGCTGTGTAGCTACAAATACCGTATTACATTTGGTAAAACCGTTGGGGTTTGATATTAGCGACAGAAGCTTGAAAAGAGCAGGATTGGATTATTGGAAATTTTTAAAAATGGAAGTTCATGAAAATTTAGACGAGTTTTTACAAAAATATGGGAATAGAAATTTTTATTTGGCTACCACAAAAGGTAAGAGTAATTATGCCGATATAAGCTACAAAGATGAAGATATGTTGATTTTTGGAAAAGAAACAGCGGGGCTTCCCGAAGAATTTAGAGAAAAATATAGTGATAGATGTATACGAATTCCGCTTAGTGAAGATGCAAGGCTTAGATCGCTGAATTTATCAAACTCTGTTAATATAATTCTCTTTGAAGCGCTCAGGCAATTAAACTTTCCAAATTTGGAATGAGAAGATTGTGCGGTTTGGAATATGATGAAAGGCGGGTGGAAGAATGAAGCTTGGCTATGAATTAAAAATTGAACAATCTCAAAAACTCGTTATGACACCTGAGCTTATTCAGGCAATCCAAATATTGCAGTACAGCACTCAAGAACTTGAGGAGTTTGTGCAGGAGGAACTTTTAGAAAATCCGTTTTTAGAAAAAAGTGTATCTGAAGACAATTTGGATAGTGAAGAAGATGATATTAAAGAAGCGCAGACATCTGAAAATGATGAAGATTGGGCTATACAGGTGGCGCTTGAGGAAAAATATGATGATATAAGCTATAGGCAAAATGAAAAATTTTACGATAGAGATGAATTTACATTTGAACAATTTGTTGTAGTCGAAAAAACATTAAAAGACCATCTGATGGATCAACTCAGGCTCGTACAACTGGGATCGACAAGCTATAATATAGCAAGCTACATTATAGAGTCGCTTGATGATAACGGATATATGACTCTAACGGTTGAAGAACTTACGAAGTATTTCGGCAAAACGGAAGAACGCATAAAATCTTTGATTAAATTGATTCAAAGCTTTGAGCCTGCCGGGGTTGCAGCTATGGATTTGAGGCAATGCTTGAAACTGCAATTAAAGCGCAGAGGGCTTTTGACCAAACTTATAAGCATAATAATTAACAGTTATTTAGACGATATAGCGGATAATAAGCTTGCTCAAGTTGCTAAAAAACTGGGCATCGGACCACATGAAGTTCAAAAAATCAGCGATCTTATAAGAACTTTAGAACCTAAGCCGGGCAGGGAATTTGCAAGTGAAACTGCGACGAAGTACATAGTGGTGGATGTCATATTGGAAAAAATAGGAAGTGAATATGAGGTGCGTTTAAATGATGACAGTGTACCTCGTTTGATGATAAGTTCGTATTACGAGAAGGTTCAAAGAGAAGCTGAAGGTGATGCGGAAGTGTCTGATTTTTTAACTAATCGATTTAATTCTGCAGTTTGGTTGATTAAGAGCATAGAACAGAGAAAAAGCACGATAAAAAAGGTTGCGACTGCGATAGTGGAGCATCAAAAAGATTTTTTTGACAGCGGTATCAAGCATTTAAAACCGCTTACGCTCAAGCAGATAGCACAGGATATAGGTGTGCACGAATCTACGGTCAGCAGAGCTGTAAACGGAAAGTATATGCAGACTCCTATGGGAGTTTTTGAAATGAAGTATTTTTTTTCAAGCGGTGCTTCGGTAAGTAGTGATGAAAGTTTGGCAACTGAAGGAATTAAGAGCATAATACGTGATATAATTGCAAAGGAAAATCCGAATATGCCATATAGCGATCAGAGCCTTTGTGAACTTTTAAAAAAAGAGAGCATAGATATTTCAAGGCGAACTGTTGCAAAGTATCGAGATGAAATGAATATATTATCATCGTCCAAGAGAAAAAGGTTTTAATAGGAATTATTTTTATTTATAAAAAATGAGGAGATGGAAATGAAAAAAACTGTAAGGGACATAGACGTAAGAGATAAAAGAGTGTTACTTCGTTGTGATTTCAATGTTCCAATCAAGGATGGAAATATCGCAGATGATAAACGTATAAAAGCTGCGCTGCCAACGATTGAATATTTGATTCAAAATAAAGCAAAAATAATATTGGTTTCGCATTTAGGCAGACCCGAGGGAAAGTACGAGCCTGCTGCCAGCCTGGAACCTGTTGCCAAGAGAATTTCAGAGTTATTGAACAGAAAAGTTGAATTTTTAAAGTCGAATATAGTAGTGGATTCTTATGTTATGGAAAAGATTGCGGCTATGAATCCGGCAGATGTGGTGCTTCTTGAAAACGTAAGATTCAGAAAAGAGGAAACTGAAAATGAAGAAGGGTTTTCAAAAGAACTTGCCGCTCTTGCAGATATATTTGTGAACGATGCATTTGGGACTGCACATAGAGCTCATTCCTCAACGGCGGGAGTAGCTGCGTTTTTACCAAGTGTTTCAGGATTTTTGATAGAAAAAGAATTGGAATTTTTAGGAACGAGTTTAGACAAATCGAAAAAGCCGTTTGTAGCAATTCTAGGAGGTTCGAAAGTTTCGGATAAGATTTTGCTTATTGAAAGACTTATGGAAAAAGCTGACAGCATAATAATAGGCGGAGGAATGGCATACACATTTTTAAAATCGCAGGGATGCAATATAGGCAAATCGATACTGGATGAGGGCAGTATAGATGTTGCGAAAAATATATTACAAAAAGCGAAAGAACGAAATATCAATATTTTTCTTCCTATTGATACGGTGGTAGCAAGCAAGTTTGCAAACGATGCGGAAATTAAAGAAGTAAAAGTTTCAGAAATACCGGATGATTATATGGGACTTGATATAGGTTCAGAAACTGCAAAAATATTTTCAGATGAAATCAAAAAAGCGCAAACCGTTCTGTGGAACGGACCTATGGGTGTGTTTGAGATGGAAAATTTTGAAGCAGGTACTCGTGAGATTGCAAAAGCTATGCAAGAATGCCCCGGAATTACCGTAATAGGTGGGGGAGATTCTGCAGCGGCAATAGCCAAGTTCGGAATGCAAAGAGGCATAACTCATATATCAACAGGAGGTGGAGCATCTCTCGAATATTTAGAGGGAAAAGAGTTGCCGGGGGTTGCTGTACTTTTGGATAAATAAATACTAAGGAGAAATCATAAAAAATGCGAAAAAAATTGATGGTTGCGAACTGGAAAATGAATAAAACTGTAAAAGAGGCGGAAGAATTTATTTTTGAATTTAATAAGCTTATAAAGCAAAAAGGACTTAAAAACTGTACGGATATAGCGATTTGCGCACCGTATTTGCAACTGGCAACTTTGAGAAATGAATATAAAAGTGAAGAAGGCATTGTTAGAGTCGGTGCTCAGAATATGCATTTTGAAAAAAACGGTGCTTTTACCGGAGAAATATCGGCGGAAATGCTTTCAGAACTCGCGATAGATTATTGCATAATAGGGCATTCCGAAAGAAGGCAGTATTTCGGAGAAACTGATGAAATGATAGCCAAAAAAATGGATACGGCGGTTAAATGCAATATAAGACCTATACTTTGCGTTGGAGAGAATATAATGCAAAGAGAGGAAGGCGATGCTTTTAAAATTGTCGGGGCACAGCTTGAGAGTGACTTATCGAAACTTTCGGCAGAGGAAGTGGCAAACATAGTGATTGCATATGAACCGATATGGGCAATCGGAACCGGAAAAACGGCAAGTGCCGATGAAGCTGAGGAGATGTGTGCATTTATACGCAATACAATAAAAAGTATGTTCGGTGAAAGTACGGCGCAAACTGTAATAATTCAATATGGTGGAAGCGTTAATCCCCAAAATGTCAAAGAACTTATGGAAAAAGAGAATATTGATGGCGGACTGATAGGCGGGGCGAGTTTAAATGCTGACAGTTTTTATGATTTGATAAGTTATGCAAAAGATAAGGAGTAAGAAATGAGTATGCCATTTATTGAAGACGTAATTGCAAGAGAGGTTTTGGATTCCAGGGGAAATCCGACAGTTGAAGTAGAAATTCATCTTGAGGACGGAAGTATGGGACGTGCAATCGTTCCGTCAGGTGCATCTACAGGAGTGCATGAGGCCATAGAACTTCGTGATGGAGATAAGAAAAGGTATCTGGGAAAAGGAACGTTGAAAGCGGTAAAAAATGTTAATACGGAAATCGCCGATGAAATTATAGGATATAACGTGTTTGATCAAGTCGGACTTGACAAGCTTTTAATAGAACTTGACGGAACATATAACAAGTCGAGGTTAGGTGCGAACGCGATACTTGGAGTATCGCTGGCAGCAGCGGATGCAGCGGCAAACAGTTTGGGATTACCGCTATTTCAGTATTTAGGCGGAGTTAACGCAAAGCTGCTGCCTACGCCGATGATGAACATACTTAACGGCGGTTCGCACGCTGATAACACGGTAGATTTTCAGGAATTCATGGTAATGCCCGTAAGAGCGACATCTTTTACAGAGGCGGTTAGGATGGGTGCTGAAATTTTTCATTCGTTAAAGGCTGTGCTAAAGGAAAAAGGACTTAGTACGGGGGTCGGAGATGAAGGCGGTTTTGCACCGGACTTAAAAACAAATGAGGAAGCTATCAAGGTAATAATCGAAGCGATACAAAAAGCCGGATACGAGCCTGCGAAAGATGCTAAAATTGCGCTCGACGTAGCTGCAAGCGAGTTTTATGATGAAAACACAAAAAAGTATAAGCTTGCAGGCGAAGGTAAGGAAATGACGGCGGACGAAATGATTGAATATTATGAAAATCTGATTGAAAAATATCCCGTTGTTTCAATCGAAGACGGACTGGCTGAAGATGATTGGGACGGTTGGGCAAAACTTACTGAAAAACTGGGGGATAGAGTCCAGCTTGTAGGGGATGATTTGTTTGTAACCAATACAGATAGATTAAAAAAAGGAATTGAACTTAATGTAGCGAATGCGATATTGATAAAGGTAAATCAGATAGGGACAGTTACAGAAACGCTTGATGCGATTGAGATGGCTAAGAAAGCGGGATATACGGCGGTTGTGTCGCATAGAAGCGGTGAAAGCGAAGATGTGACAATAGCAGATTTGGTTGTTGCTGTTAATGCGGGGCAGATTAAAACAGGCTCACTTTCAAGAACCGACAGAATTGCCAAGTACAATCAGTTGATGAGAATTGACGAACTTTTGGGTGATACTGCAATATATGCGGGGGAGAATGCTTTTTATAATTTAAAAAAATAATTCATCAAAAACGTGAATAATTTTTAAAATATATTGAAAGTATTGATAATTTGTGGTATCATTAAGCGGTTAGACTAAAGAGGGGGTGAACGTATGAAAACAGGGCTTATGGTTCTTCTTGCAATCGCAAGCATAATATTGATAGCCAGTGTACTTTTACAGTCAGGAAATAGTGCAGGACTTTCGGGTTCAATAGGCGGCGGTGCCGAGCAACTTTTCGGAAAGAAGAAAAGTAAGGGCTACGAGGCTGTATTAAGCAAAATAACTACAGCTGCAGCGGTTTGCTTTATTGTAATATCTTTGGCTTTGGTAGCTATGGAATAGCACGACAACTGTATAGATATAATGGATTAGAAATAATCGTTGTTATATAATTAAAAACAGCACGAGTTTTTTAATGTGCAAAAAATAGGAGGAATTATATGGAATCACAGGTTCAGTTGCTTATATACCTGGTTCCTATTTGTGCGGCATTTGCACTTATTGTGGCATATGCGCTTGCAAAGTGGATAGGTAATGTAGATAGCGGCAACGAGAGAATGAAGGAAATTTCGGGATATATTCACGAAGGGGCTATGGCTTTTTTGAAGCGTGAGTATAAAACGATGGTTTTTGTAATCGGGGCATTATTTTTATTGATCGGCATAGGAATCGGAAATTGGATAACGGCAGTCATGTATTTGGTAGGTGCATTGCTTTCCGTACTTGCAGGTTATTTCGGAATGGCGGTTGCAACTAAGGGAAATGTAAGAACTGCTAATGCGGCTAGAGAATCAGGAATGGTTAAGGCGCTAAAAGTAGCGTTCAGATCCGGAGCTGTAATGGGACTTTGTGTTACAGGACTTGGACTTTTAGGTCTTGGGGTAGTATTTGTAATCATGGGAATTGATGCGGATAAGGTAATCACAGGATTTTCTTTAGGAGCTTCTTCAATGGCGCTTTTCGGACGTGTGGGTGGCGGTATATATACAAAAGCTGCTGACGTAGGTGCGGACCTTGTAGGTAAGGTAGAAGCGGGTATTCCTGAGGATGACCCTAGAAACCCTGCTGTAATTGCAGATAACGTAGGTGATAATGTAGGTGACGTTGCAGGTATGGGATCAGACTTGTTTGAGTCATATGTCGGTTCTATAGTTTCAGCTATCATACTTGCAGTAATTATTCCTACAGTTGTTCCTGCAATCGGTTCCGAGTTTGTTCTTGATCCGCTAATGGGTTCAGTATTCCCGCTTGTACTTGCGGCAGTAGGCATTATAGCTTCAATAATAGGAATTATGTTTGTTCGCGGAAGCGAAGGCGGTAATCCTGCAAGTGCTTTAAATGCAGGTACTTATGTGAGCGGCATAATCGTTATAGTGGCATCATTTGTATTGAGCAAGGCAATGCTTGGTACTTACAATCCTGCAATAGCTATTATCGCGGGACTTGTAGTCGGACTTGCAATAGGAAAGATTACGGAAGTGTATACTTCAGGCGATTATAAACACGTAAAGAAGATTGCGGAGCAGTCACAAACAGGAGCGGCTACTACTATTATTTCAGGTCTTGGTGTCGGTATGATGTCAACTTTGTGGCCGATTATATTTGTGGCAGTTGGAATTTTGCTTGCAAATGCATTTGCGGGTTTATACGGTATAGCTCTTGCCGCTGTAGGTATGCTTTCAACAACTGCTATGACGGTTGCGGTTGATGCATATGGACCTGTATCGGATAATGCGGGAGGTATTGCGGAAATGTGCGAACTTCCTCACGAGGTAAGAGAAATTACAGATAAACTTGATGCTGTTGGAAATACTACGGCAGCTATAGGTAAGGGATTTGCTATCGGATCTGCAGCTTTGACTGCGCTTGCGTTATTTGCTTCTTACTCACAGGTGGCGCAGCTTGAGCAAATCAGCTTGCTCGATCCTCTTGTAATTGCGGGATTGTTCATAGGAGCAATGTTACCGTTTATGTTCTCAGCTATGACTATGAATTCAGTAGGTAAAGCGGCGAATGATATGATAGAAGAAGTTAGAAGACAATTCAGAGAAGATAAAGGTATAATGGAGGGAACTTCAAAGCCTGATTATGCAAGATGCGTTGATATTTCTACGAAAGCTGCACTTAAAGAGATGGTTGCACCGGGACTTCTTGCTATTGCGGCACCTTTGTTTGTCGGTATCGTTTTGGGAACTGAAGCTCTTGGTGGAATGCTTGCAGGAGCACTTTCGGCAGGTGTGTTGCTTGCAATAATGATGGCAAATGCCGGAGGAGCATGGGATAATGCTAAGAAGTATATTGAAGAAGGAAATTACGGCGGTAAAGGTTCAGAACCTCATAAGGCTGCAGTAGTTGGCGATACGGTAGGTGACCCGTTCAAGGATACATCAGGACCTTCTATCAATATTTTAATCAAGCTTATGACTATTGTAGCAGTAGTGTTTGCGCCGTTATTTGTTTCAATCGGCGGATTGCTATAATTAAAAATTAAATAAGTTAATATATTCTTCAGGGCAGGGTGAGATTCCCGACCGGTGGTATAGTCCACGAGCGTAAGCTGATCCGGTGAAATTCCGGAACCGACAGTATAGTCTGGATGAGAGAAGAAAAGTTGAAGTGGAAGAAACGGTTTGCTTATGCTAACTTCATTTAAACTAAAAAGCCTTGAAAGAAATTTCAAGGCTTTTTTAATAGAATAACCGTATTTTCTAATTTACATCGCCAGGAGGTGAGAACGGCTTTTGAGTAATCAAGATGAAAAGTTTATGCGATTAGCGTTAAGTTTTGCGAAGAAAGGCAGGGCAAGAACTGAGAGCAATCCTATGGTTGGAGCGGTAATCGTCAAAGAAGGTAAAGTGATAGGTAAGGGTTATCATAAAAAATATGGAGAAGCGCATGCAGAAGTGGAAGCATTTAATTCGATAAAGGGGATGGATGCAAGAGGTGCAACTATGTATGTGACTCTTGAACCTTGCTGTCATTACGGAAAGACACCGCCTTGCAGTGAGCGCATAATAAAAGAAGGTATTTCGCGAGTTGTAATAGCAAGCTTGGATCCTAATCCTATTATGTCGGGAAAAGGGGCTGAACAGCTGAAAAAAGCGGGAATAGAGGTTGATGTCGGACTTTGTGATGAAAAGCAGCAAATTATGAATGAGAAGTATATGTATTATATAAAAAATAATATGCCGTTTGTACTTTTAAAATCTGCGATTACACTGGATGGAAAAATTGCAACCAAAGATGGCAATTCAAAATGGATAACATCTGAAAAAAGCAGGCGATTCACAAGAAAACTGAGAGGAGAATATCAGGGGATAATGGTAGGGATAAATACCATAATAGCTGATAATCCTATGCTTAATACCAGAATCATAGGTGAAACGAATCCGCTTAAAATTGTGGTAGATTCAAAGCTAAGGATACCCATTGATTCATATGTGGTTGAAAATGCAATTAAAGAGAAGCTTATAATATTGACAGCTGAAGGCTGCGATATTGAAAAACGTTCGAGATTGGAAAACAGCGGGGTACAGTTAATTGAATTGCCATGTAAGGATGGGAAACTCGATTTGGTTTTGGGAATGAGGCTTTTGGCAGAGCAAAAAATCAGTTCAATACTGCTTGAAGG
>JBQMYS010000040.1:0-12696 GCA_052173355.1 Eubacteriales bacterium | reverse complement strand
AATCTTCATCCGTTTCTCCCGGAAACCCGACTATAATATCCGTAGTAATACCGAACCCGGAATCATGCGCACGCAAAACATCTAAAATTTTTAAATAATCTGATATGGTATAGTGCCTATTCATGGCTTTTACAATTTCATCACTGCCGCTTTGCACCGACAAATGAAAATGCGGGCAGAGTTTTTTAAATTTGAGCAATTCTTGTGCACGTGCCGCATCGACAACTGTCGGTTCTAATGATCCTATTCTTATCCGAAAATCATACGGTAATTCTTCCAGTCGCTCCAGTATGCTGAACAGCCCGAATTTTTGCACACCCTCCTGCGCATACAAAGCTGTATTTATCCCTGTAAGCACGATTTCTTTAAACCCCGCCTTTAGCAGTTCCTTTGCTTCGAGCACTATATTTTCAATATCCCTGCTGCGCACCTTTCCTCTTGCAAACGGAATTATACAATAAGAGCAATATCTATCGCAGCCTTCCTCAATTTTGATATACGCTCTGCTTCGCGCATCCATAGCTTTGATAATACCGCTTTCTGCATACTCCGCGTTTAACAGTGTCTTGTAATCATCTACGAGAATCTTCTTTTCTCTGCGGTTTTTTGATATTTCTTCAACAAAAGCCACGACTTCCGTCTTATGATTTGTTCCTGTCACTATATCAACACCGTCAATTTCAAGCACTTCTTCGGGTTTTAACTGCGCATAGCAACCCGTCATTGCTATTATCGCATTCGCATTTTGTTTTTTTAGCGACCTAACTATCTGGCGTGATTTCCTATCCGAAAGATTAGTAACCGAACAAGTATTTATTACAAATACATCAGCAAGTTCATCATCAGTTGCAAGTTCAAACCCTCGCTCTTTGAAACATTCTTTAAGCATTTCACTTTCGTATTGATTAACCTTGCATCCGAGTGTTTTTATTGCTACTTTCATTTATATCCGCTTCGTTTAATTCTTTCTTTTATAGTTGCAGACTCGGTGCAGTATAAATTCTTCCCGCAAGTTCCTGATCAAGCAAGTAAAGACCTTTCGGATCTCCTCCAAAAAGTTCCATCTTCTTAAGCAGATCGTTTGCATTTGTTTCTTCTTCTCCTTGTTCTTTAACAAACCAATCCAAAAATTGTGCTGTCCTGTAATCATTTGCTTCCATAGCTGCACGATATATCTTGTTAATTGAATCCGTTATATATTTTTCATGTGCAAGCCCTGCTTTTAAAACCGCCATATCATCAGCAAACTTATCCTCCGGCTTTGCTACAGCCTCATATGTTACAGGTATATCATTATTTTGCATATACTTTATAAACAGCATAGTATGATCTCTTTCCTCTTGAGTTTGTATCATATACCAGTTTGCAAAACCGTTCAGCCCTTTATCTACAAAATAATTCGCAAAACTCAAATACTGGTAAGCAGAAAAAAATTCCTTATTTACCTGTTCATTCAATAATTTTTCAACTTCCTTGTTCATATCTTACCTCCATAACGAATATTTTTCAGCTTTAATATAATTAAACTGTAACCTTTATTATACCCCGATTCCTCTGTTTTCAAGCAATAAATACTAAGCTTACCGATATTTCTCACTTGACTTTAACTAAACGTTTTTATAATATATCATTAAAACAAAGCGGTTAAATTTAGACAATCGATTCTCTTATAATATACGATTTATAAATGGGGGGGTATCTATGAGAAAAATTAAAAAAGGCGCTATTATCGCAGGTGCGGTACTTGGCGGTGCAATAGGCGGTACTATTTCGTTTACCGGAAAGCTTGCCAAAGTAAAACCGCTCGACTCTCTTGGTAACAATATTCTAAATTCATTTTTATACACAGGAGAAATTGCAGGAGAATTTATTGCAGGCGGTAGCGATATTGCCGTAGGTGCCATAAAAAAAGACAGAGTTCGGTTAAAACAAGGTGCAAATAACTTGAAAAGCGGTGCAGGAAAAATAGTAAATAACTACGCAACAAATTTTAAGCTTATCGGTGGTAGCGGTGCGGAAATCATAAGCGGGGTCATGAAAAAAGATAAAGTTCGCATAATCAAAGGAGGAAAACGCTTAGCCAAAATAATAACCGTCGGTATGCTTTCCGTAGGTGCGATAAAAATTGACGATGATAAAGAAATAAAAGAATACAAAAAAAATAAAAGGACGCTTTAAAGCGTCCTTCTTCCATCAAGTGCCTTTGACAATGTTTCTTCATCGGTATATTCCAAATCTCCTCCAAGAGGCACACCATGAGCAATTCTGCTTACCTTTATTCCCGACGGTTTTAAAAGCTTTGCAATATACATAGCCGTTGCTTCACCTTCTATATTCGGATTGGTTGCAAGAATTACCTCATTTATCTGCGAACCTTGCAATCTTTTAAGCAAGCTCATTAAATTTATGTCTTCCGGCCCTACGCCCTCAAGTGGCGAGATACTTCCGTTAAGCACATGATAAAGTCCCTCATACTCTCTAATTCGTTCCATTGATGCAAGTTCCCTCGCACTTTCAACAACACAAATCACATCCTTGCGACGCTTTTCATCCTCACAAATATTGCAAACTTGCTTATCCGTCAAATTTCCACAAATTTCACAGTAGCGCATTTGCTCTTTCGCATCAATTATCGCATTTGCAATCGCAACTGCACTATCCTTATCCATAGCCAAAATATTAAAAGCCATACGCTGCGCAGTTTTACTCCCAATGCCTTGCAATTTAGTAAGTTCATTTATAAGCTTATTTAACGGTTTTGCATACTGCCTCATATCTTCCCTCTACAATAAAATCCGCTTACATGAATCCCGGCAAATTCAACCCGCCTGTAATTTTTGACATCTCATTTTCCGACAGTTCATCTGCTTTCCTCAAAGCTTCATTTACAGCTACAAGCACCAAATCTTCCAAAGTTTCAATATCTTCCGGATCGACAGCTTCCGGCTTTATCGCAATTTTTTTAACCTTTTTTGCTCCGGTTACCGTTACCGTTACCGCTCCGCCACCTGCGCTGGCAGTTTCTTCCATGCTTTCAAGTTCAGCCTGGGTTTCTTCCATCTGCCTTTGCATAGCCTGTATTTTCATCATCTGTTGTTGCATATTGCCACCGGAAAATCCCTGCTTTGCCGGTTTAGATGACGGTTTTTTCCCTGCTCTCATACCTTTTCCCATATTTAATCCTCCAACTAAACTATTTCTATGCCCAAATTTAATTTCTTTTCCAATTCTTCTTTTGTTTTTTGAGCATCTATATTCTTTTTGCCTGCACTTTCAGTTTCCAGCACCGCTTTCAATTTGCAGAGCATAGGTAAGTTTATACCTGCATATTTTTCTACACCTGCTTCAATTTTATCCCTTACGGTTTCAAGTGTTTTCTGCGTTACAGGGTTCAGTGCCGCTATTACAAAATGTGTATCCGTAAATTCCCAAAGTTCTGCGCTGTTTGCCAAAAAATTAAATGTGGCATTTTCACTTGCACCATCTTTACAAACTTTCGACCATATAGAATCGTAATCCGTTTTATCCATATTTTTAACCGAATCCAAGCGATCGTTATTTGCAGGTTCTTTGGATTCAGGCACCTTTGGAATTGTTTCCTTAGATTTTTCAACTTTTAAATTTGTCGTTAATTTTGTCTCGGCTTTTGCTGTTTTTTTACTTTCTTCTTGAACCTTATTCTCCGTAGGCTCCGCTAGCTGCACTAGCGCAAGTTCCAAAAGCACTCTGGGTTGACTTGCCCATTTTATATCATTTAAGGTCTTTGAAAGAATATCAATGGTTTGATGAAGTCTTAAAATCGATAATTTATCAGCTTGTTTCTTAATTCTTTGTGCATTTTCAGCTGATACACCAAGCATATCCTGCGGTTTTGCTACATACTTACACACGAGAACATTTCTTGCGTGCCTCAAAAATTCTTTTGCAAGTTCTTTAACTTCACGCCCTTCATCTATAAGCTTATCTAAAAATTCAATCGCTTCTGCCGGTTTTTGCGCTATAACCAAATCCGCCATTTCAATCAGTGCGGAATCTCCTACCGTTCCAAGTACATCCAGTACATCTTCATAAGATATTTTCCCCATTGAAGCGGCAATACACTGATCCAGTATGCTTAGTGCATCCCTTACCGAACCGTCTGCATTTCTTGCAACAACAGCAAGGGCTTCATCACTTACATCTATATTTAAATCCTCACAAATTTTTTTCATTCCGCTGACCAGCTGTTTTTCACTGATTCTTCGAAAATCAAGCGTCAAGCATCTTGACATTATTGTTGCCGGAAGTTTTTGCGGTTCTGTTGTTGCCAAGACAAATATTACATCCTGCGGAGGTTCTTCAAGAGTTTTAAGCAATGCATTAAACGCCCCATGTGACAACATGTGCACTTCGTCTATTATATATACCTTCTTACGTCCGAGCACAGGCGGATAGTTTACGCTTTCACGAAGATCTCTTATATTATCGACCCCGTTATTAGATGCCGCATCTATTTCTATGACATCAAGGTAAGTTCCGCTTTTTATCGCATTGCAATCCTCGCATTTTCCGCAAGGCGCACCATCTTGTTTGCAATTCACACCTTTAGCCAAAAGCCTTGCCATGGTTGTTTTTCCGGTGCCTCTAATCCCGCAAAAAAGATAAGCATGAGCCACGCTGTCATTAGCTATCTGATTTTTCAAAATCCTGACTATATGTTCCTGCCCCAGTACATCTTCAAATGTTTCAGGTCTATAAGCTCTATATAATGCCTTATACATATGCTCACCTCTTTCGCAATAATTGCACCGCAAAAATACTTTTTTATTTGCATAAAAAAATTACCCTTTAGTAGCCCCGTCAAGAAGAATAGGCTAATCTGTGGCACATAAGCGCTCCTGCTTATTGCTGCTTCCTTCCAGACCTGACAAGGTTCACAGTGTCCTATTGCACAGGACCCAAACCCACTGGCGAGGCTACCAAAAGGTAATCTGACACCTTTTATTTTATATTTTTTTATTTTTCTTGTCAAGATATATAACTCATAAAAGCGTTTTTTATCCGAATTCAGCAATTTAAAACAAATTATCTAATCAATTACTGATTTGTAAACGATTTTGCAAACTGCGAAGATTTCTATATGCTCTGTTCAAATCCTCCAAATTTCTGGATATTGTAATCGTATTGTTTTCTTTATGCATAAGTATGGTTTCAAGCACCTTAAGTATCTCATTTCTTGCACTCGCTTCACCTGCCAAAAATTCATTTATAACCTCGTCCGCATTTCCTTTCGCATTAGTCAGGCTGTAAGTTTTTAAAATTTCCATATCACTCAATTCAAATACATACTCAATATCAAAAATTTCCTTAACTTTTTTAGTAATCGCAATTTTAGTATCGTTAACTGCAAGTGTGCACTCTTTCGCAAGTGTAATCACATCAATTTCTCCGGCTCTTTTCTTAAAATCCGAAGCCAAGTCGCGATTTTGAATTTCAAGCAAATCCGTAAATTCTTTCATTTTTTCATATCTTGCCGTAATCTTTGATATTGAAAGCTCCAAGAGTTTACTGTATAGGCGAATTTTGGATAACGATTGCTTAATCAAATCTATCAATTTCATCTTTGCCGAGTTTTCCAATATATCTCTGCTCGCCGCTCGCATATCCTCAATCAGCACCTTTTTAAGTTCGTCTATTCCTATTCCCTTTTTTGCGCTTACTGCCATTATATTAACATCTTCACTATCCAATACCGCCGCTAACAAAGTCTTGCAATACGATATGTACTGTGCAAGTTCGGATTCACTCACATTATCTATCTTGTTTACAACAAAATAAAATTTAGATGCAAATTCTTTTGCATTTTTTAAAAATTCAATTTCGATTTCATTTACGGGGCTATCCACTCCGAGCATGAAAATAACACCGTCGCTCTCCTTTACAAAGGCATATGCCGCATCCGTATTGTGCTTATGAACAGATCCTACGCCGGGTGTATCTACCAAAATCAAGCCGTCTTTGATAAAATCCGACTCCGAATTCATAGCTATTGATAACACTCCAAGCTTATTGTCCGGATTTTCCTGTTCATTCACATATTTAGAAAGTTCGTCTGAATTGATTTGCTTTACATCCCCTCTATCAAAGAATACTCGTATGTTCTTTTTTCCATACTCTATTTTCGTTACCACTGACGTTACAGGCACTATTCCGACAGGCAATATTTCTTCTCCCAGCAAAGCGTTGACCAGTGTGCTCTTTCCTCTTTTAAATTGTCCTATTACAGACACTGTTATTTCACTTTTATCCTGTTTTTCAATCAGTTCAGATACCTTTTTTTCTTCAGCTGCACAAACCTGAGTAACCGAAAACAGCTTTTTTGCAATCTCCAAATCCTGTTTTATATTAAGCGACATTATCTCTCCTTCTTTATTGCCTGCTGAATCTTTCTAAGTGCATCCTTCTTTGCAATACTTTCGCGTTTATCGTAATTTTTCTTACCTCTGGCTACCGCAATTTCCAGTTTTGCAAGTCCTCTCTCGTTTATGTAAAGCCTTAACGGCACAAGAGTATATCCTTTGGCGGTACTTAATCCCAAAAGTTTTCTTATTTCTTTTTTGTGTAATAAAAGCTTTCTGGGTCTCAGCGGATCTACATTAAATCTGTTCCCTTGTTCGTATGGACTTATATGCATGCCATATATTATCAATTCTCCGTTTTCGATTTTCGCATAGCTCTCTTTGATATTTGCCTTACCCTGCCTTAACGATTTTATCTCTGTTCCGGTTAAAACCATTCCCGCTTCATAAACATCATCTATAAAATAATCGTATCTTGCCTTTTTATTGTTCGAAACCAATTTTACTTGCTTCATTTTAACCTCTTTTATTCGTCATTTGCATCGCAAGTTCAATCGCCCCGATTAAAACGTTCGGATTTGACTAAAAGGATACAACCTTACCATAGCCTTTCCAAGCACCCTATCCAATTTAACCGTTCCGACCGCTTCCGATCTGCTGTCTACGCTTACCAAACGGTTATCCCCCATTACAAAAATTTCTCCTTTCGGCACTGTCAAAGCGGTTATTTCTCCATCAGTCCTGCCGTCTTTTATATACGATTCTTCAATTTTTTTACCGTTTAGGTAAACACTACCGTTTGCGATAGTTATGACATCTCCCGGAAGCCCGATTATACGCTTGATTAGCAACTTTTCATGGCCATTTTGAGTCACTAAATCAGAATGAAAAACGATTATATCACCGCGCTGAGGTTCTCCAAATCTATAAGCCTGCCTATTCAAAATCAGATAATTATTTTCGTAAAGTGTAGGTTCCATTGACGATTCTTTAACTATTGTAGGCTTAACAATTTGCATAATCAAAAATGCAATTACAACCGCAATTAACAGTTCTTTCAAAAATTCCTTTATGCCGCTCATTTATAACTTTCTCCTATCAAAAATTTCTTCTTTAATTTCTTCAAGCCTTTCAGGAAGTGCCCCCTCTATTACTTTTCCTTTCATATAAGCAAGACTTGCATATCCCCCTTGAAAATCCAATTTGTAAGCATGAAGAAATTGAGTGCTCAGATTAAATTTAGCAAAGGTTTTATTGTTTACCTCACTTTTTCCATATTTGGCATCTCCAAGTACGGGATAGCCCGCTTTTGCAAGATGTGCTCGTATTTGATGAGTTCGTCCTGTTATCAATTTCACTTCACAAAGCGTATATCCGTTAGTATATGCTAACGGTGAGACCACGGTCTGCATAAGCTTTCCGTCCTCGTCTGATATATCCGTAACTTGGACTATATTTCTCTTTTCATCTTTTTTCATACGATCGTAAAGTTCAAGTTCCTTTTGCAATTTACCATGTACTATTGTCAAATAGTATTTATCGACATAACCTCGCTTTCGTATCATAAAGTTCAAATCTTTAAGCGAAGCTGCGGTCTTGCCGAAAATAACAAGACCGCTCGTATTCCTATCCAGCCTATTTACAGGTGACGGTACAAAAGTTCGCTCTTTAGCGGGGACATAATCGCCTTTTTCAATAAGATAAGAAATTACCTGATTTGCCAAATGGTTCTTTTTTTCTAGCTTATCACCATGTGTTAAAAGTCCGAACGGCTTATCTACAACTATTACATTAGAATCCTCATAAACAATTCCGAACTGCCTTTTTGCCTTTGCCGTTTTTCCCTTTTTCTGTAAAGTCGAAAGTTCCTGCTCCTCGATATAAAGTCTAATTTCGTCTCCAATTTGCAAAATTGAATCTTCTTTCAACCTTTTGCCGTTAACCTTTACCGATTTTCTGATTAGCTTATAAATATAACTAAGCGGAGCATTTTTCAAATACTTCTTCAAAAACCTGTCCAGGCGTTGACCTTCTTCATTTTCCGTAATTTGTAAATTTATCATAAGCTATATTGTATCACATATTGATAGTTTTTTCTGCATTTTTAATTAAAATTCATAGTAAATTCACAATTTTATTGTGCACTTTTTTTCGCGTGTTCCACATATATCTTTCTAATTGACGGTAATTCTCCGATACCCTTCAAAACGCATTTTACTTCGTATCCCAATCGTTTAAATATGCTTTTCCACGAGTCTTCTTCATCGCCTGCCATATCGTTTTTCGCATGGTCCCCCGCAACAACCATAAAAGGCATCAAAACAATTTTCTTGGGAGCAAGTTCTTTTATTTGAGGAATTATCGTATCCAATTCAGGATACCCCTCAACTGTTGCCACAAATACATTTTTATTTCCAAATACCTTGAACCTGTAATCAAGTGCCGCATATGCCGCATCCGCAAAATGTCCCGTTCCATGCCCCATTAAAACTATTGCGGTTTCCTTTTCTTTTAATTCTTCTGAAAATCCTTCTGTGCATAGCGCTTCTACAACCGAATCGTAATCATCCGATGTTGTAAGCAACGCTTCTCCAACCTTTATGTCCGCTTTGTCGACAAACGGAGCAATTTGCTCTGTCATCTTGTCGTATTCATCACCGTTCATTATATGTGTCGACTGCACCAATATATCCTCATATCCGTCATTTACTAATTCTTCAATAGCTTCGTGCACATTATCAATATGTATTCCGTCACGCGCCTTTAACTTTCGCATTATCATACCGCTCGTAAAGGCTCTTGCAAATTTTCTGTCCGAAAATTCAGCCGCTATATCATTCTCAATAGCCTCTATATTTTTTTTCATAGTATCTTCGTGACTTGTACCAAAACTCACCACTAATAACGCTTTTTTCATATTTTCTCCTATTTTTTTGCAATTTTTTTAATACTTTCTACGATTTCAGACGGACTTCTAAAAAACTTTGCATCTTCCGATAGTATTCCTTCTTTTTGTAATTCCTCGGCAATATACACAACAGCGGGTTTTTCCAGATTCGTTTTCGCAAGCAATTCATCATCTGCAAAAATTTCCGAAGGCTTCCCTATGCTCAATACCTTTCCTTCATTGAACAAAACAACCTTATCAGCCCAAAGCAATGCCCTTTCCACATCATGAGTTGAAAGTATTACCGTAATACCGCTGTCACTTAATTCCTCAACCAGTTGATCTATCAGCTTTGCATGTTTTGGGTCAAGTGCGGAAGTCGGTTCATCCAAAATCATAATATCAGGCTCCATAACAAGTATATCCGCTATAGCTACACGCTTTTTTTGCCCCCCGCTAAGAAAATGTGTAGGCTTGTCTTTAAAACTTGTAATGTTCAATTTTTCCATTACATCATATACCTTTTGCTTTGCTACTTCTTCCGAAACTCCCAAATTCAAAATTCCAAAAGAAATTTCCTGCATCACATTTGCTGAAAATAATTGATTATCCGGATCTTGAAAAACTATTCCTACCCTTTTTCGCAAATTTAAAAGCCCCTGTCTTGAATAATCATAAGGCTTACCGTCCAAAGTAAGCTCTCCGCTTTCCGGTTTCAAAACTCCGTTAAGGTGTAAAAAAAATGTTGACTTTCCGGAGCCGTTCGAGCCCATTATCGCAAGCCGTTCTCCTTGATATATATCTAAATTTACACCTTGAAGCGCCTTTGTTCCGTCTTGATAAGTATAGTGCAAATCCTTGGCGCTCAATATAACCTTTTGCTTTGATTCTTCCATTTAACCACCTATATCCAAATTTTAAAATAACTGTTCAATATAGCTATCGAAAGTAACACCAAGAGCAACGCAACCGCAGCTATTTTCTCTGTTACACTTGCTTTTGTATATTCTTCAAGCACTCTAAGCTTGCCGTCATAGCAACGTGATTCCATAGCATC
The DNA here is from genome assembly GCA_052173355.1 of Eubacteriales bacterium. GTDB lineage: Bacteria > Bacillota > Clostridia > Peptostreptococcales > Anaerovoracaceae > JABZIP01. The sequence goes on along the minus strand of JBQMYS010000040.1, from coordinate 2,414 downwards.
AAATAAAAAATTTGCCTTTTGAAGTGCGCGAAAAAGCACAGTGGAAAGCATCCCTCCGAATGCTTTTATCGCAGCCTTCGCATTGATATTTGAAAGTCTGCAACTTTGTGCCGTACTTATCGCTATCGCCATTTCAAAAAGCACAAATATATATCTGTATGTCATCATCATCAGTTCGATTATCAAATTCGGACAATGCAATTTTCTTAATACCAAAAACAAGTCCATCATCGGTGTTGTCAATATCAAGAAATAAAGGCAAGAAACGGCTGATATTGAAACCAATATCAACCGTAACACGTATATAATTCTTTCAAGCAAAACAACAATGTATATGGAGCCTGCATGAATACTTAAAATGCCCATAGGCTCTTTTGCTACGTCAAATAACAAAACTATCGTCCCCATCAGTAAAAATACGAACGGAGCAAGCATCAAATTTTTATAATGCCTGCCATCGGTCTTGCTGAGCGTAAGAGTTAAAAACATCATAAGCAAAAGTATAATCAAAGATGGCAAAAATGCAGCAAACCCGACACAAATCAGTAAAGCTGAAACCGCAAATGCAGATTTCAAAAATGGACTTTTATGTCTGATTGCGGAAGAATACGCCAACTTATCTATTATCATATCTTTTCTCCAAAATATTAAGTTCTACTTATTTTTTTTATCTGCTCCAAATTTTTTCCTTGCAACTAAATAGCCCATGAAAAAGAAGAAAGCACCTGAGCCGGCTGCCGCCTGTAAGCAAAACAAAAGCGATTCGGTTTCTCCTCCCGGCGGTTCCAAAATAGGCTCAGCCCATGCTTCGTAATCAGGATTTACGACTGCTATCGCATCTTCTGCCGCTCCATCCGCTCCACCGAATTCAGACCCATGTATCATAATCAAAGGTACGACTGCTATTATAACAGAAAGCACCAAGCAAAAAATTACTATTTTTGACTTCTTACTCATTTTTTACCTCCCGGCTACGCCTGATAACCAAGTCTTTCAAGCTCAGGTTTTGCGAAGCTTTCAAGTCCTGTTACAACTACAACTGCTATAAGTCCCTCTATGATTGCAAGCGGAATTTGTGTAACCGCAAAGATTCCCAAAAATTCAACAAGTGATGCCTGGAATCCTCCAACTTGTGCCGGATGTGCAAATGCGAGTTGGAATGCCGTAATGCAATAAGTGAACAAATCTCCCAATGAAGCCGCCAAAAATACCGATACGGCTTTAGGTAGTCTTAGTCCGTTTGAAATTTTATAAACTGCGAACGCTAAAAACGGTCCTGCAATCGCCATAGAAAACGTATTTGCACCAAGAGTTGTAAGTCCGCCATGCGCAAGCAATGTTGCTTGGAATAAAAGCACTATCACACCAACTATCGCCATTGCTGAAGGTCCGAACAATACAGCTCCAAGACCTGTTCCTGTAGGATGTGAACTGCTTCCCGTAACAGACGGGATTTTGAGTGCAGAAAGCACAAATGTGTATGCTGTTATCATAACAAGTATCATCATAAGCTTCCTATCTTTTGCCAAAGTTTTTTTGATAGACAAAAAACCTGCTACTAAAAATGGAATGCATACAACATACCACACTATGCAATGCTCTTTGGGAAGAAAGCCTTCCATGATGTGCATAGCGCTTGAAATTTGCGGTATAGCGAAAATAAACGCAAATACCATACTTAGTGTCATAACTAAGCGCTCAATTTTTGAGTGTTTCATTTTTTTCCTCCAAAATATATTTTTTCATTCCTCTTCCCAATATTATATTATCAAAAAAGTTTTTTTTATGCAAGCAATTTTTAAATTCCTTAGTTGTCAATAAGGTTGCAAAACGCAATAAATTTTGCAACCTTATTGTTTTATTTATCCTAAAAAATGAAAGAAAACTAAATTGTTAACAATCTTGCAAGTATTATTACTGCCTCCACTCTTGTCAGGCTCTTGTTAGGCATGAATGAACCGTCTTCATAGCCTTTGAGCAGTCCTTTCTGATACATATATGCTACCGCTTCTTTATATTCAGCAGGAATGTCCGCCATATCCTTCACTTGTGCAAGGACATTCGGATCAACCTTTTCCAATGTCTTTTCATTTAGCTTCACATAGTTGTACATCATGGCTGCAACTTCTGCTCTGCTTAGATATTTTGATACGTCGAATTTGATACCTTCATCAAGTTTAAGAGCTGCCGCTTCTTTTTTGTAAGAATCGTACCAATTGGAATCTGCACTCTGCTTCACTTCCTTGCCCATACTTCTTACAAGCATAGCCATCATTTCTTTTCCTGTTACATTTTTCTCAGGCGAAACTGTTTTTGCAGACGTACCTTTCACAAGTCCCATGCTCATTACTACAGCAAGGTCTTTTGAATACCATGTGTCTTTTTTTACATCTGTGTACTTTGGAAGTACAGCT
>JBQMYS010000039.1:0-13103 GCA_052173355.1 Eubacteriales bacterium | reverse complement strand
GTTATATTCCAAGGTGCCGATTTTGCCGATTGTTTGCAGATGGCACATTATGGATATTCGGCTGAAACAGGAAATCAACTTTGTGACAAACTTCTAAATAGAGGTGGTATGGATAGTATGCTTTGGACGAATAACCTGGTAATAGTTGCGGTTGGATTTGGAGGAATTTTACAAAAGATTGGAGCAGTAGAGGCAATATTAGGAGATTTTATAAAGAAAGTAAAAACTCCGTTCCAGTTGATAGTTGTAACTATAGCTACATCAGTATTTTGCATTACAACTATGTGTGACCAATACTTGGGGCTTATCATTCCAAGCAGTATGTATAAAGAAAGGTATGATGAACTCGGACTTGCAAGAAATATGCTTTCAAGGAGCCTTGAAGATGGTGGAACATTGTGGTCGCCACTTGTACCATGGTCGTCTTGCGGGGCATATCATTCCAGTATACTCGGTGTAAGTACGCTTGCATATATTCCGTTTTGCTTTATGAATTTAATAAATCCGGTGTATGCAATTTTAACAGCAGCATATGGAGCTAATATATTCTATGCTGATGGAACAAGAACTAATATCTTTAGAAAATTGGTTCAGGGAAGTGTACCTGATGCACCTGAGGATGCTCATAAGGTTGCTATGGAGGCACTTCAAAAGATTAGGAATAATGCAGCTTAGGGGTATAGTTAAAGAGCGTTCGCCTTTAGTTAGGGGTGCAATATTTGTGATTGCGCTTATGATGTTGGGGCTTGAAATTTGGAAAAGTTTGTATATATACATTCCGATAACATTGCTCGTTGCATTGGTACCGTTTTTTCACAAAGCACAGATAATTTCAGATGTGGGAATAGATGTAGAATACAGATTGTTTAATTCGATAATGCATAATATTTGGAAATGGGAAGAAATTACTACGTTGCACGCAGATTATCGAAAAGCGGGGGCGAATGTGATGCTTCATATAGGAAAAGATATTGTGACAAGAACATTTGTAGTTACACCGTCTGATGCAATTAAGGCAAAAGAGATTGCGCGTAAATATAATCCGCAAATATACATTGAAGATATAGTTTGATGCACTAATGAAAAAAGATGGGAAATATTCCCATCTTTTTTCATTAGTGTATTTGTATTGACAATTCGATTACAGTTCCTTTATCTGAGCTTGATACGACTTTAACGTTACCTCTGTGCTCTGTTGCAATTTCTTTTACGAGTGCAAGACCGAGTCCTGCACCTCCCATATTTCTGCTACGGGATTTGTCAACGCGAAAAAATGGTTCAAATATGTGTTCCCATTCTGATTTTTCAATGCCTTTTCCGGTATCGGAGATACGCACTATGCCTAAATTATCTTGTTGTTCAATTTCTACAATAACTTCGCCATTGTTTTTGTTGTATTTAATTGCATTTTCAATAAGGTTGTATACGGCGCGATAGATTAGTGTATCATTACCTGTAATTTCAGCATTGCCGGGTTTTTGAATTAAATGTATGCCTTTTTTTTCGGCGATAGCGGTCAAATCACATAATACTTCTTCAACCATTGCCGCAAGTGAAATAATATCGCTTTTTTCAGCTGATTGAAGTTCGGTCATTTCTAATAGAACATCGACCACGTTTGATAGGCGATCAATTTGAAATTTTAGCATACCTATCGTTTCTTTATATTCGCAAATATCAGGTGTGCAATTTTTGGCGACAACTTCGAGTCTGGTGCGCATTACTGCAAGCGGTGTGCGAAGTTCGTGTGCGGCATTTGCAGAAAATTGTTTTTGAGCAGAAAAATTGTCGCTTAGACGTGATAGCATCTTGTTGAATGCAAAAGTTAGCTGTGAGATTTCTAAATCATTGCTGTCGGAAACAATGGGTGCTTGTAAATTTTTTGCTTGCACGTCGCCCATTTGTTTTGCGAGTTTCTGTAAAGGTTTTAGAGCATATCCGATTATAAAATACATGGTAAAACTGCTTAGGATAGTTATAATCAATGTTATCAGCAGGCTTTTGGTCCAAAATTCATCTTTTGTATTTTTGAACATGTCAGACAGAACAACCTTAGGGTCGATTTGAACTTCAAAACTGTCTTTCGAATCTTGAGCCATTATTTCACTTGGAAATATTGCGATTGCCGAGTCTTCGATTTCAGACATATAAACCACAGCGGAATTGCTGATAAAATATGAAACGGTAAGGCATGAAACAATTACTAAAAGTGCGGTTGCGAGTGTAAGTTTCAGTTGAAGTGAATGCGTTTTTCTCATTTTAAAACTCCTATCATATATCCTTGCCCAACTCGATTTGTTATGGGATCATACCCGAGAGCTGTGCGCAATTTTTTACGAAGCGCCGAAATATGAACTCGTATTGAGTTGCTGAAACTGTCTACACTGGAATCCCATACGTGTTCAATCAATTCTTCCTGACTTATGGGACTTTCTTGATGCAACATTAGATATTCCAAAATTCCGAGCTCTTTACGAGTAAGCTGAATTTCATTGCCCTTTGCGGTCAGGCTTCGAGTTTTAGTGTTTAAGGAAATTTCACCACATTCTAAAATTATATTGTTTTGAATTGTACGGCGACGAGTTAGACTGCGTATGCGAGCTTCGAGTTCCTCAAAATGAAACGGTTTACAAAGGTAATCGTTAGCACCGGCATCAAGTCCTTCTATTTTATCTTGTAATTGACCTCGTGCAGAAAGTATTAAAATTGCAGTTTCGGAGTCATCTTTTCTTATTTCTTTCAGAATTTCCATTCCGTCAATTTTCGGGAGATTTAAATCAAGGACTACCAAATCGTAGCTTTCAGATATTAGCATTTCTAAAGCGTTTTCGCCGTCAAAGCAGGTATCGACTTCATATCCTCCAAGTCGTAGCCCTTTGGCGATATTTTCACAAAGGATTTCTTCATCTTCTACTATAAGTATTCGCATACGCCCTCCTTTTAATTTTAAAATCACTCATTCAAAATATTTTTTACGCAGTGAATTTAATACGCATTATTATAGCGAAATTATGAATGAAATACAAGCAAAGTAAGGAAAAACAGCTATGAAAAAGTTTTTGTAAAAAAATATTTTTCTTAACAAAAACTTTATGTGCAACTTGCTATAATGCTAAATGTAAAAAGAAATAAAATAGAAATGAGGTGTGCACAAATGAAGTACATAGGAAATAACTCATTTAAAATTAGACAGTTGCTTAGAATTTTGTTAATCGGTATAGGAATATCATTTATCTATATCGGTGCAAATAGGGGCGAAGTTTCAGCAGTATTTGACAAAGCAATTCGCTTGTGTTTGGAATGTGTCGGCATTGGATAAGGGGAGGCAAACAGTGAAGATTTTAAACTTTCTAAAAAGCAGAAATAGTGTGCAAATGATTAGCGCGTTACTAACAAATATTCATCTGCCTAATTTTGTAAGCGGAGCACTGTATCAAGGCAAAGCAAAACAGGTATGCGTACCGGGATTGAATTGCTATTCTTGTCCGGGAGCAACCGGAGCCTGTCCTATAGGAGCTTTTCAAGCGGTTGTAGGTTCATCGAAATTTAATTTTTCTTATTATATAACAGGAATTGCGATTCTTTTCGGTGTGTTGATGGGTAGGTTTATTTGCGGTTTCCTTTGTCCGTTTGGATGGTTTCAAGACTTACTTCATAAAATACCGACACCGAAATTTAGTACGAAAAAGCTTAAAATTCTTACATATTTGAAATATGCGGTGCTTCTAATAACGGTAGTGGCTTTGCCGATATTACTTGTGAATCCGGCAGGAATAGCATCACCATATTTTTGTAAGTATGTCTGTCCGCAAGGTATTTTGGAAGGAGGCATCCCTCTTTCAATCGCGAATCCGAATATAAGGGCGGCATTAGGTAAATTGTTTACTTTAAAGTCGGTAATACTTGCAGCAGTTATAACACTCAGTTTAATTTTTTATCGTCCGTTTTGTAAATGGATTTGTCCGCTCGGAGCATTTTATGCATTGTTCAATAAAATTTCATTTGTGAATTATGCAGTAGATGGTCACAAATGCGTTTCATGTGGCAAATGCAGTCGTATTTGCAAAATGGATGTGGATATTACTAAAAATAATGCGCATCCGGAATGCATAAGATGCGGAGAATGTATAAAAGCGTGTCCTGCAAAAGCAATAAGTGTCAATTTGGGATTGAAAAATTCCTTTGAAAATAAAATAAATCAAACAAAGATGGGAGAACTAAAAAATGAAAACAATTAAAAGAATCTTAGCGGTAGTAATGGCAGTAGCAATGCTATTTGCATTAGTGGGTTGTGGAAAAACTCAAACACAAGAAAATGCGAATGATAATAATTCGAAGCAAACTGAAGATAAGACTATAACATTTCCTGAATTCGAAGGTAAAGATTTTGAAGGAAATAAGGTTGATCAAACCTTGTTTGCAGAAAATGATGTTACATTATTAAACTTCTGGTTTAACGGTTGCTCCGCTTGTGTAAGCGAAATGCCGGGTCTTGAGAAATTCAATGAAAAATTGCGTGAAAAAGGTGCACAAATTGTAGGCGTGAATGTGGAAATCATAAATGATGCCGGTGTAAACGAAGAAAAGTTGGATGAAGCTAAAGGAATTATCTCAAAGCAGGGTGTAACATATAGAAATATATTTGTTGAATCAGGAGATGCTGCTAAAAAGTATATAAGTGGAATTTTCAGCTATCCAACAACAGTATTAGTTGATAAAAACGGAAATATCATTGGTGAACCTATACTTGGAGCGATTGACGGTGAAAAGAGAATGAAAGAAATTCTGAATATAATCGATGATATAAAAGCGGGAAAAAAGGCGCCTAATACAGTATCATCTTCTAATCCTAAGGACGAAGAAATAGTGAAACTGATGGCAGAGGAGAATGCACTTTTTGAAGAACATCAAGCTGCTTGGAACAAGGTGTTTGCAAATGTGCAGAAGGATAATATACAAGATGGTGCAGAAGATTATGCAGGATTTTTGAAAAAACATATAGAAGCGGTTAAGGGCGAATTGACTGAAGAAGAAGCGAAAGTCCTTGATGCTGATATTAAAAAAATTGAAGAAATTGAGAATAAAATTAAAGAATTAAAAGAATAAAAAATGTCAATTAGGAGGTGAAGTATGTTGGGAAACAACGATAAGGAATTCAGAAGTAATACATATAAACGAAGCAGTAAGTGGTATTTTGTACTTCCGGTTGCTACAATATGCTTTCATTATATCCTTATGAATTTATTATATTTTGCCATAGGCAAGGTATTTTTGGATGTGTTACATTTTTCCAATGAGCAGGTAGCGGAATTTACGTCTTTAGGCGACATACTCATGTATACAATACTTATTGTTGTGTTTTTCACAATTTATAAGTTGACATTGGGGAAAAACGATGTGGAACAATCAACGCCGTTCAACTTGAAAGATGCGGGATTCAGTATTATCGCAGGGCTCGGAGTGGCAGGAGTTATATGTATTTGGGTTGCTGTGTTGGGATTGATACCTGCGCTTCAAAAAAATATTGAGGCTGTTACAAAAGGCGGAGGAGATAGCGGCTTAATTGGAACGATATTGGTATCTGCTATCGGAGCACCGATAATAGAGGAAATTGTTTTTAGAGGTATAGTTTTTAAATCTCTAAAAAAAGTAAGTCCTGTTTGGGTGTCTATAATAGTATCCTCGGTATTGTTCGGCGCGTATCACATGAATATTGTTCAGGCTATTTATGCATCTTGTATGGGAATAGCAGCTGCGATAATTTATGAAAAAAAGAACAATTTGATTTTTCCGATACTTGTTCATATCACAAACAATTTTCTTGCAGCGGTGCAGGAGTTTGTACCTAAAGCGGGAGTTGATGCAATCAACGCATTTTCGATTATTATGATACCGGGACTTGTATATGTAATGTATGCTATTTTACGAAAAAATCGAAGCATTGTTGCAATATAAAGTGAAATGTGTTTTTAAGTGTTATAATGTTTAGAAAAAATAATAGTAAAGAATAGATAATATGAAGAATAAATTTATTATTGTACTGATTATGCTGCTGGCAATGCCGGCAGCATTTGTCGGCTGTTCAAACGGGAATGCGGTAGCTGAAAAGCAAAAACCGACAGCTACATATTTAGGCGGAGAGAATACTATAGCGGAAGTTACGCAAAAGTTAAAGGAAAGCGGGCTTTCAAATACAGATGAATTTAGGGACTGGACTATAGATTTTGCAAAAACCGCGGGCGTGAAGGCGGAACTTAAAGATGCTTGGATACCGTTAGACAAATTGAATTTTGATTTGGGGAGAACTATGGATGGCTGGGAAGAAGCTCATAGCTACTCCGACGCGGATTGCAGGATGACTGCATTTTTATTGCTTGACGGCATATTGAAATCGAAAAAAGTAGAACAATCATATACCGGCGATTACTTGATGTTTGATATGCAGGCGATTGACAGTACACTTAGGTACAAAACTTTAAAGAAGAAAAAGCAACTTTTCACGACGGTTTTCGGTGATAAGGTTATCGAAGATGGAGAAAATCCTCAATCTAAATTTGGGGAAATTTGGAATGAGTACGGTATATATGTAGATAGCGATAAAGTTTCGCTAATTAGTATAGTGATTTATGATCCTGATTTTAAGAAAACTTTTGTCGGGCACACAGGAGTGATGATTAAGGATAAGGACGGCTTGGTGTTTGTTGAAAAAATAGCATTTGAACAACCTTATCAAGTTACGCGTGTAAGAACTGTTGATGAAATTTTTGATATGTTTTTACAGCGTAGTGAATATTTTGGAGAAAAAGATGAACCGGGACCGTATGTATATGTAAATGGTCAATTTTCAAAGGAGTTACAATAGGACATAACATTTTGTAAAAATAAACAAAATTTATTAAAAACTTGTTGACAAAATACAAAATTTGTTGTATTATACTACAAGCAGGAGGAAAGCACTGCTTTGTTGGTGCATAGATTGATATGAATTTTAGCAGCGTATTGAGATTAAGACAAAGAGTTAGACGCGTTAACCGTCAGAGAAGATGGAACGTGGCTAATTCTTTTTGTGTTTATAAAAACTTAATCTCGGTATTGAAGTTAAAATTTATGAAAATTGTATTTATTGAATATTGTCGAATTTGAAGATAGTATTCATAAGATAAAATTCATCATATATTTAAACGACAGTGGGATTAAGGCCGCTGTCGTTTTTTATTGCTTAAGGAGGAGAAAATGAAAAATCTAAAAAAGGAAAAGGTTGTACTTGCGTATTCAGGGGGTCTTGATACATCAATCATACTAACATGGCTAAAAGAGGAAAAAGGTCTTGATGTGATTGCGGTTTGTGTGGATGTCGGTCAGAAGCAGGATTTTAATGAACTGAAAATAAAAGCTATTACAACAGGTGCGACGAAAGTATATGTAATGGATGCAAAGGAAAATTTTATATCTAACTATGCATTTAAAGGGCTGAAAGCAGGAGCGGTTTATGAAGATGATTATTTGTTGGGGACAGCTTACGCAAGGCCGCTTATTGCAAAAATATTAGTTGAAATTGCAAACAAAGAAGGAGCAACCGGCATAGCACACGGCGCTACGGGAAAAGGCAATGATCAGGTAAGGTTTGAAACGGCGATAAAGTCGATTGCGCCGAGCATAAATATAATTGCACCATGGCGAACTTGGGATTTCAAATCAAGAGAAGAATTGTTAGATTATGCAAAAAAACATAATATTCCGATTCCTCCTAAAAAAGAGGACAATTACAGTCAGGATGATAACCTTTGGCATATAAGTCATGAGGGGAATGATTTGGAAAATACTGCGCATGCGCATAGCAGTAAGATTTATAAAAAAACCAAATCGCTTAAAGATGCTTGCGAAGAACCGGAATTGATAAGTATCGGATTTGAACAGGGAGTACCGACAACATTAAACGGAAAATATTTAAATTCGGTTGAACTTATGGAAGCATTGAATGAAAAAGCGGGCAAACATGGCATAGGTGTAGTTGATATAGTTGAAAATAGGCTTGTGGGCATGAAATCAAGAGGTGTATATGAATCGCCCGCAGCAACGGTATTACATAAAGCTCACAAAATTTTGGAAAAAATTACGCTTGATAAAGCAACAATGCATTATAAGCAGGGTATAGCGATTAAGTACGCGGAACTTACATATGACGGTCTTTGGTTTTCTCCGCTAAAAGAGGCACTAGATGCATTTGTGGAGGAAACTCAAAAGTATGTTACCGGTAGTGTCAGTCTCGAACTTTTTAAAGGCAATGTGTTTAATAAAGGAGTAAAATCTCCATACAGCCTGTATAGTGAAGAACTGGTCACATTTGACGGCGGTAGCGGATATGATCAAAGTGACGCTACGGGATTCATAAATTTGCATAGCTTGCAAGTTTGTGTATGCGCTCAAGTTCATGGAAAGGAATTTGCGCATGGAAATAACGAAAATGGGAATTGTGAATTTTATAGTTTTGCAGTATAGGAGGGAATATGAAAAAAACAGATGCCAAGATGTGGGCGGGTAGGTTTGAAGAAGAACAAAATCCGGTTTTTGAAGCAATCAACTGCTCTATTGCGCAGGATAAATTTTTAGCGGAATTTGATATAAAAGGAAGTAAAGGGCATGTGCAGGGTTTGACTAAAATAAAAATATTTTCAAAGGAAGAAGAACAGGATATATTAGCAAAGCTTGATGAAATATCCGCAGAAATTTCGCAAGGAACAGAGGAACCGTTATCTGTTGATGAGGATGTTCATATGTGGGTAGAACGTCTTTTAACAAAAAAGCTGGGAGAGTTGGGAAAGAAGATACATACGGCAAGATCAAGGAACGATCAAGTTGTGACATCTGAAAAACTCTGGATGAAAGCCGCATATACGCACCATCAAGAGGATTTGATTCATTTGATAGATGTGATGGTTAAAATGGCAAAAAAATATAAAGAAGTAATGCTGCCGGGATTTACACATTTGCAGGCGGCACAACCGATTACATTGGGATTTTATTTTATGTGTTACGCCAGTAAATTAAAAAGAGATTATGAAAGGTTTATTGAGAGTTATTCAAGACTTGACGTGATGCCGCTCGGAAGCGGAGCGTTAGCAGGGGTAAATTATCCTGTAGATAGGCAATTTGTGGCTGAAAAATTGGGGTTTTCTAAAATATCGGAAAATGCTATGGATAGTGTAAGTGATAGGGATTTTGTATCAGAGTATTTATATTTGGGAAGTACATTGTTTGTGCATTTAAGTTCGCTTGCAGAAGATTTTATACTTTGGAATTCACCGGCGTACGGTTATGTAGTTTTGGCAGATGAATTTTCCTCGGGAAGTAGTATTATGCCTCAAAAAAAGAATCCGGACGGATTTGAACTGATTAGAGGAAAAGCCGCGGTGATGTCGGGGAGATTGGTTTCCATGTTAGGAGTAATGAAAGGACTTGCGATGTCTTATAATAAGGATTTTCAATCGGATAAAGAATTGATGTATGGTGCTTATAAAGATATAGATTTGGCGTTAAAACTGCTTCCGCCGATGCTAGAAACAGTAAATTTTAATGAAGAAGCAATGATGAAACAACTGAAAAACGGATATGTTAATGCAACGGATTTGGCGGATGCTTTGGTAGAAACGGGCATTAGTTTTAGAGAAGCGCATAAATTGGTGGGGAAAGTGGTTGCAAACGCGGTAAAAGAAAGAAAAGCACTGGAAGATTTATCCAAAAGCTATTATGAAATGGAATTACCGATGTTAAAACCTGAAAAAATATATGAAATTTTGGATTATAAAAATTGTATAAATAATAAACAAACGCAAGGAAGCACATCACCTAAATATGTTCAAAAACAAATTGACTTTATGACTGACTGGCTTTGCAAAAAATAATTAAAAGTTTTGCAATTTACTAGAATTTGATATATAATGTAAGAGAATATCTTTTTGCATAGGCGGTATGAAAAATGCTAAATTATATTGTCGATAATGTAATAATGAATATCGGAATAGGAACTGTTGCAGGCTTTGTTTTGCTGTTAGTAATCGGATTGTCGGTAATATCGGCTTTTTGGCTTATTTTACGTCCGATTCGTCTTTGGTATTGGAAGCGTAGCGAGGAAGTGAAACTTTTAAAAAGCATAGATGAAAAGCTTTTACAAAAAACTGATAAAGCATCGCAAATAAACAGCGAGAAGCAAATGTGCGAAAATATTGATAGCGACAACGAAGAATGTGAACACCGGGAAAAGCAAGATGAAGTCAAAATTGATGAATATGTCGGCATTGCATCTGATAGGAGTTATACAGAGGAAGAATTGTACGAAATTATAAAGTTCTAGTTACGGGAGGAAGTAAATGTTTTGTAGAAAATGTGGTGAGACGTTACTTGATGATGATAGATTTTGTCCTTATTGTGGAGCTCAGGTGGTAGAGCGAAAGAAAAATGGAGAAAATAAATCTGACGAAGATGTAGTTTACAACACAAATAGCAAAGAACGACATTTTTTTAGTGAAAGTGTGAAGCCGAATTGGAATTTGGATTCTTTTCCAAATACAGAAGAAGAACCCAAGAAAACGGACGACATTTTGGTTGACTGGCAGCAAAATATCTTGATTGAGCCAACTTTTAAACCTGAAAAAGATATGTCGTTTTCTGAACAGTTACAAGCATTTGAATCGAGTTTTGACTTAAGTAAAAAGGAAAAAGATTCGGTTGATACGGAGAAAAAAGAACAAAATACAGTACAGACAAGCACTATCGCCAAAAGTACTTTAATCTTCGAAAGACCGAAGTTGGAGATAGAAAAGCATCGCGAAGATGAAATGTGCGCAGATGGAGTTTGTAGGCTTGAGCCGTTAGAACAGCAGCCGGAGAAAGAAGAACCACAAAAAGAAAAATTTTATACTTTTAGCCAAAAAAATGCAGAATTTCAAAAATTGTTAGATAAAGAATATGAAAAAATTAAAGCAGGACGCGAAGAAACATTTAATGAAATAGAAGAATTGAAAAAAAAGGACGAACTTTCCGAATTTCAAAAGTTAAAAGAACTGGTAGGCGAAAAAGAACAGGAACAGCAAGAAGAACACGAAAAACCAAAGGAACAAGAAAAGCAAGAAGAACAGGATAAGCGAGAAGATTCGAAAGAACAAAAGGAGCAGACACAACAAGAGGAAAAAGCACAACAGGAAGAAAGCGAAAAGCCGATTGAGGAAAAGCTTGTAGAATCAATAGCTGAACCGGAAAAGGCGGAATATGAAGAAAAAATAGATATGGATTGGGAACAGCAGGCACCGCCGTTTGAAGATGAAGGTAAAGAGAAAAAAATATCCGTTGCAGTTGCGATATTGAGCATAGTGGTGTTACTACTCGGACTTTCGATTATATCTCTTGGAGTGGAGCAGTTCGCACCGGATTCCGCACCGGGGAAAGCGGTTCATACCTATTTGGAAAAAGCGCGTGATTTTTTTCGAGGGGACAGCGCGTAAAGAGTAGAAAAAAGACTCAGAGGCGAGGAAGAAATTATAGAAGATATATGGAGATTCACTGAAGATAAAAGATAGTGTAATTGAAAAGGAGAACTTAGAAAAATGTCAACAAGAGCGCTTTACAAGCACGAAGAAATAGTTAAAAGCAGATCGTTTTCACAGTCAAGAACAACAATAGAAACCGCTTTTTACGGTAATAATGTTGTAAGTGTTAACGATCTTTCAGCGGCTTATGAAATGGCAAAGGCATCTACGGGAACGATAGAAACCGATATGCCGGTGTTTGAACCTGAAAAAGTCGGGTTGCCAAAAGGTGCAAAAATTTTGCTGTTTAATGATGGCGAAGTAGTAGGAAGATTTGCCGGAGCCAGAGTTATACTTGGAGAACCGGGGTATGAAGAAGCAGATATTGCAAAGGTTTTGAGGGAAGCGGTATATCATTCTCGTTATAAGAAGATGTATCATGCGACTTCTTATATAGGATTAAATGAAGACTTTATGGTAAAGGCGAATTTACTCATTCCCGAAACGTACGAAAACATTTTATTAAACTGGTTGCTAAATTTCCAATATTTAACAAAAGAATACAATGAAATGTACGAGAGGTCGAAACCGATAGGAGATGAGCCTGATATATATATTTTTTCAGATCCGGATTTTATTCATCCTAAATTTCCGAACGGGCTTGCATATTTCGATCCTGAACATAACTGCGCTTGTTTGTTGGGGCTTCGTTATTTTGGAGAGCACAAAAAAGGAACGCTTACTCTTGCGTGGGGAATAGCAAACAGAAATGGATATGTTTCTTGTCATGGCGGACTCAAACGAATAGTGAGAAAAGATGGTAAAACTCATATTGTTGGAGTTTTCGGACTTTCAGGGTCAGGAAAATCAACATTGACACATGCAAAGCACAATGGAAAATACGATGTAACGGTGTTGCATGATGATGCTTATATAATATCAAGTGAAAACGGCTCGACGGTAGCACTTGAACCATCTTATTTTGATAAAACGCAGGACTATCCGATGACTTCACCTGATAATAAATTTTTATTAACCGTTCAAAATTGTGGTGCAACATTGGATGAAAACGGCAAATTGGTACTTGTTACCGAAGATATACGAAACGGAAACGGTAGAGCTATAAAATCGAAGCTTTGGGCGGCAAATCGCGTAGATAAGATGGAAGAAGAAATAAATACGGTAATATGGTTGATGAAAGACCATACTTTACCCCCTGTCTTAAAAGTTAACGATTCAATTCTAGCTTCCGTAATGGGAGCATGCTTAGCCACAAAGCGAACCAGTGCAGAAAGGCTTGCAGAGGGAGTAGATATAAATGCATTGGTATTTGAGCCATATGCAAATCCTTTTAGAACATATAGACTTGCGCAGGATTACGAAAAGTTTAAAGATCTTTTTGAAAGGCGCGGGGTTACGAATTATATATTAAACACAGGTTTCTTTATGGATAAAAAAATTCCGAAAGAAGTAACCATAAGTATACTTGAAGCAATCTTTGATGAAACGATAGAACTTGATAAATTCGGCAAATTGGAAGAATTTGAGTATATGAAAATAGAGGGATTTGAACCCGATTTC
>JBQMYS010000038.1:0-14050 GCA_052173355.1 Eubacteriales bacterium | reverse complement strand
TCTCAGTTTCAGATCCTGCATTTTCAAATGCTTTCGCACTGTCATATTCGCAGTTTGTACCTGAAAATATAGGAATTAGTACCTTTGGTTTGGCAGTTTTGAAAGTCGAGGTGCTGAAATTTTTTATATTGAAGCCGGCTGTTTGTAGCAGTTTGCCGTTTTGCACTATATTGCAGTTATATACGGGCTCAAGTTTATTTTCGTATATATCGAGCAAGTCGTTGAGTTTAACGGTTTCGTTTTTATGTGTAAAGGTTTTTTCATCTGTAATAGTACCCAAAATAGTACCTGTTTCTATATCATTTGAAAGCTCTACAACAAAAGAAGCAAAATTTTTCTTAAAAATATCAATGACAGAAAGTTTTTCTGAGAATTTGAAGCCAAAGCCGTTACCTATTGCCATTTTGAATACAGCTTCTGCAACACTATTTGCTCCTAGTGCATATGCAGACAAGATTTTTCCTTCTCGCATCATATTTGTTATGGTATCAAACAATTCTAATAGTGATTTTGATTTAGGCAGTCCATCTTCGCCCAATTCGGGAGAAAGTACAGCGACTTTGTTTCCTGCGGATTTAAATTCAGGAGTTACGATATTATCAATATGTTCGGTTGTGACAGCGAAAGAAACTAAAGTCGGAGGAACTTTTATGTTTTCAAATGTTCCGCTCATAGAATCCTTACCGCCTATCGCAGCGATTTTAAGTTCCATTTGCGCTCTATATGCACCTAAAAGTGCGGAAAGAGGCTTACCCCAACTGTATTTATCTTGCATTTTTTCAAAATATTCCTGAAAAGACAAATGGATATTTTCAAATTTTGCTCCGTTTGCTATGAGTTTGCATACGGATTCCGTTACGGCGAGGTATGCTCCATGGTAAGGACTTTGCTCGCTTATAATTGGATTGTAACCGAAAGACATTAACGAACAAGTTGAGGTATCTCCTTTTTCTATCGAAATTTTTTGGACCATTGATTGAACGGGAGTTAACTGATATTTGCCGCCAAACGGCATCATCACAGCACCTGAACCTATTGTGGAATCGAATCTTTCGCTAAGTCCGCGTTTTGAGCAAAAATTAAGATTGTCTGTAAAATTTTTATAGTTTTTTACAAATCCATCTGAAATTTCGTCTTTAGCTAGTGATGCTTTAGCAGTTTTGATATTAGCGTAGCGTTTTGCACCATTTGAATCTAGGAATTCACGTTTTATGTTTACAACATATTTATCATCATAGGTCATGGATAAATATGGGAGATCTTTTACGGTTGCGACTTCGACTGCTCTTAAATTTTCTTGTGTTGCAATTTCTAAGAATCTATCGGTATCGGATTTTTTAATTACTACAGCCATTCTTTCTTGCGATTCGCTGATTGCCAGTTCCGTAGCATCAAGCCCTTCGTATTTTTTAGGAATAGCGTTTAAATTGATTTGTAGACCATCTGCAAGTTCACCTATTGCGACGCAGACACCTCCGGCTCCGAAGTCATTACACTTTTTTACCATTTTGCAAAGTTCAGGATTTCTGAAAAGCCTTTGGATTTTTCGTTCTTCAGGAGCATTGCCCTTTTGAACTTCGGCACCGCAAGTTTCGACAGAATTTATATTATGCGATTTGGAAGAACCGGTAGCTCCACCGATGCCGTCTCTACCGGTCAAACCGCCTAAAAGTATTACAACATCACCGTTTTCAGGTTTTTCTCTTTTTACTTTACTTGCAGGAGTAGCCGCTATTACAGCTCCAAGTTCCATATGCTTTGCTTTAAAGCCGTCGTGGTAAAATTCGTCGACTATGCCGGTCGCAAGACCTATTTGATTGCCATAAGACGAGTATCCGCTTGCAGCACCGGTCACAATTTTTCTTTGCGGTAATTTACCGGGGAGGGTTTCATTTACAGCAGTTAAAGGATTTGCAGCACCTGAGAGTCTGATTGCGCCGTATACATAAGAGCGCCCTGATAGCGGATCTCTGATTGCACCGCCTACGCAAGTAGCCGCGCCACCAAACGGCTCAATTTCAGTGGGGTGATTGTGAGTTTCATTTTTGAATAAGAGTAAATATGGTTCATTTTTGCCGTCAACATCAACAGTTATTTTAACGGTGCAGGCATTGATTTCGTCAGATTCATCAAGATTGTTGAGCATTCCGTTTTGCTTTAGATGCTTTGCGACTATAGTTCCTATATCCATTAGTGTAACAGGTTTTTTTATTTGTAATTCATCGCGTGTTTTTAGGTAATCATTATAAGTTTTTTGAATTAGCGTATCTTCAAATTCAACATTTTCTATTATTGTATTAAAAGTTGTGTGGCGACAGTGATCGGACCAATAGGTGTCTATTACCCTGATTTCGGTAATGGTTGGCTGTCTGTTTTCATTTTTAAAATATTCTCGGCATAATTTCAAATCGCTTAAATCCATAGCAAGACCTAGATTTACAAGCATAGAATTAAGGTCGTTATCGCTTAAATTTGTAAAATCTTTTAAAATTTCAACTTCTTTTGGTGCATCATATTTTGCGATTATCGTTTCAGGAGTTTTTAAATCCGAAAGTCTTGCTTCAACAGGATTTATAACATAGTTTTTTATTTTTTCGATTTCGGAATCGGTTAAATCACCATATAGCGCGTAGATTTTTGCAGAAGTAACAATCGGTTTTTCATCTTTTGAGATAATTTGTAAACATTGCATTGCAGAGTCTGCGCGTTGATCGAATTGTCCCGGCAAATATTCAACTGCAAAAATTACAGCATCGTTTATAGAAAGTTTTTTACTTATTTTATCAATTTGAGGTTCTCCAAATATTGTGCGCATCGAAGATTCTAACAGCTGATTGCTTATATTTTCAATGTAGTAGCGATTTATAATGCGTAAATTGGAAAGAGAATTTATTGAAAGAAATGAACGCAGCTCCGAAAGCAAATTTTTAGCTTCAATCGCAAATTCATCTTTTTTTTCTACAAATATAGTATATAGCATTAGATTTCCCCCGTTTCTTTTTTGAGTGCTTTTGCACCTATATCCGTCCTGTAGTATGAATTATCAAAGTGAATATTTTTAACAAGTGCATATGCAGAATTTATTGCTTCCTGCAAGGTGTTTTGAACAGATGTAACACCCAAAACTCTACCCGAATTTGTCAGCAGTTTGTTATTTTTTAGTAGTGCGCCTGAAAAATATACGTTAGGTTTTATATCATCTTCAATTTTTATTTCAAAGCCTCTTTCGTAGCTTTTAGGATAGCCTGCGGATGCCATTATAACGCAACACGCATGTTTATCGGAGAATTTGACTTCAGTTTCGCTTAATTTTTCGTTTGTTACAGCCATCATAACAGTTAGCAAATCGCTTTCAAGTAAAGGTAAGACAACTTGCGTTTCAGGATCACCGAATCTACAGTTGTACTCAATTACTTTAGGACCTTGTGCGGTGAGCATAAGCCCAAAGTAGAGGCAACCTTTAAATGTTCGATTTTCAGCATTCATAGCTTTGATAGTAGGGAGGAATATATTTTTCATGCAAGTATCTGCTATATCGTTTGTGTAATAAGGATTGGGCGCGATTGTACCCATGCCTCCCGTATTGGTGCCGGTATCTCCGTCGTGACTTAGTTTGTGATCCATGGAAGATACCATTGGAATTAAGGTTTTTCCATCTGTAAATGCAAGTACGGACACTTCAGGACCTTCTAAAAATTCTTCTATCACTATATTATTTCCGCTTTCACCGAATTTTCTTTCAACCATTATGGAGTTAATTGCGTTAATAGCTTCTGCAGTTGTTTTTGCTATTATTACACCTTTGCCGAGAGCAAGTCCGTCAGCTTTTATTACTGCCGGCATTTTTGCATTTTTTATGAACAAAAGTGCTTCTTCGGGATTTTCAAATGTAGCATAATCTGCGGTAGGTATTCCGTATTTTTTCATTAAATTTTTGGAAAAAACTTTACTTCCTTCGATGATTGCGGCATTTTTTTTAGGACCGAAGCAAGGTATTCCTTTTTCTTCCAGCGCATCTACCATCCCTAATACTAACGGATCATCGGGGGATACAATCGCATAATCTATTGAATTTTCAACAGCAAAGCGTACTATCGCGACAATGTCCGTAGCATCTATATTTGTGCATATAGAATCTTGCGCCATTCCCGCATTGCCGGGGGCGACATATATTTTTGTTACTTTTTCGTTTTCTTTAATTTTTTTAATTATGGCGTGTTCTCTGCCTCCGCCACCAATGACTAAAATATTCATAGCTTTTAATCCTTTCCTCCGAGCAGTAAGTTTTTAAATAAAAAATCGGCATTTAATGGTGAAATAGCCGTATGCCTGTAAATACAGATACTATGTCAAGTTCATCACAAGTTTTTATTACATCCGCATCCCGAACAGAACCGCCGGGTTGTGCGATATATTTTGCTCCACTTTTGAATGCACGTTTAATGTTATCGGAAAATGGAAAAAATGCATCAGATCCTACAGATACATTGTGAATTTTTGATAAATAATCAGATATTTCGTCATCTGTTAGTTTTTCAGGTTTTTTGGTAAAGTAATTTTGCCAAATCCCGTCTGCGCATACATCTTCTTCGTTTTTATTGATATAGCTGTCTATTACATTATCTCTGGTTGCTCTTGCAATATCGGATTTGAAAGGCAAATTTAAAACTTTATCATGTTGCCTTAAAAACCATGTATCCGCTTTTGATGCCGCAAGGCGTGTGCAGTGAATCCGAGATTGTTGCCCTGCACCTATGCCTATGGTTTGACCGTTGTAAGCAAAACAAACGGAGTTTGATTGTGTATATTTAAGGGCTATCAGTGCCAGTATCAAATCTTTTTTAATATTTTCGGGCAAGAATGTATTTTTAGTTACAATATTTTTCAAATCATTTTCGCTAATTTTGTAATCGTTTCTTTTTTGTTCGAATGTTATACCGAAGATTTCTTTTGTTTCGGTTTGTTTAGGACTGTAGTCTGCATCGATTTTTATGATGTTATAATTACCGTTTTTTTTGGATTTTAATATTTCGAGCGCCGCATCATCGTAATCGGGAGCGATAATTCCATCGGAAACTTCGCTTTTTATCAGTTGTGCAACGGTTTTATCGCATTTTTCCGATAGTGCTATGAAATCGCCGAAAGAGGACATTCTGTCAGTACCGCGCGCACGAGCATATGCGCAGGCGATAGGAGATGCATCCAGATTTTCAATATCGGATACGAAATACATTTTTTTAAGGGTATCCGATAAAGGAATGCCTAGTGCGACGGAGGTGGGGCTAACGTGCTTAAACGAAGTTGCGCATGGTATATCAAGTGTATCTTTTAATTCAGATACTAATTGATAAGCATTGAAAGCATCTAAAAAATTTATGTATCCGGGATTTCCGTTTAATATTTCGATTGGTAACTCGCTTTTGTCAGCCATATATATTTTAGCGGGTTTTTGATTGGGATTGCAACCATATTTAAGATTAAATTCTTTCATTTCAGGCTCCTATATATTCATTATAGATTCGACTTTTTCAAATTGATATTTATTTAATAGAGGTTCTACAATGTCTTTTAAAAATTCTTCGACTTGAGATACGCTTCTGCCGATATATTTATCGGGATTGAGTTCTCTTTCAATTTCTTCTTTGGTTAGCGGTATGTTGCTATCGTTTGCAAGTAAATCTATCAGATTGTTTTCTTTACCGTTAACCTTAACATTTTTAGCAGATTCATGTGAGTATACGCGGATTGTTTCGTGAAGTTTTTGTCTATCGCCGCCACGTTTCACCGATTCCATCATTATATTTTCGGTAGCCATGAAAGGGAGTTTTTCCATTACTCTTTTTTTGATGACATTTTCGTATACCACTAAATTTTCCGTAATGTTTATATATATATTTAAAATGGAGTCGACAGCAAGGAATGCTTCAGACATTGTAATTCTTTTGTTTGCACTGTCATCAAGAGAACGCTCGAGCCATTGAGTTGCGGCGGTCATATCCATATTTACGGCATTTAGTATTACATATCTTGCTATAGAGCAGATACGCTCACTTCTCATAGGATTTCTTTTATAAGGCATAGCGGATGAACCGATTTGAGTTGATTCGAAAGGTTCTTCCATTTCTTCAAAAGATTGTAATATGCGCAAATCGTCGGCAAACTTGTAAGCGCTCTGCGCAAAACCGGAAAGAACTGCGCAAAAATATGCATCGGTTTTTCTGCTGTATGTTTGACCGGAAACAGTAACTGCATTTTTAAATCCTAAATCTTCGCAAATCAATTTTTCAAGGGCTTTTACTTTTGTTTCGTCGTTTTCAAAAAGCTCCATGAAGCTTGCTTGAGTTCCGGTAGTACCTTTAGAACCAAGTAATTTGAGATTTTCAATTTGATATTCTAAATTTTCTATGTCCATTACAAGTTCGTTCATCCATAGGGTAGCGCGTTTGCCTATTGTGGTAAGTTGCGCAGGCTGAAGGTGTGTGTATGCCAGAGCAGGTAATGATTTGTATTGATGTGCAAATTTTTTTAAATTTTTTAAAACTTGTATTGCTTTTTTTAAAATTAGTCTTGAAGCTTCACGCATTATGATTATATCGGTGTTGTCTACCACGTAGCAAGATGTTGCACCAAGATGGATTATAGGTTTTGCATTAGGACATTGAACTGCGTATGCATGGATGTGACTCATTACATCATGTCTAAGTAGTTTTTCTTGCTTTGTTGCCTCATCGTAGTTAATATCATCTTTAAATTTTTCCAGTTCGTTTATTTGTTCATCACTTATGTCGAGACCAAGTTTTTGTTCTGCTTTTGCCAGAGTTATCCATAGTTTTCGCCAAGTTTTGAATTTAAAGTTTTCTGAAAAGAGGTATTGCATTTCATTGCTGGCATATCGGGTAGAAAAGGGTGATATATATTTGTTTTTATCCATTTTAATCTCCTATTTGTTTTTATTTATAAGTACGGTTTTATTTTCATTATTTTTAAAGTTTGTGTACTTAACATAAAGAGAAATTTTGTTATCAGAATTCAGATTTTCCCAAATATTATTTGCAAATTCATTTATGTCATCCGGTATATAAATGGTTTCAGGTTCGCCTTCGAATGACAGTAAGGGGTCGTTCATATAGGTGTGGATGAAGTGCCCCACATTTGGGAGTGGCGAGTAAGAATAGGTAAAACGATTGCAACCTGAAGCATTAGAATCTGTTTTTTTAAGAATGCTAAGTTTGTAAGAAAAATCTTCTTCAAAAGTTGAGACAAGGCCGCTGATTCTTGGTGTAAAATTTGGAGCATCCGGTTCGAATTCGCGAGTTTCAAGGGCTTTTTCAAAGTCAATCCCTTTTGCAAGACATTCATAAATTGTATCGGTTTGATCTCCGTTTGTAATAATTGTGTGATTTGCAATACTTCTAAGAGGCGTGTAGATAATTAAAGATGGGTCGGCAACTTTGCTTTCGTCAAAAGGTTTTGTAAACAGTTCTTCGTTTTCTTCAATAAATATACGATTTCTGCTGTTTTCACTACGTCCCATCAGCATATATGCTATGCAAAAATTATCACCGGCTTTTCCTATAACAATTCCTCTGCCGGGATATGAATTGTTTTTTAAAATCTCACCTAAAGATTTCATGCTGTTTCTCCTTGTTTTCTTTTAATATTTTTTTGCAAAGCCATTCTAAAGATTCAGGAAGTATTTTCCATTCGGCTTCTTGCATCACACGTTTTTGTAAACTTTCAGGCGTGTCGGATTCATATACCTCTACACATTTTTGCATTATAATTTTGCCGTCATCCGGAATTTCGTTTACAAAATGCGTTGTCGCACCTGTGATTTTAACACCTTTTTGTAGCGCTTGCTCGTGCACTTTTAATCCGTAGCATCCTTTACCGCAAAAAGCCGGGATTAAGGATGGATGTATGTTGATGATTCGATTTTCGTAAGAATTTATGAAATCTTTGCTTAGAATATTTAAAAATCCCGCTAAAACTATTACGTCAATTTGATAATCTTCTAAAATTTCGAGCATTTTTTTTTCACAGTTTTTATTTGTTTTGTATAATGATTTTGTGATTGCTATACAGGGTATATGCGCATTTTCGGCACGTTTCAACGCGTAGGCATTTTCATTACTTGATATTACAACTTTGATTTCTCCGCTTTTTAATACTTGAGAATCCAAGAGGGCTTGTAAATTTGTACCGCCCCCGGAAACCAAAACGGCTATATTTATTTTGTCTTGAGTCATGTTCGCCTCTATTTTATTATTATTTTATTATCGCTTTGTATTGTGCTTCCTATTACATAGGCATCTTCTCCGAAAGAGGTAAGTATGCTTATAGCTTTATCTACATCGGATTTATCTACAACGACAGCCATACCGACTCCCATATTGAAAGTGTTGAACATATCGTATTCTTCGATTTTTCCATCTTTTGCCAGCCTGTCGAATATAGGTAAAACTTTTATATTTTTTCGTTCGATTTGTGCACAAATTTTTTCAGGCAGCATTCTAGGGATATTTTCGTAAAATCCGCCTCCGGTAATATGGGAAATGCCTTTTATATTTATTTCCCTTAATAGTGCGAGTATAGGTTTCACATAAATTTTTGTCGGAATTAGCAATTCTTCAGCAAGAGCCTTGTCTTTTTCCAAGTCAAATACTTTTCTGACGAGTGAAAAACCGTTTGAGTGAACTCCGCTTGAAGCAAGTGCGATAATTACATCACCTTCCGATATTTTTGAATTATCTATGATTGCATTTTTATCAACGATACCTGTGCAATATCCGGCAAGATCGTATTCGTCTATCGGATAAAATCCGGGCATTTCAGCAGTTTCGCCACCTATAAGCGCAGCACCTGCTTGAATACAACCGTCACATACACCTTTTACAATTTGCTCGATTTTAGTGGGGATATTTTTACCACAAGCGATATAGTCGAGAAAAAATAGCGGTTTTGCACCTGAACAAATTATGTCATTAACACACATGGCAACGCAATCAATTCCTATAGTATCGTGTTTATCAAGAGAAAAGGCGAGTTTTAATTTAGTACCGACACCGTCCGTACCGCTTACCAATACAGGATTGTTAATACCTGATAGGTCGAGTTCAAAAAGACCGCCAAAACCGCCGACGTCACCACAAACACCTTTGATCATAGTGCGCGCTATGTGACTCCTCATCAATTCTACCGATTTGTAACCTGCGTGTATATCTACTCCGGAATCTTTATAATCCATTTTTTACTCCTTTTTGTTGTAGCAATAAGTGCAAAGCTTGCACTCATCTAATCCTATAGCATCTATTAGACCTTGCAATGATTGAAATTCCAAAGATGCAAGGTTTAATTTTTTGCATATGCATTCTCTAAATTTTTGACCGCGTTCACTTGCGGAATCTGCATATTCCTCTATGTGTTTTACACCTTCATCGCCTTCAAGTTCGTCTATAATTTTGCGCCCTAAAAGCTCCATTTCTCCGTTTGATCTTGAGAAGTTAAGATATTTACAAGGGTACATTATAGGGGGACACGCAGAACGGATATGAACAGATTTTGCACCGTTATCGTAAAGAAATTCTACAGTTTCACGAAGTTGCGTTCCTCTTACTATAGAGTCATCTATGAACATTAAGTTCTTGTCTTTGATTAACTCACAAACAGGCAGTTGTTTCATTTTGGCTACTTTTGCACGTTCGGTTTGCCTTGGGGAAATAAAGCTGCGTGACCAGGTAGGGGTATATTTTATAAATGCACGAGCGAAAGCTATACCGCTTTTAGCAGAATATCCTATAGCATGAGGTGTACCTGAATCCGGAACACCACCGATATAATCAATATTTGAATTTTTGATAAATTCATTGTCATTATTTGCCATTATTTCGCCGTTTTTATATCGCATCAATTCTACATTTATTCCTTCGTAATTTGAGGCCGGATAGCCGTAATAAGTCCAAAGAAATGAGCAAATTCGCATTTTGCTGCCGGGCTTTACAAGTTCTGTAATGCCATCGGATGAGATTTCAACTATTTCACCCGGTCCTAATTCTTTTTCGTCTACATAACCCAGTTTTTTGTATACGAAAGATTCGAATGAAGCACAATAGCCGTCATCATCTTTACCTATAAAAATTGGAATTCGACCCACCTTATCTCTTGCAACTATAATGTTAGAATCTTCTTTAAGTATCATTATAGACATACTTCCTTCAATTTGGCTTTGAGCGAACTGAATTCCATCTATGAAATTGCTTTTTTGATTTATTAAAGATGCGACAAGTTCTGTTGAGTTTATCTTGCCGCCTGTCATAGTGCTAAAGTGACCGCCACTAAAAGATAGGTAGTTTTTGATTAAATCTTCACTGTTATTTATTATACCTATAGTACAAATTGCGTAATTACCGATGTTAGAACGAATTAAAAGCGGTTGAGGATCACTGTCATTTATAGAGCCGATGGCACTTGTACCTGTCATTTCTTCAAATACGTGCTCAAATTTAGCTCTAAAAGGGGAATTGCTTATGTTGTGAATTGTTCTTTGAAGTCCTTTTTCTTTGTCGTAAATAGCTATTCCGCCTGTGGCAGTTCCAAGGTGCGAATGATAATCAGCGCCGAAAAATACATCCGATAAAATTTCGCATTTGCTTGCAACTCCAAAAAAACCTCCCATTCTTACCTCCGATTATTTTTCAAATACTCTTTTCATCATTTCCTGATATGCGCCTTCGACATTACCGAGATCTCTGCGGAATCTATCCTTGTCGAGTTTTTCACCCGTATTTACATCCCAAAAACGACATGTGTCAGGAGAAATTTCATCCGCCAAAACGATGCTTCCGTCTGCAAGCTTGCCAAATTCAAGTTTAAAGTCGACGAGCGTGACATCAATTTTTAGAAAATAATCTTTCATTATGCTGTTTATTTTGAAAGCATAGTTTTTTATGGTTTCTATTTCTTCTTTTGTAGCAAGATTGAGTGCGAGTGCATGATAGTCATTTATTAAAGGATCGTGGAGCTCGTCGTTTTTGTAAGAAAATTCAATAGTTGGGGAATCGAATACTATCCCTTCCTTTACACCGTATCTTTTTGCGAAAGAGCCTGCGGATATGTTGCGTATAATTACTTCAAGAGGTACAATAGAAACTTTTTTTACAACTGTTTCGGTATCGCTTAATTCTTTGACAAAGTGAGTAGGGATTCCTTCTTTTTCGAGAATTTTCATTATATGATTTGACATCAGATTGTTTACGATACCTTTTCCGGCAATCGTTCCTTTTTTAGTGCCGTCAAATGCTGTTGCATCGTCTTTGTACGATACAATTACATAATCTTTATCTTCTGTTGCAAATACTTTTTTCGCTTTGCCTTCATAAAGTTGTTCCTTTTTTTCAAACATGGCTATTCTCCTTTGTATAATTTTTCATATTGAAATTGGTTTAGTGTTTAAAATTTAATCCATATTATAAAATTCGTTTGTTGGATTTTGAACGATTAGTTGTTAAATTGATTAAAAATTTTGTTGTTCTTTTCCAAAACTTTAGCTTCTTCTTTTTTACGATGTGCATCAAGTTTTGCAGCCAGTTCTTCGTCTTGAACTGCAAGTATTTGAATTGCAAGCAGCGCGGCATTTATACCACCGTTTAGTGCTACACTCGCAACAGGGATTCCGCTTGGCATTTGGACGGTAGCAAGAAGTGCATCAATACCGTCAAGCGCACCGCCTTTACAAGGTATACCTATTACAGGAATTGTAGTATTTGCAGCAAGAACACCTGCTAAGTGAGCCGCCATACCGGCAGCGGCAATTATTACTCCTACATTATTTTTGCGAGCATTTTGTGCAAATTCGCTTGCAATTTGAGGAGTTCGGTGTGCAGAATAAACGTGCACTTCAAACGGCACATTGAATTCTTTTAAAGTAGTTACGGTTTTTTCAATTATGGGAAGATCGCTATCGCTACCCATTACAATTCCGACTTTTTTCATTATGCTCTCCTTTTATATTAACTTTGGCTTAAATATAGCACTTTTTGCACAGAATATCAACCAAAAATCAAAAAAAATAATATATAATTCGGAATATATCGAATAATAAAACGCATAAATATAAAAAATATACGAATTTATAAAATGCGAGCAGAACTTCTCTCATGATTATATATGATAATTAAGAATAGTCTAAAAATATTGCGTTTTTTAAACTTTACAGTTAATTTATGCAGTGGTACAATATTTAAAATTAAATTATTATGAGAATGGGAGTTAAGGTTTTGGGGAAGGAGTATATATGTTTGAATTTGAGCAATTAAATCAAGAAGATGAGGATATTATCGAATTAAAAAATAAGAGCATTGAATGCCGCACACGAAAATTAAAATGGGACAAAAGAGTTTTAATAAGTGTTATTATTTTGATAATTGTATTTATAGGGTTTTCATTGGTTTATGAAATTCCACTGCCTTATTCACCTCGTGTATATGTAGAGCCGGTTGACGCTGTTTTATTAGGAAACGGTAAGGATGCATATTGGAAAGAATTACAAGATGCTATCAAGGATGGAGATGTACCCGCTGATTACAAAGACACATATACTCAACTGCGTGTGGGATTTGAGGATCTTACAGGAATTTCCACCGAGCAAAATTTACGAACAATACAGCGAGACGGTAAAAAAATAAAGATTATTTATTTAAGCTATTCTAAAACGATTTTTGCCAGTTTGTTTATGGATTCCGATTTTACAGACTCCATAACATCAGGGTATTCATTTGCAAGGGAAAGTGGAGAAAAATTTGATAATACTCCCGAGAAGCTGATGACGGAAGTATATTATATTAAACGAACGAATTTATATAAACTGGATAAACTTTCTGACGAAGAATATGATAAATTGCACGAAAATTTGGAACCGATTTGGTGCGGAAAGGTTGATTATTTGTATAGATAAAATGGAGATTTATATTCAAGGACTTACCATGGGGCTTGCATATGTAGCACCCATAGGACTTCAAAATTTATTTGTGATAAATACTGCAATTACACAGGCAAAAAAGAGGGCATATTTGACAGCTTTAATTGTGATATTTTTTGATATTACTCTTGGAATGGCGTGTTTTTTTGGAGTGGGTGCGGTAATGCAGGCATCTTCTTTATTGGAGATGGGAATTCTGCTTGTTGGAAGTCTGATTGTAATTAAGATAGGAATAGACCTGATTAGAGAAAAAAGTACGATGGATAGTTCAACAAAAGTGGATATACCTATTGTAAAGGTAATTACTACGGCGTGTGTTGTGACATGGTTCAATCCGCAGGCTTTGATAGATGGATCAATGATGCTTGGGGCATTTAAAGCGACGTTACCTCAAGGGACAGATATGTTTTTCGTTACGGGATTTGCGTCTGCATCGGTTATGTGGTTTTTGGGAATTTCTACGGTAATATCACTTTTTAGTGCAAATATCACAGATAAAACATTGAGAATTATAAATATTATATGTGGCGGTGTCATAATTTTCTATGGAATTAAACTATTGTGGAGTTTTATACAACTGGTGATGTAGGAAGATTTTTCATAATAAATTAAGCTTTATTATAGAAGCGGCGTCCGAGTTTGATATAATTTTGACAATGTCACCAGTTCATGTTATAATACATTAAATTTTTAACAAATTAGAAAGAAGGTGAAAAAAATGCAAGAAAAAATTGCAAAAAAGACACCTCGGTTACCGAGCAGGTTAGAAGCGTTTATACCTATCGTGGTATTACTAGCAATGATGATTTCTAACTTTGTAATCGGTTGGGGTGCGGATCCGCATATACCTGTAGTAATAGCTTGCGCTGTAGCGGGAATAGTTGGTAAGTTATGCGGTCATGAATACAAGGAAATGCTTGCAGGAGCCTTGGATGCAGTCAGCCGTTCTTTAGAAGCAATCATTATAATTTTATTTGTTGGCTGTTTGATAGGTTCGTTTGAGTGGGCAGGAACAATTCCGGCGGTAGTATTTTATGGATTGAAAATAATTTCTCCTGCCATGTTTTTGCCACT
>JBQMYS010000037.1:0-15221 GCA_052173355.1 Eubacteriales bacterium | reverse complement strand
ACAAAGCAAAAATAAATAAGAAAGGATTTATGAAAGCGACATCATTTATGGTGGCGCTTGTTTTGCTGTTTGTATTAGTTTCAGAAAGAGACTTTGCATATGCGATAAAAGATGATTACAATATAAAGGTTAAAATTGCATTTCCAATGATAAAATCAATTAGTGAGGTTGATACTATCGGCAATCCGAAAGGATATAATTTTCAATATATGCAGGAAATAGCAACTCATACGGATTTCGAGTATGAGTACAGGGTGGAGCGATATGAAAAGTGTATCGAAAAACTTAAAAGCGGAGAGCTTGATGTTATAGGATATGTAAATAAATCGCCTGAAAAAGCGGAATACTTGGATTTTACAAGTTCTCCTGCGGGAACTCTTGAATGTATGCTTGTGACTGATGAATACAGTTCCAAATTTTTGTATAACGATTATAGGACGTTGCAAAATGCAAGGGTAGGTATGCTCAGAAACAATATATATTCGTCAAAACTTGAGCAAATGCAAGCGGAAAACGGTCTAAAACTTGCGATTTATGAATACGATAGCGAAAGCACGCTCAGACTGGATTTGTCATTGGGGAAAATCGACTGTGCGCTGGTCAGCAATTATGATAATTTAGCCGGTTATAGGGAAATATACGACCTTGGAACTATGCCATTTTATTTTGGCGTGAGCAAAGCAAGCCCGAATCACGATAAAATTCTAGCGCAGATGAACAGAGCCATGAAGTTGATTGTGAGAAGTTTACCGAATTTTAACGAAAAAATAGCATTGGGTTACAAAGAGAACAAGCCTATGCAAGTGATTAACTTGACAGATGAAGAAAAAGAATACATAAAATACAATAAAAAAATTAAGGTGGCATATTCGCTTGACTGGATTCCTATGAGTTTTTACGATTTTATAAACAGGCATTATCAAGGATTTATATTTGAAATGCTGGATGAAATTACGGAAAATACGGGAATAGAGTTTGAATATATATGGTACAAAAGTTATTCAGAGGCAATGAAAGCGGTTGAATTGGGGCAAGTTGATTTAATAGGAGGATGTGATAGGGAATTTGTAGCATCTGACGGTAAGAAAATTGCTTTAACACAACCGTATGTAAATATGAAAACAGTAGCGGTATACAATCCGAATTCATACAATTTGCCGGTGGCAATTCCAAAGCCGTATTTTTCCACTGCCCAGATTAAGGCTATGGTAATCGGCAAGGATGTTGAACTTTACGATACCATTGAAGAATGTTTAAAGAGAGTAAACGAGGGTCAGGCGAGTTATACATATTTGAATAAGTACGCATACGAGGTGTTTGCGAATACACATAAGTATCCTAATCTGGTGAAAGATTCGGATTTTAATCAGAGTAGACAGCTTTCCATAGGTGTTTCTTGTAAAAAAACGGCATTAGTACCTATATTTAACAAGGTAATTGCCCCACTTGGCAGTGAAGAAGTTGAATATATGCTGATGGCATCAGCTATGAAAGCGCAAGATAACAGCATGGTTTCGGGAATAAAAAGACATCCTATGTTAATCATCATTTTGGAAATCAGCGTTGCACTGGTTATAGTTTTACTATCCATGCTTTACAGATATTATATGAAAAGGCGCGACCGAAGGCTAAATTACAATGAAGTAAGCGGAGTTTGGAATTTCACCAGATTTCAAAAGGCGGTGAATATGCGACTTTCAAAGGAAAAACCGGATAGTTACAGTAACAATCTTGCACTTGTTCACATAGATATAGCGAAATTCAAATATATAAACGATATATATGGATTTAATGCAGGTGACAGCGTTCTTTCACTTGTGGGAACGTATTTAAAAAATTCTCTGAATGTGGGTGAATTTGTCGGTGCACTTTGGGCGGATCATTTTGTGCTGTTTTTAGCGGTAGACGGTAGAGAAGAACTGGAAGCCAGAATCAACAGGATTTTTGGCGGCATTGCAGACGAAATCAGCAAGAAGCTTGATTATAATATCAATTTCAGAGCAGGGGCATACATAATAAACAAGAATGACATAATAGCGCATATGTCTGTTATAGAACTTATGAAGCATTCCAACTATGCGCTTGGAACTATAGCAGAAAATTATCGTACCAATTTTATATGCTATGATGAAAGTATGGCAGGCGCACTTGAAAATACACGTTTGATATATAAAGACATGATGATAGCGCTTCGTGACGGTGCGTTTATACCGTACTATCAAGCTAAATACAATGTATTTACAGGTAAGCTTGTAGGCGTGGAGGTTCTGGTTCGCTGGAACCATGGAATACATGGCATGATTCCTCCGAGTGTATTTGTACCGCATTTGGAAACTACCGGGTTTATAGTGGAACTTGATTTTCAGATGTTTGAAGCGGCTTGTGCAAATTTGCAAAATTGGATAAATCAAAATTTTGACGGTATAGTAATATCAACGAATTTTTCACGTAGACACTTAAAAGATAAGAGGTTTGTAAGAAAATTGACGGAAATATCCGATAGATTTAATATACCGCGAGGTAAACTTGAAATAGAGATTACGGAAAGTATGGGAGAATACGGTCAAAATCTTGTAGAAACAAGGGTAAATGAACTCAGAACAGTGGGATACCGAGTTTCAATAGATGATTTCGGATCAGGATTTTCTTCTATTTCACTGCTTCAATCTATACACGCGGATGTTATTAAACTTGATAGGCAATTCTTGCTTGCGACTGACTTGGAAAATAATAATCACAAAGTAATGGAAGCGATTGTGGCGCTTTCACAGCAACTTGGTATGGAAGTAATATGCGAGGGTGTTGAAACGCAGGAACAAGTCGAAATCTTGAAAAATGTAGGGTGTAAGTATGCGCAGGGGTATTACTATTCAAAACCGTTACCTTTAGATGAGTTTGTTGCATTGATGAAGCGGGATGCATAGGAGATAAGATGTTTCAGGGAAAATATTTGAGAATTGCTACAGCAATGCCTAAATTGCAAATAGGCGATATAGCCTCAAATTTAAAGGAGATAAAGAAATTCATAACTCTTGCGGAAAAAGAAAGAACCGGCATATTGATATTTCCGCCGGCGGCACTTACCGGAAGATATATAGGAGAGCTTGCGTTTCACAGCTTTTTTTATGAAAAACAGATACAAGCTTTTGTAAGTATAAAAAAGGCATTGAAAAATAAGAGTGTAAAGGTGGTATTACCTTGCTATCTTATGTTAAACGGGAAAGTGAGGTTTGGGAATCTTACTTTTTCAAATGGTGAAATCAGAGAGTTCAACTGTATAGAAAATGAAAGCGAAGACGGGTCGATATTGGATATAGGCGGGGATATAGTATTTGTATCTTCAAGCGGTTACAGTTTGCAAAACGATAGAATAAGTATGGAATTTATGAAATCGGATGAAGCAAATTTCGATTTGTCGATATGCGTTGATGACTCGCTAAATTATTTGGGAAAGCAGGAGATTCAAAGAAATAAATTCAAAGCGATTACTGCGCAAAATGGAAACAGCATGGTTTATATATCGTGCGGCACATACGAAACTGTAGAAAACGGGATTTTTTCGGGCGATATGTTCGTTTGCGAGAAGGGTACTATTATATCTGAGGGCAGACTTTATGATGATGACGAAAAAATTATCTTTGCGGATGTAAATTTAGAACGAAACGTATCAGAAAAAAATACGCCAAGTCATGTTGAAAGAGCCTTTACATTAGAAGAAATGTCAATGCTTGCTTTTAATGATATTAAGTATAGAAAATTCGTTAAAAACCCGTTTTTATCGGAAGATGAGGGAAAAAGAAAAAAACAAATAAGGGAAATATTGAATATGCAAGTTTCTGCGCTTGCAAGGAGGATTTTGCATATAAAAGCTGAAAAGGCTGTAATCGGAGTTTCAGGAGGGCTTGATTCCACCTTGGCTTTGATAGTCTGTGCAAAAGCGATGAAGAAAATAGGGAAAAAGCCAAGTGACGTGCTCGCAATTACAATGCCGGGACTTGGCACGAGCAACAAAACAAAGGATTTTGCGCATACGCTTATGAGTTCACTTGGCGTCGATATACGAACAATCCCTATAAATGGGGCGGTACTGGCGCATTTTAAAGATATACGGCATGATGAAAATTTGATGAATGCCACGTATGAAAATGCACAGGCGCGAGAGCGTACGCAGATACTTATGGATGTTGCCAATGATGTTAACGGACTGGTTGTAGGAACAGGCGATATGTCGGAGATTGCGCTTGGTTGGTGCACGTATAACGGAGATCATATGTCGATGTATAGTGTGAATGGGGGCATACCAAAGACCGTAATTAGGGAAATTGTCAAGGATTGTGCAGAAAATGCGAAAAACAAGGAATTGGCGGATGCGCTGACGGGAATAGTCAACTTGCCGATTTCCCCGGAGTTGATTCCGGCAAAAAAAGCGGGCGAAATCGCTCAGCTGACAGAATCCGCTATCGGGCCATATGAACTTCACGATTTCTTTTTGTATCACACGCTGAAAAATTTGGCACACCCTAATGAATTGTTGCAACTTGCGTGTAAAACTTTTGAAAATTATGACGAATATGAAATCAAAAAATATTTGAAAATTTTTTATTCTAGATTGTCATCTCAGCAATTCAAGCGAAATGCAATGCCGGATGGAGTTTTTATATTTGATATTTCGTTTTCGAAAAATGGTGGATTTTCGATGCCAAGCGATTTCACAATGAAAGAGTGGATTGCAGAACTTGAATAAATAAAGGAGAGATTATGAAAAGATTTTTCGTAAAAGAACTTTGGCCTGATGATGAAATTGTCGATTTTTTTATGGTGAAATCTTCGGAAATTCGGATAGGGTCAAATAAAAAAGCATATCTTGATATAATGCTTTCCGATTCAACCGGCGATATAAATGGAAAAAAATGGGATATAAGCGAAGATGATGAAGCGACTCTTGCTGAAATTCAAGCAGGCGATATAGTAAAGGTAAAGGGCAGGGTTAATATTTGGAATAATTCCAAGCAGATAAAAATTCTGCGTATGCGCAAAGCTGAATCCGCTGATGAAGACCAGTATGAAATAGGGGAACTGATAAAGGCGGCACCGGAAAAGTCACAAGATATGTACGATTATATCTATAGCAGAGCAAAGGATATAGCAGACGAAGATTATAGAAAAATAGCGGTTTGGCACTTGGAAAAATACAAGGATAAGCTAATGTACTATCCGGCGGCACAATCAAATCATCATGCTCAATTCGGAGGACTTCTTTATCATATAAAACGAATGCTTATGAGTGGCGATAAGCTTTGTGATGTCTATGAATCTATAAACAGGGATATGGTTGCTTGCGGTGTTATAATGCACGATATTGAAAAAATCAATGAAATTCGTTCAAATGAACTTGGGATTTCGGACGGATATTCAGTGCAAGGGATGCTTTTGGGTCACATAGTACAAGGAGTTGTTTGTATCGACAGATATGAACAGGAAGAAGGAATGGATCCGAAGAAAGCACTGCTGTTAAAGCATATGATACTAAGTCATCATTATGAGCCGGAATTTGGGAGCCCTAAAAGACCGATGTTTTTGGAAGCGGAGCTTTTACATTATCTGGATATAATAGATGCGAGAGTGTTTGATATAGAAGAAGCACTTGCAGGTGTTTGCACGAACGGATTTTCAGACAGAGTGTGGACTTTGGAAAATAGAAGGCTATATAGATGGTAAAGGAAGTTGTTTTGGAAGCGAGGGTTGAAAACCTTCGCTTTCGTAATAATGAGAACGGATATACGGTAATTGATGCTGTTGCAAGTGACGGTGGCGAAATAGTAATTGTTGGAATACTGCCGTTTGTAGAGGTAGGTAGTGATTATGAATTCGTTGGGAGCTATACTGTTCATAGGGCGTATGGAGAACAATTTTCGGCTAATTCTGCAAGGAGTATAATTCCAAAGGGTGCACAGCAAATAGAAAAATTTTTAGCAACGGGAGCTATTCGAGGTATAGGCAAAAAAAAGGCGCATTTGATTGTTATGGAATTTGGTGAAAAAACACTTGAAGTTATAGAAAAAGAACCTATGCTTTTGACGAAAATCAAAGGCATAGGTGAAAAAAATGCAATAAATATAGGCGCGGACTACGCTAAGAAACAAGCGGTAACACAAATAGGAATGTTTTTGCAGGAGCATGAAATCTCACCTGCTTATTCATATAGGTTATTTCAAAACTACGGCATTTCAACTATAGAAATGATAAAAAAGCATCCATATGAGATATTGGGAGAACTTGCCGGGCTTTCGTTTCGAAAGATAGATATTTGTGCACTTTCGCTAGGTATAGAAAAAGGGGATTTTCAGAGGATACAAAGCGGAGTATTGCATATATTGCACATGTGGGCTTCATTCGGTAACACTTATCTTGATAAAGCCAAGCTGCTTGAAGATGCAGGTGAACTGTTGGAACTTACAGGTGAAGAAATAGATGTGGAACTTAGTGAGATGGTTTTTTCAGGAAAAATTAAAATTGAGAAAAACGATTTGCTTGAGAAAGTTTTTTTGTGGTATTACTACGAAGCGGAACAAATTGTTTGTAAAAAATTACTGGAACTTGCAAATTCAAATCTATTGCCGATAAGCAGGGATGTAGGGCAGATAATTAGCATGCAGGAGCAAGATAGAAACATAAGATTGTCCGAAAATCAAAAAAATGCGGTCGAAAATTCTTTAAAATCGGGAATTTTTATTATTACCGGAGGACCGGGAACAGGAAAAACTACAATCATAGATATGATTATAAAGGTGCTTGAAGTATCAGGACTTAAGGTGTTGATTGCAGCGCCGACAGGTCGTGCTGCAAAACGTATAACCCAAGCATCCGGATATGAAGCGTTTACAATACATAGAATGTTGGACTATTACTATTCGCAAGATGAAGGTACTATGCGATTCGGTAAAAACAGTGAGGAAATGCTGGATGCAGATGCCATAATTATTGACGAGGCATCAATGATAGATATACTTTTGATGAAAGGGCTTATGGAAGCTGTAAAAATCGGTACTCGCGTTATTTTTGTAGGCGATTCGGATCAGTTGCCGTCTGTGGGTGCAGGAAATGTGCTAAAGGATATGCTTGCAAGTGAAACGTTGCATTTTGTAAAACTTACAGAGATTTTTCGCCAAGCTGAAGAAAGCATGATAGTTGTGAATGCGCACAGGATAAATAGAGGAGAAAGCCCATACTATAACGAAAAGGATAAGGATTTTTTTCTGCTTGAAACAAGTGATGAAGATGTAATCGTTACGAAAATTAAGGAACTTTGTGTAAGACGTTTGCCGAATTATTATGAAAACTGCGATTCTATGCGGGATATTCAAATTATTACACCTACGAGAAAGGGAAAAATTGGAAGTGTAGCTCTGAATAATGAACTTCAAGCAATATTGAATCCTCAAGCGACAGATAAGCAAGAAATAAAATATGCAGGTAAAATTTTTCGAGAAGGCGATCGTGTCATGCAGATGAAAAACAATTATAAGATTGAATGGAAAAAGAAAGATGAGCCAAATAAGAGGGAGGGCATTTTTAACGGAGAAGTCGGATATATACGATATGTTAACAAAGATGAAGAACTGGTTTTGGTAGAATTTGAAGATGGGAAAGTAGCAGAATACGAATTTTTGCAACTTGAGGAATTGGATCTTGCATATGCGCTTACAGTGCATAAAAGTCAGGGTAGTGAGTTTCCGATAGTAATAATACCGGCAGCTTGGGTTCCGCCATTGCTCGCAACTCGAAATTTGCTCTATACTGCAGTAACTCGCGGAAAAACGGCGGTTATAATGGTGGGCGCTAGAAAGTACATAGATGCTATGGTGGCAAATGACAGGACAGCGGTTCGAAATACGGCACTTACAGAAAGACTTGCTAAATATGGAAAGGAACAAAAGTGGCGATAAAAATTTTAGATAGTGTGCTTGAATTGATATTTCCGTCAGATATTTATTGTATCTGTTGCGGTAATTTGATAAATGCCGGTAAAAAATACAGCTTGTGCGAAGATTGCATACGAGATTTGGACTGGGTAAATGCGCATGAGTGTGAAAAATGCGGGGTAAAACTTAAAACAGGAGAAAAAAAGATTTGTAAAACCTGCGTTGAGCGCACGCAAAATTTTGATAGAGCATATACCTGTCTTGTTTATGATGATATGGCTAAGAAAATGATTACCGAGTATAAGTTTAACGGAAAATCATATATGGCTGATGCGCTTGCGGATATAATGGTTGATAAATTTTTAACGAGCGGTTGTGCAGCCGATTTGGTTATTTTTGTTCCTATGCATCCAAAAAAAGAAAGGCAACGAGGCTATAATCAAGCTGAACTTTTGGCAAGAAAGTTTGCAAAGAAATTGGATTTGCCGGTATCTTGCGGTATACTTTTGAGGAAAGGCTACAAAAAAGCTATGAGCAAGCTTCGTGCAGAAGAAAGAGCGGATAATATAAAAGGTGTATATGCAATTTCTGAAGATATAAAAAGTTTGGAATTATTAAAAAGAAAATCCGTAATTTTGGTAGATGATATATATACAACAGGAACAACTGCAAATGAATGCGCACGACTTCTGAAAGAAGCCGGAGCGGAGAGTGTCAGTGTGTTTACGCTCGCTGCGGGAGCCGATTCATAGTAATTTGCTTCTTTGAGCGTTAATTTTGGCGACTATATAGGTCTGTGATTGAAAATCCAAGCCAGCTACGGGCAAAAGGATCCACGTAAGCTGCAACGCAGGGCGGGCAGTGAGCATGGCGTAGTTTAGAAGTAAGTCCTCCGATAAAATCGGATATAGGCAAGTGTGGGGGCAAAAATCAGGTCAGCTATATGGTCACCTAAGTTAATTTTAAAACGCTTTAACTAATTTTTTAAGCAATTCGTATGCGCATATTCCTATGAGGATGCCGGTTAGCATTCCTGAAAATAGTAAAACAGGGAAATAATAGAGCAAGTGAGGAGTTGACATTATGAATGATGCTATTAAAAGTTGTCCTAAATTGTGAGCCACGCTACCTGCCATGCTTACACCTACTATGCTGAATTTGTCCGTATTTTTTAGAAAAATCATTACAACAAAACTTAACAGCGCGCCGGAAGCCGCATAAAGCGTGCTGAACAAACCGGTAAAAAGGAGTCCCGCAATGGCTATTCTAAGCAGGTTTATAGGTAGCGCATATGACGGACCGAGTTTATATAGGGCTATCAATATTGCCAGATTTGCGATTCCCAGTTTGATGCCGGGTATAGGAAAAGGCATAGGAATTAAAAATTCCACATAGGACATTATCAAGGCAAGGCTGGCGATTAGAGCGGAGCTTGTGAGTTTTTTCGTGTTAATTTGCGATTGCATCTAAGTTCTCCTTGTCTTTTTTGTTATCGTTTACTATGCGAAGCATAACATGATTCGGGAGGCAAACGATATTTTGTGCAGTGCGACTGATAGGACGAGATTTAACGCATAGCTGATTTTTGCAACTTGCAGAGATCATCTTTACTTGTCCGTCTTTTATTTCAAAGATATTTATGCAGTTTCCGTTTTTTATTTTTACCTTTCGCTCTATGAAAAGAGGATAGCTGCCATAGTGTTTGCCGTCTACGCTGACTTCCAGTGTTCCGCCGGTTTCGGAAACGAGCAGGGGGTAAAGCGCAGAGGCTATGCCTAAAATAATTAAGCACAGCCCCAAAGCTATATCATATTTTTTTATCATTTCAGTTTCTCAACTATTATAGTCTTTCAAAGTCTGCTATGCCATGTTTACAGAGCGGACAAATAAAGTCTGCAGGTAAATCTTCGCCATCGTGAACATAACCGCAAATTTTACAAACCCAACCTTTTTTCTTCTCGCCGGAAGACGCTTGAGGTTTTGGTTTTATGTGGTCGAAATAGTATGTATAAGTAACTGAAGGGTCATTGTTAAGAATTACAGCTTCTGTTACTTCTGCCACAAACAAGGTGTGAGTGCCCTGATCGTAAGCATCTACAATCTTACCGGAGATGAAAGCGTTAGTTCCTTCAGTGACGTATGCAAGCCCGTTTGCACTTCTTGCAAATTGTGAATAGCCGGCAAATTTATCGGTATCCCTGCCGGAAGCGAAACCGAAACGCTTAAACGTATCAAAATTTGCGTTTTCAGAAAGTACCGACAAGTTGAAAAGGCCTGTTTTGAGAATCATATCGTGTGTGTGATTTGCCTTGTTTACAGCTAAATTGATTTTTTGCGGATTGCTTGTAAGCTGAGCGGCGGTGTTGATGATACATCCGTTGTCTTTGCCGTCTTTTGCTGTAAGAACGAACAAACCGTAAGAAAATTTAAACATAGCATTCGGATCTACTGCGCCTGTGCTTGCGCTGATAGGCGAAACTCCGCTTGTTGTAACAATCGGAGAAGGTTTTTTGTAACCCGGTATGCTCTCTGAAATTGCTTCTACCAACTTATCAAGATCACTCATCTGTGAGTCGCGTAACGCAGAAAGCAGAGTAACCTTGTTGCTGATCAATGTCATATTTTTACATTTGGATACAAGTTCACGCATCAACTCGCCGCTGGTAGGAGCCCAGGAACCGTTTTCGATGAATGCAACCGTTCTGTTTTGCAAGTTGTGGGAAACTATATCATTTAAAAGTTCTTCCATTGATATAAATATGCCTGCATTGTAAGTAGTAGATGCGAAAAGCAGGTGACTCCATCTGAATGCGGCTGCAACTATTTCAGATGTAGGAGTTACCGAAACGTCGAACATTACTGTTTTGATGCCGTTTTCACGTAATTTGGAAGATACTATTTCAGCCGTATTTTCAGTGTGTCCGTAAACTGAAGCGTATGCTATCATTACACCTGTTTCTTCAGGTTCGTAAGAACTCCATTTTTTATATTTATCTATGAAATCGGAAAGCTTATTTCGCCAAACGAATCCATGTAGAGGGCATATCAGTTTGACATCAAGGGCTTCCATTTTTCGAAGTACATTTTGAACTTGGGTGCCGTATTTACCAACGATATTGCAGTAGTACCTGCGAGCTTCATCCATAAAATCGTGGTTAAAGTCGACTTCGTCTGCAAATATCGCTCCGTTTAAAGCACCGAAAGCACCGAATGCGTCTGCGGAGAAAACAAGTTTGTCTGTGCTGTCGTAACTCATCATTACTTCAGGCCAGTGTACCATTGGAGCCATCATAAAGGTATATTCGTGATTAGCTGTTTTGAAAGTATCGTTTTCACCTACTACGCGAATGCTTACATCGTAATTTCTACAACAGAACTGCTTTATCATAGCTTCTGCTCGTGCAGAACATATGATTTGAACTTCAGGGTATCTGAGCAGAAGTTCTGCAAGAGTAGCCGAATGGTCGGGCTCCATGTGATGAATTACCAAGTAATCAAGGTGCCTTCCTTTTAAAAGATGTTCAATATTTTCAAAGAAAACTTCAAAAACCGCTTTATCTACCGTATCAAAAAGAACGGTAACATCATCGTCAAGCAGCAGATACGAGTTGTAAGATACTCCTTTAGGTACGGAGTATACTCCTTCAAACATCGCAAGTCTTCTATCGTTAGCACCGACCCAATAAAGGTCATTTGTTATTTTTTTAACACAATGCATAATAACCCCCTTGAAATAAAGTATAACACATAATTTATACACCTAAATTAAACAAAAGTAACTAGCATCTTTTTGAACAATCGTATGCGCAAATGGCTGAGGTGACAGGGATTACAGCGACAGATGCTATAGCGGCAAAAAGTACCGAGGAAGTTTCTTGAGAAAATTCTTTCGAATTTATCATATCCGGGAAGCTGTAATCGTTTGCGAATTGTAAAAATAAAGTGAGATATTCGGCTATGTAAATGAAAAAAAGCGTGTTGACAGTTGAACTTAATATATTTTTGCCTATGTTCATTCCTGACCAAAACAGCTCGGATGTTGAAAAATCTTTGTTACGCATTCGAATTTCATATAGTGATGAAGATATGCAAATCGAGGTATCTATGACAGAACCCAAAACTACCGTAAGTATTACAACGCTTTGAACGGCGGGCATATATAAAGATACATTTTTCATATAGCCGTTTGTTTCCTGAATTTCAAATTGAGCAAGCGGGAATCCCTGTATAGCACTGATATTTACAAAAACAGATACTAAGCTTGCCATAAATATTGAGATTATAACAATGGAAATGAATGCGCAAACAGTTTTGGGATTGTAGCCGTTTTGATAAAATAAGGTAATAAGGCATACGAAAGCACAAAAGATAAAGCATGAAAGCAACGGATGAATTCCGAGAAATATAGCGCCTATCAATGCAAGGACGGTAAGAGCATTTAAAAATATGCTTATGAGTGATTTTGCAGTTCGCTGTCCCCCTATGGTAAGGCAAAGTATTACAAAGATTGCCGCTAAAACGGTAAGCATGATTTTTGCCTCCTTTTTCCGTAAATTGCCGAAATAATTGCAGAAAGCGGGATGGTTAGCAGTATAGATATACCGCCCACGAAAAATCTGACAGCTTCAAAATATATGTTGTATCTGAAAATTGTAAAAATGCCGATTTCATTTTTTAAAGATATTAAAAACAACGGAATTGAGCCTGCAAGGTTTGTGAAAAATACCACATTTATCATAGTCCCGGTAATGTGTTCGCTTACGAGCGCACAGGATTTAATAAGAGTTTTTGCTTGTATATCAGGTCGTTTTTCAAGCATTTGTGTTGCGAAACTGACTATAGTCATAGCGATGTCTATTATTACACCTGTACTTCCCATTAAAAGCTCGGTTAAAAAAATCAGATTTGCATCCGAGTGTTCATAAGGGTGCGAAAGGTATTCAAGAAATTCGAATTCGAGCGGGGGAGAGAAATACAGTGCTATTGCGGAAATACCTGTTAGCAGGGCTATTGCGGTAAGTGTAATGATTAGAACTAAAAATGAATTTATGTTTATTGAGTTTATCAAAAATATTATGATGCACGAAAACAGTATGGAGGCAATTATAGCAAGCGGAAATAGAGGTAAGCCCTGTTTGTTTAAAAGCAATAATACTGTTAAAATTGAAATATTTGAAACAAGACAGATACAACTTGCAAGTCCTTGACCTTTTCCGACAATTATGAGGGCTAAAAACAGAATCAAAAAACCGCTTGCGATTTGAGTGTCGCGTTTTATTCCCCTAATTTTGTATTTTTCGCCAGCGTCATGCGTTTGTGCGGAAATAAATATTTTCATTCCTTTTTTATATTTTTCGTCATAGACCAGAGATTCGGCATAGGTGTTATAAAGGGTAATCGTTTTGTCTTTTTCAATTCCGGATAAAATCTTTGCTCTTATCTTTTGATTGTAGTAGCTTTCGGTTTTTCCTTGAGGTGTTTTCTTTGTAAAAGCTTCGGAATCATTTACAGCGGTAATCTGCGCGATAGGTTTTTCGTACAGCGCGTAATCGCGGTCTACTGCAATGTAGAATGTTAAGAATATTAAAAATAATACTATGTATTTGATATATTTTGGGGATTGATTAGTCAATTAGATATTCCTTTCAGTAATATGTGTATAAATATTTTCCAAATTCTTTCAAAATCAAAGTTATCATGACTTGTTGGATTTATTATATTGTGCAAGAAAAAAAAATGCAAGACCTTTTAAAAAATCCCGGTTGACATGGAAAAAAGTGTGTGTTACAATATTAACAAGTTAGCTGAAGCTAACATAAGTGATAAAAGAGTGTAGCGGGTATGCTGGCACTATTATGTATGATTGAAATATAGGATAATATTATAGGAGTAATAAATTATGAGCGTTGTAATAGTGGGCGGAAACGAAAGGATGGTAACGCAGTATAAAGATATTTGTAAGGATTACGGATATAAAGCTAAAGTTTTCGCAAAAATGACTACGGATTTTAAGAAAAAAATAGGGAATCCGGATTTGATAATACTTTTTACCAATACGGTTTCACACAAATTGGTGCATAGCGCAGTTCAGGAAGGTGAGCGTTGCAATGCGGCGATACTCAGATGTCACAGCAGCAGTTCATGCGCATTGAAAAAAGCGCTTGCGATGCATTGTAACGGAGATTGTGAACACTGCAACGTATTAAATTATGAAATGTAATTAAGAATATGTTATGTTATGTTATGTTATGTAAACCCTTGTATTAACAGGGGTTTTTTGGTAGAATTAAACATATGAATTTGAAAGGTCGGGCTTAAATTATGAAATTGATTGAGGCAAATAACTTGGCTATAGGGTACGGTAACAAAAAAATTGCCGAGGATATAAATGTGACAATACAAGAAGGGCAGTATATTTGTATTGTAGGAGAAAACGGAACAGGCAAATCTAC
The DNA here is from genome assembly GCA_052173355.1 of Eubacteriales bacterium. Lineage (GTDB taxonomy): Bacteria > Bacillota > Clostridia > Peptostreptococcales > Anaerovoracaceae > JABZIP01. The sequence continues at coordinate 847 of JBQMYS010000037.1, read as the reverse complement.
ATTTGTAAAAACACTGCTTGGACTTTTAAAACCGATAGCGGGAGAAATTCGTTTTGAAAACGGACTAATTCAAAAGGATGTCGGCTATATACCGCAGGATATGTTCGTAAAAGGCGATTTCCCCGCAACGGTTCTTGAAATAGTGTGTTCAGGGCTTTTGAGCATGCCGGGATGTGAATTTTTTTATAACAAAGAGGCAAAAAATATAGCCGAAAAAAATATGGAAAAACTTGGAATTTCGAATTTGAAAAATTCTTCTTTTCGTGAGCTTTCGGGCGGACAAAGGCAGAGAACGCTCATAGCAAGAGCGCTTTGCTCGGCAACGAAGATTTTGTTTTTGGATGAACCTGTTGCAGGACTTGATACGGAAACGCAGGACGAACTTTATAAAATTTTAGGCAATTTGAATAAAGAAGGTATGACTATTGTGATGATTTCACACGATATAGACAATGCGGTTTTGAATGCAACGCATATGATGAATATGAAAAAAACGGGGACCATTCTTCAAGACACACAATCGTTTTTGATGGCGAAAAAATGTTAACAGTTAATATTTTAATAGTTAATAGATGTTTAATAATTCGTATATAGATATTTAAATAATTTAGGTTAAGATATATGTATCAAGGGAATTTTATATCGAATTATGAAAGAGAGGAATTGAAATGAGATTTGAAAAATTACATGAATTAAAGAGGGGCAAGCATGCCGTTACAGGGCTTTGTATGGCACTCGGTATTACCCTTTTAAGTTCGGCGGTATATGCAAGTTATGATGATGCAAACGGCTATCAAAATTATAAGGAAGCGGTAAAAAGACTTGCATTTAGAGAGAAAAATGTAAC
>JBQMYS010000036.1:0-16518 GCA_052173355.1 Eubacteriales bacterium | reverse complement strand
AAAATTTCAGATTTCTTTGTTTTTTAGGAGATTTTTCTTTCAAACTTTTTCCATCAAAAATCCCCGAAGGTAATTCCTTCGAGGATTTTTTGAAAATCATTTTTTAACTATCCTGCAATATTTTTTAAAGTGCCCCATAATCCGCCAGTCTTTTGTATGTTTCATATCGCTGATTTGCATGCTCCTGTGTCATTTCAAACAATTTGTTTGCAATTTCCGGAAATTCTCTTTCTAAAGAAGAATATCTTACCTGTCCTGTTATAAAATCTCTAAAATTGCCGCTTGGCGCTTTCGAATCCAAACTGAACGGATTTTTTCCTTCATTTTTCAGCTGCGGATTGTATCTATACAAGTTCCAGTATCCTACTTCCACCGCTTCTTTTATGTTTTCCTGAGCCTTGTTCATGCCTTTTTTGATTCCATGATTTATACAAGGTGAATATGCAATTATCAAGGATGGTCCGTCATAAGCTTCTGCTTCAAGAATGGCTTTCATCAACTGATTCTTATCTGCTCCCATTCCTACCTGCGCTACATATACATAGCCATATGACATAGCCATCAGTCCTAAATCTTTTTTCTTTATGCGCTTACCTGACGCTGCAAACTTAGCTATTGCCGCAGTAGGTGTCGCTTTTGATGCTTGTCCTCCTGTGTTTGAATACACTTCCGTATCAAACACCAAAATGTTGATATTTTCACCGCTGGCAAGTACATGATCAAGACCTCCGTACCCTATATCATATGCCCAACCGTCGCCACCAAGTGCCCATACAGACTTTTTAACCAAATAGTCTTGATGGTCTTTGATTTCTTTTAAAATCTTTTCAAATTCGGTATCTTTAGATATATGATTTGAAATTGCTGCTATTACAGCATCACTACATACACGAGTTTCCTTGCTGTTTTCTTTTTTCTCTATCCAGTTTTCAAATGCCTCTTTTAAATTTGCATCTTGTTCGCATCCGGATTCAAGTGCCAGTTTCATATTCATTTCGAGTTTTTCACGAATATGCTTAACAGCAAGCATCATACCGTATCCGTATTCGGCATTATCCTCAAATAGAGAATTTGCCCAAGCCGGTCCTTTGCCGTTTTCATCCTTACAATAAGGCATGGCAGGCGCTGAAGCTCCCCAGATGGACGAACAACCTGTAGCGTTGGCAATTAACATTCTGTCGCCGAAAAGCTGCGTTATCAACTTTATATAAGGTGTTTCACCGCAACCTGCACAAGCGCCCGAAAATTCCAAATAAGGCTTCACGAACTGACTTCCCTTAACATTTTCTCTTGCAACTAAGTCCTGTTTTGATTTTACAGTCATTGCAAATTTCCAGTTGTCGGCTTCCTTTTCCATTTCTGAAAGCGGTTTCATTTCAAGTGCTTTGTTCTTTGACGGACAAATATCCGCACAATTACCGCAGCCTGTGCAATCATGAGCAGACACTTGAATTCTATACTTAAGCCCTTGTAAATCTTTTCCTACCGCATCAAGCATATCAAAATCTAAAGGTGCAGAGGATGCTTCTTTTTCATCAAGCAATATCGGTCTGATTGCCGCATGCGGACAGACAAATGAACATTGATTACATTGTATACAATTTTCATGATGCCACTTAGGCACATTGACAGCTATGGCTCTCTTTTCATAAGCTGACGTTCCCGACGGGAATGTTCCGTCTTCTCTACCCATAAATTTGCTGACCTCAAGCTTTTCGCCTTCTTGTCTGTTCATAGGGATTAAAACTTGCTCAATAAATTCGGGAACAATCTCTTTTTTAACGCTCTCGTCTTTTGCATTTGCCCAATCTTCAGGAACCTCAATTTTTACCAGATTGTCAACGCCTATATCAACGGCTTTATGGTTCATGTCAACGACATTTTGACCTTTTTTACCGTAGGTTTTAACTATGCTTTCTTTTAAATACTTTACCGCATCATCTATCGGGATTACTTTCGCAAGCTTGAAAAATCCGGCTTGCATTATCATGTTTATCCTTGTTCCCAGCCCTATTTCATCTGCATATTTAATAGCATCTATTACATAGAATTCAGCTTTTTTCTCTGCAAGCTGTCTTTTTAGCAATGCAGGCAAATTATTAGTCAAATCCTCTACATTATCCCACGTACAGTTAAGCAAAAATGTACCGCCGTCACGCAAATCGTGTATCAAGTCGTACTGATTGATATACGCGGGATTATGACAGGCAATAAAATCCGCACTGTTTATTAAGTAAGTCGACTTTATTTTGTGTTTTCCGAATCTCAAATGCGAAATAGTAACTCCGCCCGATTTTTTGGAATCATATGCAAAATATCCTTGGGCATTTAAATCGGTCTTGTTTCCTATAATTTTAATAGCTTCCTTGTTTGCTCCTACCGTTCCGTCCGATCCGAGCCCCCAGAATTTACACTTTATCGTACCTTGTGCTTCATGCGCTACACCTATTTTAAACGGTAACGATTTTTCCGTAACGTCATCGTAAATGCCGACAGTAAAATCATTTTTAGTATCATCGCTTGCAAGGTTTTCATAAATCGAATGAATCATTCCCGGAGTAGTATCCTTTGAACCCAGTCCATATCTGCCTCCAAATATCTGCGGAGGGTTTTTTTGTTCAAATAATAATGTCCTAACATCTTGATATAACGGTTCTCCAAGCGCGCCCGGCTCTTTAGTTCTATCCAAAACCGCTATTTTCTTTACAGTTTTCGGCAGAGCATCAAGGAAAAATTCCTTGACAAAAGGTCTATAAAGCCTTACCTTTATGAGTCCTACTTTTTCTCCGCAACCTACCATATAATTTACAGTTTCTTCTATAGTTTCACAAACTGAACCCATAGCAACTATTATATTTTCCGCATCCGGTGCTCCTACATAGTCAAAAGGTTTGTACGTTCTTCCTGTAAGTTCACTAATCTTGTTCATATAATCCAAAACAATTCCCGGAAGTGCATCATAGTATTTATTTGCAGCCTCTCTTGCTTGAAAGAAAATGTCAGGATTTTGTGCGGATCCTCTGATTACGGGATGTTCCGGATTTAATGCTCTATTTCTAAATTCCATAAGAGCTTCTTTATCCAAAAGCTTTTCAAAATCGGCATAATCTATAACTTCTATTTTTTGTATTTCATGAGATGTCCTAAATCCGTCAAAAAAATGCAGGAACGGTATTCTGGATTTTATCGAAGCCAAATGCGCTATTCCGCCTAAGTCCATTACTTCCTGAACAGATGCGGATGCAAGCATAGCAAAACCTGTCTGCCTCGTAGCCATTACATCTGAATGATCTCCAAATATACAAAGTGCATGAGTGGCAAGTGTCCTTGCCGCTACGTGAAAAACTCCCGGTAAAAGTTCTCCTGCCATCTTATACATATTCGGTATCATCAAAAGCAGACCTTGTGATGCTGTAAAAGTTGTAGTCAATGCTCCTGCCGCAAGTGAACCGTGAACTGTCCCCGCAGCACCGCCCTCGGATTGCATTTCTGCAATTCTAACGGTTTGCCCGAATATATTTTTCTTACCATGCGCAGCCCATTCATCTACGGTTTCCGCCATATTTGATGACGGAGTAATCGGATAAATGGCGGCAACATCGGTAAATGCATACGCAACATGAGCCGCTGCAGTATTCCCGTCCATCGTTTGCATTACCTTCTTTTTTTCTTCGATATTCGACATATCTCCTCCTGTTTCGATATTTCGTTTCCTCATTCCTAAATACTATATATAATATATATAAGAAATTTCTTCAGTATAAAAATAATACTACACCATATGTTCTTCATTGTCAATATGTATGCGCAAAAATACAAAATACATTTTAATAAATTTGACTTGTGCATATTGTAACGTTTTGTTGCTATACAATGAACACAAAAATACATTTTAGGCAAATGAGAATCCCCTATATATCCATCTTAATTTTGGTTCGGTTTTTTCCAATACACTACAAGTTTTGCCTTGATATTGATTTTTGTTTGTGCTATACTGCCAATATATGTGGTATAATTTGTTCATAAATAATTATATTTGTATATAGTTCCAAAAAATAAAGACATCAAGGAGATTTTTATATGAAAGACATCAAACAAATGGGGTTTGGTACGCAATGTGTGCATGGCACTTACAAAGCTAAATCCGGCGAACCCCAAGTTTTGCCCCTGGTGCAAAGTACAACATTCAGATATGATACATCACAAGAATTAGCCGAACTTTTTGACCTTCAAAGTGCTACACCCTTTTATACAAGGATAGGAAGCCCTACGGTAGATGCGCTTGGTGACAAAATGGCATTACTTGAAGGCGGAAGTGCTGGAATAGCGACATCTGCCGGCATGGCTGCTACTTTCATTACCGTAGCGAATCTTTGTCAGGCAGGTGATAATATCATATCCGCAAGCAATATTTACGGTGGCACTTACAACCTATTCGCCGTTTCTTTCAAGAGATTCGGAATAACGGTAAATTTTGTCGATCAGAATGCAAGTGAGGAAGAAATTTTAAAACTTGCAGACGAAAATACCAAAGCAATATTTGCTGAAACTTTAGGAAACCCGGCTCTAAGCATTTTGGATTTCGAAAAATTTTCAAAAATATCCAAAAAACTCGGTGTTCCGCTTATAGTTGATAATACTCTTGCTACCCCTGCTCTTTGCAGACCTATAGAACATGGTGCGGATATAGTAATACACGCAACTACTAAATATGCCGACGGACACGCAACTTCCGTTGGGGGTGTAATCGTAGAATCAGGTAAATTTGACTGGCGCGCATCGGATAAGTTCCCTATGCTTTCAAAACCCGATGAAAGTTATCATGGTCTTTGCTTTGCCGAAGCTTTCGGTAATGTAGCATTTGTAGTTAGGCTTCGCGCTGTAATGCTGAGAGATTTCGGTACAACCATGTCACCTATGAACGCTTTTTTGACATTACAAGGATTGCAAACTCTGCACATCCGTATGCAAAGACATAGCGAAAACGCACTTGCTCTTGCTAATATGCTTGAAAAACATGAAAAAGTAGCATGGGTAAAATATCCCGGATTGATAAATGATGCTTATCACGCTTTGGCACAAAAGTATATGCCGGAAGGTTCAAGCGGTGTTCTTACATTCTCTGTAAAAGGTGGAAAATCCGCCGGTGAAAAGTTTATTGAATCTTTAAATCTGACGAGTTTGGAAGTTCACGTAGGCGATATAAGAACCGCCGTATTGCATCCGTCAAGCACTACCCATAGACAGCTTTCAGAACAACAGCAACTAAGCGCCGGCATTGATACAGGGCTTATTCGTGTAACGGTTGGGCTTGAATCCATTGATGATATAATACAAGATTTCAATACAGCTCTTGAGCAATGCTAAAATAAAGAAAATAGGAGGATTTTATGCCAATAATAATTCCAACCGGCTTACCTGCGCGTGAAACCTTAAATAGAGAAAATATATTCGCAATGGATAATATCCGAGCGGATGCACAAGACATAAGACCGCTTAAAATACTCATTGTTAATCTGATGCCTACCAAAATTGCGACTGAAACACAACTTGCAAGAGTTCTGGCAAACACACCTTTACAAGTTGAACTTACTTTGGTCGCAATGGATAGTCACAATTCAAAGAATACTTCCCAGGAGCATATGACCTCGTTTTATAAAACTCTTTCTGAAATCAAAGGTAATTTTTTTGACGGAATGATTATAACCGGCGCTCCTGTTGAAACTTTAGCATTTGAAGACGTGGACTACTGGGATGAATTGTGTGAGCTCTTTGAATTTTCAAAAACAAATGTTTATAGCAGTATGCATATTTGCTGGGGTGCACAAGCAGGGCTTTACTATCATTACAATATCAACAAAAGACTTCTTAAAAAAAAGGTATTCGGAGTATTTGAACACTCTGTTACAAGTCCTTTCACTCCGCTGATGAGAGGTTTTGACGAAGTTTTTTATGCTCCCCATTCCAGGCACACCGAGGTTCGCGAAGAAGATATTTTAAAACATTCCGCACTTAAAATTCTGGCAAAATCGGACTTAGCAGGTCCTCACATAATTTCAACTGAAAACGGGAAGCAGATTTTTGTACTTGGGCACCAAGAATACGATAAAGATACGCTCGCAAGCGAATATTTCAGAGATGTAAAAAAGGGACTTGAAATTGAAGTCCCTTGCAATTACTTTAAAGATAACAATCCGAAAAACGATATACTGTTCAGATGGCGTTCACATGCCAGCTTGCTATTCTCAAACTGGCTGAACTATTACGTTTACCAGGAAACGCCATACGACTTGACACATCTTTCAAGCCAATAGCTTATTGTTTCATTTCTCTAAGGTTATAATTGAGCGCAGCTCCTATTACTATTGCAGCTCCAAGTATGGAAAACTTGCCGAGCATTTCTCCATAAAATATTGCCACGAGAATCGGATTCAATATGGGCTCTATTGTAGAAGTTAGAGATGCAGTTACAGGTGAAACATAATCAAGCCCTTTCGACAAGAATATAAAAGCAACCGCAAATTGTAAAACACCCAATGCCAGAACCAGTAAGTATATATTAAGACTATGCTCTGTTTCTCCCATATATGCAGGAAATCCTACAATGGTTGCAAATACGAACGATATTAGTAGCGACGATTCAAAGTCGCTATTTTTTAATGTCTTTAGCATAAATACAACCGCATATGTAAGTCCGGATAATATTGCGAGGAAATTTCCGGGTAGCGATTTTGCCGAAAGCTCATCCATAAAAAAACACGCTATCCCTACTATAGCCGCAAAACAGGTGAATACCGCCAACTTGTTCGGTTTTTTCTTGAATACCAACCAAAGTATAAGTATCAAAAACATAGGTTCAGTAAATTGAAGCGCTATGGCATTTCCAGCCGTTGTATACTTTGTAGCCATTACAAATGTAAGACTCATCAAAAAATTACAAACAGCGCCTAACAAAACAGTCCTGTTAAACTTAACTTTATGACCCAGCCATTTCATATATAGGTATATTACAATAAATGCCGGTATGCTTCTTATAGCATTGATTGCCTCAGGTGACCATGGTATCTTTTTTATAAGTATCCCGCCAAGACTAAAAAAAATCGCAGAAATCAATACTAAAACAGTTCCCTGCATTCTCAATTTTTTATTTATTTCAAAATTTTCCATATGCTTCCTTTGCTGCTAAGTATTTATTTTAAGATTTCCATCTTTGCCGAATTTAAACGCCAAAATGTATTCTCCCCATCTTGATATTTACCCCAAATTCCGGAAACCTCAATATTTTGTTCCAGTGAAGGATAATCTTGTGGAACCTTGTAATCTCCATCTCTGACAAATTCCAATCCTTGCTGACAACACGCGGCCGCATCCGAAATAAATACAAAATGATAATAAGCCTTTCCGTCAGGATCGGGTTCTCCGTAATATTGTCCCCTAACCCTTATCGTTTTTCCTTCGTATTTTTCAGGTTCAGCTAACAAACTGAATACCTGCGCATAAATTATATTTCCGTTCAAATCCCTCAGATCAATTATATTTTCATCTTTATTTTGTGAATCTTTTTGAATTTTTTGAAAATCCGGATGCTCATTACTCAAATTTGCAGTTTCAGCTACGGACTTTTCTACTGAGTTCGTCGCTTTATCGCAGCCTTGTGATGAAATCATAAGTATCAAAATAACAACCGCAAAAATTAGTTTTTTCATGATATTGCCCTACCTTTAAGTATCTTTGAAACAACACAAAATCCCAAAAATACAATCATATCTATTACAACTATACTCGCGCCTACCGGAGTTCCTTTCATTATCGACAAGAGCATACCGAAAATAGAACATAATACCGATAAAATTGAAGAACAAATTACTACACACTTAAAACTCTTAAAAATACGCATTGCTGATAGTGCCGGAAATACTATCAACGCCGATACCAAAAGAGAACCTACCAAGTTCATAGCAAGAACGATTATTACCGCTGTAATAATTGCAATCATAAAATTGTATCGCTTAACTTTCAGTCCTGTAGCGCTTGCAAATGTTTCGTCGAATGTAACCGCAAATATTTTATTGTAAAAAATTATAAATACCAGTACCACCACTATAGACATAGCTATACATATAATCACTTCAAATTTTGTTAAAGTCAAAATAGATGTTGAACCGAAAAGCGTGCTGCATACATCCCCACTGACATTTGCAGACGCACTGAATATATTTACAATTAAGTACCCTATGGCAAGAGCCGAAACCGACATCATAGCTATGGCGGCATCGCCCTTTAATCCTGCATTTTCCCCCGCATTTAACAAAAACGCGGCACAAGCTATGGTTGCAGGCATTACAACCAATATATCATTTGTTAAATTTATAACAACTGCAAATGACATTACCCCAAATGCAACATGCGAAAGTCCGTCGCTGATTAAAGAAAAGCGCTTTAAAACCAAAGTTACACCAAGCAACGACGAACAAAGTGAAATAAGAATTCCAACTACCAATGCATTGCGCACAAAATCATAACCTAAATAAAATTGTAACTGCTGTAAAAAATTTTCAAGCATAGTCATTGATTTCCTTCTAATTCAAAGCTTCCTTCAAGACATTCAAATTGTCTTTCATTATTTTTAAATATGTAGCACCATCTTTTATCTGCTTGCTATCAACAGTTTGCATAGAATTCATTGTTAAAATTTTAGCAGATTTTCCTTTGCTGCTTTCAACTATCGTCTGTGCAATTTTTTTATCGGATTTATCTATTGTCATTACCGCATCAAGCTTCAGATCATCCAATTTGTTTGCAAGAAATGCAACAGTTTCGAAACTTGCCTCCGTTTCCGCAGAACAACCTACAAATGCTGCAAAATAGTCCAATCCATAATCATCAACTAAATATCTGAATGGGAACCTGTCACCAAATAATAAAGTTTTCTTTTGCGCAGATGCAACAACTTCTTCGTACTCTTGATCAAGTTTTGCCAATTTTTCAAGATATTTTTCTTCATTTTCTTTAATTTTGCTTGCATTTTCGGGATTCGATTCGGCAAGTTTATCTGCAAGTGCACTGCAAATAAGTTGTGCATTTTTCAACGATAGCCAAATATGCTCGTCATTTTCAACCTTTTCGCAATGTTCATGTTCGTCGTGTTCATCTGCATCGTGGTGTTCATCATGCTCATCTGCATCGTGATGTTCATCGTGTTCGTCCGCATCGTGGTGTTCATCATGCTCATCTGCATCATGGTGCTCGTCGTGCTCATCCGCATCGTGGTCATGATGGTGGTGCAATTCCATACCTTCTTTGACTTCTTCCATTTTTACATTATCACCTAAAATTTGCATCAAATTAACAGATTTAAAATCGTTTCTATCAATATCATCTATTGCATCTTCAACCCAATCATCTGATTCTCCGCCTACATAAACAAATAAATTACTTTCCTTAATTCTTATCATATCATCTGCCGTTGGCTGATAGCTATGCAAATCAACACCATCATCTTGCAATAAGCTAAGCTCAATACCGTCTATGTCTTTTGTCAACTGCGAAATCCAATCATAACTTGGAAATGTTGTGCAAACAATTTTGAACTTCCCATTATCTTTCGGTGTTTCACCGCACGCTGTCAACATGAAAATAACAACCGCAAGCACCATAATCAGCGCCAAACCTCTTTTGAAATACCCGTTTAAATTTTTACTCATAACAATCTTCCTTTCATTTTTTAATTGCTCCATCTTTTTTCCGTAAATCTATGTCAACATAATTTTTTATATAATGTTACTATTTAATATATTTTCTATAAATTTACATTTCTTACAATTTGCCCTATAATTAAAAAAGTTAGCTTTCGCTAACAATTTTTATATTACCATTTTTCATTATTTTTGTAAAGACTTATTCTTCCGCACGCATTATAAAAACACCTAAATTTCTAAATTTATCAACGAATTTCTCGTACCCGCGTTCTATATGATATATTTCAGAAATTTCCGTTGTTCCTTCTGCTGTAAGAGCTGCCAAAACTAACCCCGCACCTGCTCGAAGATCTGTTGCTATTACCTGAGCTCCTTGCAATATTTTGTTCCCGCCGATATGCGCCGTTCCATTCTCAATTTTTATATTAGCGCCCATTCTGTTTAATTCACCGACGTGCATATATCTGTTTTCAAATACGGTTTCATTCACTATGCTGCTACCTTTTACAGTCGCCAAAAGCGCCATAAACTGTGGTTGCGCATCTGTAGGAAATCCCGGATACGGCAATGTTTTTATATCTGTTGCTACCAAATTTTTATTTGTAGCATCCACCACCATCTCATCATCCGTATAAGAAACTTCGACACCGCATTCACGAAGTTTGGCAATTATCGGTTTTACATGATCCGGTAAAATATTTTTTAGATGAATTCTACCCCGCGTAATAGCCGCCGCAATCATAAACGTAACAGCCTCTATCCTATCCGGTATAACAGTATGCTTTGCACCATGTAAACTTTCAACGCCTTCTATCTTGATTGTATCTGTTCCTGCACCCTTAATTTTGGCACCCATCTTATTTAAAAAATTGGCAAGGTCTACAATTTCAGGTTCTTCCGCTACATTTTCAATTATAGTCACACCCTTTGCCAAAGTTGCCGCCATCATAATATTTTCGGTTGCTCCTACACTGGGAAAATCCAAGTATATATTCGCTCCTACCAGCCCATCACTAGCAGCTTCAACAAATCCATCCTTTTCCGTTACCTTTGCGCCCAATGCTTGAAAGCCTTTCAGATGTAAATCTATAGGTCTTGCCCCTATAGCACATCCGCCCGGAAGCGCCAGTCTCGCTTTTCCGAGTCTGGCAAGCACCGGTCCCATTGCAAGTATTGACGCTCTCATCTTTTTTGAAAGAAGATATGGCGCTTCACAAGATTTTAATTCAGCCATCTGCGATTGCAACTCACTTTTGTCACAATCATGACGCAGCGTAGCACCAAGTTCGCAAAGTAAATCCTTCATAACCCCAACATCTCGGAGATCCGGCACTTCGGAAAGCTCGCAAATCTCTCCTGTAAGTATCGTGGCGGCCATTATCGGCAATACCGCATTCTTTGCACCGCTAACCGTGACCTCTCCGTCAAGAGGTTTACTTTGCTGAATAAAATATTTTGCCAATTTTTCCTCCAAGAATTAAATTTTTTCCAGCCTCTTTTGCATCAATTCTTTGTTCGACGCGTGCAAAATTGCTGTTTCACGCGAAATTTCTCCGGATTTAACCATTTCGACTATACTATTATCCATCATTACCATGCCTTCATCTTTTCCGGAAGCTATAACACTGTCTATCTGATGAATTTTATTTTCTCTTATCATATTTTGTATTGCACTGTTTAAATACATTATTTCAAAAGCCGGCCTCGTGTTTCCGTCGTTACAAGGCATAAGTTGTTGTGATATTACAGCCCTAAGAACCATTGAAAGCTGAACCCTGATTTGATTTTGCTGATTTTCAGGAAAAGCGTCAACCACTCTGTCTATGGTATTTGCAGCGCCTATGGTATGCAAAGTTGATATTACTAAATGTCCCGTTTCCGCTGCTGTCATCGCAGTTCTGATAGTTTCAAAATCTCGAAGTTCTCCAAGCAATATTACATCAGGAGCCTGTCTAAGCGCCGCTCTGAGCGCTGAAACGTAATCCTCCGTATCTGTAACGATTTCTCTTTGCGTAACTATACTTTTGTTATGTCTGTGCAAAAATTCAATAGGATCTTCCAGTGTAATGATATGCGCATTCCTTGTTTGATTGATTTGATCAATTACACAGGCAAGCGTAGTGCTCTTACCGCTACCGGCAGCACCTGTCACCAAAACCAATCCCTTTTTTAGCTTAGACACGTTCATAACTTCAGCAGGAATATTAAGTTTAGTATAATCAGGTAAATTGAAACTTACAATACGTATAACACACGCAAGAGATCCTCTCTGTTTAAAAACGCTTACACGAAAACGCGACAAATCCGCAACAGCAAATGAAAAATCATCATCGCCCGTTTTGTCGACACGTTCCATACTTCTGCCGCCTGCCATACTATAGATTTCCGTAATCATATCTCGCATTTCCGCTACGCTGATTCCCTTATCTTCTTCACTGGCAGAAATTCTACCTTTTATCTTCATGGAGCAACCAACTCCCGGTATCATGAATATATCAGAAGCCTCCGCATTAACCGCCCTGCCTAATATATCAATCAACCTGCTTTTATTTTCTTGCATATCACTCTCCCGTCCAAACCGGCATATCCGTAGATATTTCGTATTCCTCCTTATTTAAAATTTGCCATTCCTTTACACTGAAATTTTGTTTGTCCGCGGAAATTTGCGCCACATCTAAAATTTCAAATCTCATTTGAAGCATCTGCTCATAGGCAGTATCTACTTTAAATGTAACACTCCTGCCTTGCCTATCGCAAGAGCCCGGAAATGTGTTTTCAAGTTCATTCCAAAGCGCGCTATCACCTTTAGGTGCCATCTCAATAAGCTTTTCGTTCAACTGTTTTTTTAATTTTTCACCTTGAACATCCGCATCATAATAGGCTTTTGTTGCTTTGTACGATTTCATCGCAAGCGCGTAGTCAGCCCTAGCACTACTAAACGATAAAACGCAAAATATCACTATGCAGACCACTGTAAAAATCAGCAAAAGTGAACTTATACCTATTTGTATACCTGTCATATTTGATTCTTTTTTTTCTTTTAGTTCCTGCATTTTACACCTTCCCTGCGTATTTTGCAAGTGGCAATTCACACACATCGCCAAGCACTGAATTTTTGACTTTACAGCTTCCAATCAAAATTCCGTCAGAAATTTTATACTCGATTTTTATATTGTATTTATTTACATATTTTTCATTTATTTCTTTTTCAATTTTTTCTACTTCTGTTTTTATTCGGTTCTCATCTTTTGATTCTATAGATTTGACCTGCTCTATGGCTGTAGCGGCTATCAAAGTCCCCTCATTCGTGGCACTCGCAAGTCTGCTAAATTGATCCGATTTAGCAAACACCGTTACACATATAGTTGCACAAACTGCAAACATCAATACTACAAATATAAATTCCATAAGGAAAAGTTTAGATTTAGATGCGCCTCTCATTACAATTCACTTCTGAGATGAAGATATACTTCATCTATCCTTTCAGTTTTTTTATCATCCGCGCCAACCAAGCTAACCCTGAGCAAATTCGGTTTTTCCATTTCAAATTCAATTCCATTTAAATTCATTACATCAAGTCCGTCCTCAAGCGCAACCGAACTGTCCTCGGATGCGAACAATTCCTTCAACTTTCCGTCCTTAACATAAATCTTCGTATAATATCCGGATTCGTCATATTTTTCAGCAATTTTAAGCACAGAAATACCGCCCTGTTCTTCAACTGAAACAGCAGAACTGACATCTTCCTGCCTAACTTTTCCGCATATATAAGCAAGTGCAGTGGCATTATTGAAATTTTCCACAGCTCTTTCGTTTATTTTTTCGTAAACATCCGCACCGAATGCTATAGTCAAAAGCCCGCTAATCATAAGCGATAAGAGCAGTATCAGGCTGAACAAAATTTGCATTGCCTGACCTTGAGTTTTATTTGTATTGTTTAACATATAGCACCTACAATTTCACCACAGTTATACTTGGCATAACATTGGATGCAAACCCTTCGTAAAATACCGCATAATTTTCTTTGTCGATTTGTAAACCGTAGTTTTCTTCCAAATAATCGACAGATGACGGGTATCTGCCCTCTATGGCATAACACTGAACTGATGCCTTTCTAACAGCTTCTTTCAACGTTTTTTCCCGTTCCGTACCTGTTTTTTCATTTATGGCTGTAAGTAAATATGAAAATACGAAAACCAAAGTGATAAACAGTGCAAAGGCTCTAATATATCCTTTCATACGGTTCCCCTTACATTCCTATCGAAGTCATTATGCTTATAAGCGGAAGCATCACAGACACCAAAATCAAACCTACTATAAGAGCAAGCGCAATTACAATGCTCGGCTCGAATCTTCCTATAAACAACTCAATCGCTTCGTCGATATTTTCTTCATATCTGTCTGACAATGCAGAAAATATCATCTCTGTTTTTCCGGCTCTATTTCCTACTTTTATCATCTGCAAATCCATTCCTGTAAAAAGACCGGTATCTTTCAAAGCTTCGTAAGAATTCTCACCTGTTTCGAGTTTAAATGCACATTCTTCCAAAAGCTTAGCATATTTCTCAGGAACCAATCGTTCAGCGAATTTAATACCTTCTTCAGGTTTTAAGCCGCTAGCTTCAGATATTGCCATTACTGCCAAAATCCTACGCTTAACAACTGCACGTGAAAGGCTGCTTTTCTCTTTGATAATTTCCAGTAATTTATCCGCCCACGATGTATCATCCGAACTTGTTTTGCGCAAACTTACAACAACCGCAGAAATAGCCATCAACGCAAGCAATACTATCGTAGCACCGCTAAATATTGTACCCGCACGTATTACCTGCTTGGTAAATGTAGACGTTTCCGTTCCCAGCTGATTGTAAACCTGTTCAAATATCGGCATTACCTTGGTTAAAAGTACAAAGAGCACTATCATCAACATTCCTACCATCATAAGAGGGTAAGAAACTGCATTTCTGATATTTTTAGATATGCTATACTCTTTTGCATAATAGTTTGACATCGACTTCATTACTTTTTCAAGATTTCCCGTCTTGTGCCCAATTCCTGCCATCTTTACCAAATACGGCGGAAATTCTCCTGTCTTTTCCATTACGGAATCTAAAATTTCACCAAGTTCAATGTCTTCCGACATCTGCAACAGCAACTTTTTGTCCTTTTCTCTTTCCGCATCTTCCGCCATTACAGCAAGTCCACTTTCAAGTGGCACTCCCGAATCCAACAACAACGCAACCTGCATGCAAAATCCGGATAACTCTTTTCCTTTCATGTACTCACTCCATTTTCTTTAATATGCATATTTTGCCTGATAATTGGCAGCATTTCCTATGTATTTCAATATTTCTTTATTTTTATTTCCGGAAGATGCAAATGTAGGATCCATAAGTTTCCATTGCTTTCCATCGAAATAAATCATACCGTCTACCCAACCTGTTTGAGGTGTATAAACACTAATCCACGCATGATAAACCTTACCTGTATACCCAACTACAAGCTTTGTAGCTATCCCCTGACTCCTAAGCATTGATGCCATAACCGCAGCATAATCAAAGCATATACCTTTCTTTGATGCAAGTACCGCATCTATATTCGGTAAATATCCCGCCTGCACCGAATTTGCTTTATTTACGTCATATGACATAGCTGATATTGTATAGTTGTATATAATTTCCACTTTTTTGATTTCATTCGGCTCATTTTTTGTCAAATTCTCAGCCGCCTTAACCGAGGACGTATTCGCATTGAAATTTACGTACTGATTTGGATATAAGAACGGCAATGTCTGATTCACAAGATTGACCGATATAGTTTTTGTAAAAAGCTGTGAGTATTTTGTTCCCGCTATATTCTCAAATACCTTTACCGTATAATTTCCATTGCCTTCAGTTAGCGGAAATACCTCGTAAGAGCCGGTAGAATTTATATCGTATGTATATGTTGTGCCTTTTATTATCTGCACTTTAATCCTTTTACCTGCACCGTCTCTTTTAATCATAATATACCCTTGTGAAGCATTTGAAGCATCCAAGGTCACTCCACCGGCGCTGTCAACTACTGCTCCACTCGCAACAGGTGATAACACATTTACTGCTGCATCTGCGGGGATAGGCAAAAGAAACATATTCACAAAAAACACAATCACTACCGCTATAAACCTAAATTTCATACTTTTACCCATATTATTACTGTCTGTCATCTTTTCCCCCTCCTTAAAAATATGTACAATCTCACTATACCCTTAACAAAAGATTTTTCATAATAAATCCACAATCAAGGATATTTCAATTTCTAAATCATATATATTGTAATATTATATATCAAAATCTTAATTTTTTCAACCCTAAATTGAAAATACATTCCCGGCTTTAATCTAACTCCTTTTCATTCCACTTTAATTTCTATTATTGCTCTGCTTTTTCGATTTTTGTTATTTTTATTCCAATAAGCTATTTCCAATTTGTTTAATTTTAATACTTTCTAAATCAGTTTGCAACACTAACAAAAAAAGTCCTTGAAAACATTTAAATTTCAAGAACTTTTAGTTGGTGCGCAATGAGGGACTTGAACCCCCACGGTCGCCCGCCAGAACCTAAATCTGGTGCGTCTGCCAATTCCGCCAATTGCGCATATTGGTGACTCCACCGAGAATCGAACTCGGGTTACCGCCGTGAAAGGGCGGTGTCTTGACCGCTTGACCATGGAGCCACATATTAAATTTAATTTTGCGGAGAGTGCAGATTTACACTCTCCGACTTCTAAAACCGGCAATGACCTGCTTTCCCAAGCGGCTGCCCGCCAAGTATCATAGGCG
>JBQMYS010000035.1:0-16538 GCA_052173355.1 Eubacteriales bacterium | reverse complement strand
TTATTATACAAGTGTCAAAAGTATAAAAATTCTGTTGGGACTTGCCTGCAAAAAAATTATTATCTTTTGACACACAAAAAATATTCCTTATATATTTAGTTAAACTGTAATTTCAATTTGATTGCCTTCAATCCCCAAAATGCAGCTCTCGTAGTAGCCGTCTCCTGTGGTGCGTGGACCACTTAACACCTTGTAGCCATCTTTTTCAAGTATTCTTGTAATTTCATCCACTTTTTCCTTACTTCCGACTGAAAATGCAAGGTGGATATAGCCTGTTCTATCTATATCCTTCTCTATATCTTTCATATCAGGTCTTGTCATAAGCTCAAGCCTTGCACCATCTTCAAAACTTATAAAATAGGAATAAAAATTAGTTTTCTTATTATGATACATATCATTTGATTTACCATCCAGATATTTTACAAAAAACTCCCTTGCCCTCTCTATGTCATTTACATACATCGCCATATGCTCTATCTTCATATCAGCTCACCTTTTCTTTCTTTAATAAACGATAGGCTATCTCAAGCATTAAAAAATTTAACACAACAAATATAAGTATATAAGCAGGCATTATTCCTATACCCACTTTTTGCTGCAATACTCCAAACACCATTGGCATGAAGGTACTTCCCACATACGCTGCTGCCATCTGAAGTCCAATAACTGCTGCACTACATTTTTTCCCAAAGTTAGCTGGTGCCATATGCTGAATAGCTGGATACACAGGTCCCATACCTGTACCAATTATCACAAAGCCTGCTGCTGCAATCCAGTAATTTGAAATGGGTAAAAATACCATAGTAATTCCAAGTAATTCCACAAAATTTCCTATGCGTATAAGCGGTCTGTCACCGATTTTATTCGATATAAATCCTGAAATAAATCTTCCAAGCATAAGTCCTCCAAATATCAGCGAACCAAAAGAAGCAATTGTATCTGCTGACAACCCTTCCTTTGTGTCTGCAAAGTAGCTTGGAGTCCAAAGGAAACAGGTAGCTTCGCCTGCACAATATGCATAAAATGCTACAAGTGTAAAAATTACTGCTGGTACTTTAAGTGCTTCTCTTATGCCCACACTGTCACTATGGTCTTCCTCAGCTTCCTTTTCATTTGCCTTCCACAATAGAAGTGAAATTATACAAACTAAGAGAATTAATATCTGAATGTAAGATGTCCACCTGTAGCCTTCATTCCATCTTGCATATTTAAGCGCAAGTGCCATTATATAAGGACTGATAACTGCTCCTACTCCATAAAAGCAGTGTAAAAAATTCATAACAGAGCCGGAAAAATTATTTGCCACATAGTGATTTACCGAAGCATCTATAGCTCCTGCTCCAAGTCCATAAGGAATTGCAAATAGAAATAGCATCCAGTATTCTCCACAGAAAGAAAATCCCAAAAGACCTATTATAGTAAGTCCAATGGACACAATAGTAATCCATTTTGTATGAAATTTTCTTATCATTCTCGGACTTAACAATGCAGATATTATTGTCATAAATGATATAGTCATTGACACATAGCCTGCATATGATGAAGGCACTGAAAAAGCCACCTGCATCTGTGGCCAGCCTGAACCAAGCAGTGAGTCAGGCAGTCCAAGACTGATAAAAATAAGATAAATTACAACTAAAAGTAATGAAACCATTAGCTCTCCGCCGAAGTTTTTAGTCTGAATATTCTGGTTGTAGTTTATTGATATCTTAATATTATTGCAGCTCATTGGTGTATAGCTTTAAGTAAACCCATACAACCATCTAGTACATCTTTATATGTCGCAT
This sequence comes from Eubacteriales bacterium, assembly GCA_052173355.1. Taxonomy (GTDB): domain Bacteria; phylum Bacillota; class Clostridia; order Peptostreptococcales; family Anaerovoracaceae; genus JABZIP01. The sequence goes on along the minus strand of JBQMYS010000035.1, from coordinate 14,751 downwards.
CAAAGTCTCCTGTGTACCATGGGTCTGCTATATCTCCAGAGCTTCCTGCAAAGGAAAGCAGTTTGCTTATTTTGTGCTTTGGATCTCCTTTTAAAATTCGGTCAAGATTACGGATGTTGTTGGTATCCATTGCTATTATGTAGTCAAATTTATTGTAGTCTGCTCCCGTTATCTGGGTGGAAGTATGGGGAAGTACCGGGATACCTACTTCTCTTAGTTTCTTTACTGTACCGTAGTGGGTAGATTCTCCAAGAGCCTCTGTGCTGGTGGCTTTGGAATCTATGTAGAAGTCTTTTTCAAGACCAGCTTTGTTTACAAGGTCACTAAAGACGAAGTGCGCCATGGTAGAGCGGCAGATGTTGCCATGGCAGATAAAAAGTATTTTTATCATAATAATTGTTTGCTCCTTTTTGCCCAGAAACGCCGTATTTTGCGGGTATTTCCGGGGTTATAGTTAAATTGTTGTTCGCTTGTCAGCTAGGCAAATTATAGCATAATTTAGCAAGTTGTGACTACCTGTTAGTAGTAGAAATAGTAGTAAAATGGGGAGTCTTACTACTAAGGATTTTCAGTAGACTCATCTCCACTTGGACAGTTTATATCCTTTTCAGGATATCCTAGAGTTCCATAATCAATATAGTTGCCCTCATATTTCAGTAATTTTAATATCGCTCTAACAAGTATACACTCATAAACCTGACTCGTCATAAACTGTTCATTATAATCAACATTATCGCCACCAAAGGAACCATGTGCAGAAAAGTTTCGCGCTTTCAATGCATCCTTTTCTTTTTTACCAATAACCATATCTATTCCTTCGAAGAAATGTGTTAATTGTTCACTCACAGACATTCGATTCATACCCTCAACAGTTCTCTTCATTCTTTCAGCATATCCCGTTTCAGCAAACTGCGTTTCAACTAAATCTTTTATTGCTTTTACTCTTTTTGTAAAATCCTTTTTATTCATAAGCACAGTTTCTGGATTTAGTTCAACCTCTTCATACCACTTCCTTTTTAAATTCTCTAATGCAGCAGATAAAATAGGCAAATCCATAGGTTGTACAACATCTTTTGCATACCAATATGCCGAAAAAAGTGAATCAAAATCCAATTTCTCATATATTTCCGAAAATGGTTCTATATATTTTTGCACTATATCAAAGTACTTTTTAAGAGCTGACGCATCATTTCTAATAGGTGCTTTTGCCCCAGACATACATTCTTTCTTTATATCAAATCCGCATGTCCTTGGATATTCCATAATAAATCCAATTTGATTACCGTTTTCATCAAATGAAGCCTCACCTACATACATTAATCTTTTTCCAATAAAGAAGCTCAAGTACTCTCTAATTTGCTTTCTCTCTTCTATGCTTGGAATTCTTCCGTACTCCTCAAAATAGGAAATACTAAAATTTGTACTCCATGAAGGTCCATAGTTTTTTCCGACAAAATGAACATCAAACGCTGTATCTTTATACTTAATGTGTATAAATCTTCCGTTATACTCTTGTTCTTCCTGTTCCACTTTTATTGGAAACTCTAACTCTCCATAAGTCCCAGAAACAGAGCCTTCAACTTTATATTCAAATTCTGAATTTACACAAAAGTATAATCCTCTATTACTACCATTTAGTATCCATTCTTTTATTACAGAAGGTTTTTTTATGCCTTTTCCCTCAATATGATAACAGGATAATAAATAATTCGTCTTGTCCAATTTACTTTCATATCCATTACAGTACATAGGTGCAAAAGTAACCGTATAATCATCAAATACTTTTATTTCTAGTCTTCCTTCCGGTATAGCTTCTCCCGGAACAAATTCTCGTTTAGGCACTACCGGTCGCTGTTTTTTTTCTTTATATTTATTTAAATATCTTACACATGAAATCTTGATATTATAATTATCATCTCTAGATACACACAATTCATCTACATCATCCCAAAATACCTCATCAAGATTTTCTTGTTTTATACCTTTATGCCCGCAGATAATAAAATTATCCAATGGAATATTCTCCCATAGTAATGAATCAAATTTCCTTCTATTCATAACATACCTTCTTTCTAACATAATAACCCAAGATATATTATACCAAACAGGCAGTTTCTTTTCCATAGAAAAAAACGCCCCAGTAAACCCGGAGCGTCTCTGCCGAATAGCAATGCTACACTACTTTAAACATTTTCTGCGATACCGCTTTAGCATCGTTTTTCTTTTCAATCTCTGCCTGCGCTTTTCTAAACTCTTCCATCCGTTTCAGTTCCTCCTCGGCATCATCAAAACTGATATGTGTGTACACATTCATCGTAACGCTGATGTCCGAATGTCCCATGAGATATTGTAGTGTTTTCGGATTCATTCCCGATTTTGCCATATTGGAGCAATAAGTGTGGCGGCACACATGAGGAGTAATGTTTGGCATCTGCACCCTATAAATATCATTGTATCTGCCGACCATACGATTGAATCTATGTTGCCAGTGCATTGCTACAAGTGGATTGCCATCATCATCGTAGAAAAGGAATCCTGTATAACCATCAATCACCTTCTCCATCTTCGGCGGCTCCCTGTCCTCAATAATGGCTTGGAACATCTGTGCCACATCCTCGGTTATCGGAATCTTCCTTTTTCCCGCCTCGGTCTTTGTTTCTTCAATGATGTACCTCATATCGCAAGTTCTTTGTAACTGATGGTCTATGTTTACTGTTCTGTTCTCAAGGTCAATATCCTTTAAGGTCAATCCGCAAAACTCTGAAATACGCATTCCCGTGTGAAAGAGAATGTACACCACTTCGTAATACTTACAGTAACAAACATCGTCATGCACAAACTTTAGGAACTTCCTCATCTGTTCCCGGCTGATTGCCTCTCTGGTAACACTGTCATTTACCACCACTCCTGCAAGCTGGAATCCAAATGGATTCTTTACCAAAATATCATCATCCACTGCCATCTGAAAGGCTGGTCTAAGCACACCCCTTATGGTATGAATGGAACTGTAACTCTTGCCATCCTCCTGTTGCAACTTTATTAAAAACAACTTTGCATCCGATGTTTTCACAGTTCTGATTTTCTTCTGTCCGAAAGGCTCCTTTGCCAAAATTCTCTGCACCGTCACATAACCAGTTCTTGTACTCTGCCTTACTCCTGTTTTGGTTTTAAGGTATCGGTCAACCAATTCGCACACCGTCATTGTTCCATCGGCAACATTCATTAACCTATCCAAATCGGAATTGACCTGCTTTTCCAATTCCCTAAGGGAAAGGCATGGCTTTTTGCCGGGCGGAAGTTTATCCGTAGGCTCCAACTTCCAACTGTACACAAAATGTGGTTTGCCATCGATATGATACTTATATTGATACTTTCCATCTGCTCTTATACTTTCGCCGGGGCGCAGCACCCTTCGTTTGGAATCCCGTCTAGTCTTCCCTCTTCCTGCTTCTGCCATTGATAAGTTCCTCCTTTACCTTTGGATTTGTTAATAAATACTGCTCAAATGCCAAACGGATGATAAGTGTCCTTTTCTTATAAAAAGCCAAGTAATCACCACCATCCGTTTTCTCTAAAAAACTATAGAACTTCCTTCTACTGAAATTCCAATAACGGATTGCTTCTTCCGGGTTTAAGATATCCTTTTCTCCTAAGTCTGGTCGTGCCATTTTGCAACTCCTTTCTCTGCCAAAAGTGTTGTATTTGCCGAGATTTTCGGTCATTGTATATATCACTCTACTCCCTGGAAATAGCAACTACTATCGGCAGATAAACGGAATTATATTTCCGAGGAATTCAGGATAAACTCTTCAAATTTCGGTCTGACAATTAGAAATCTGTTGCCACAGAAAACTGCTATATTCCCAAGGTTATCTTCTGCAATTCTTCTCATCTTCTTTGTGCCGATATTAAAGTAAGATGCTGCCTCCTTGATGGTAAGCATATACTTCTCACCCAAAGGTAATGCTTCGGCACTCTGATTTTGACTACTATCCACTAAATGCATTCTGCTCACCTCCATATCCGCCCGAGCCGGACGTTTCCGACTCAGGCTTAAATTAATTACTATGAAATCTGCAAGGTCTTGATAGCCTCTCTGCGGATAAGTCTTGCGTCAAGATATTCCACAGCTAAGTATCCTGTCAAATCATTTAATGCAAACTTTTCTGCCAAGGTTCTGACCGCCAAAGGTCTGCGATTGATAATCCAGTAATAACTGAAATCACCAAAGAGGATAGGTTTACTACCGGAAGTTGCACCCGGCATATATTCCAGGATGTACACAGGCTTACCTAAAATAGTATCTGTGTTATGATTCCAGATATAGTTACCATCTGCATCCTTAAGCTTACGAAGTGCAAGTGCCGTTTCATCGTTCATAACCCATACACCCTTCTTGCGGTATTTCGGTTTCACAGACATATACAGACTAACCACATCATCAAATGTAACCTCTGACGTTTTCACACCCACTTCTGCACCTTCCGTATCGTGTAACACACCTACAGGCTTGTCTGCCCCATCTCCGTTAAGAAACACATTCTCTTCCGCTCTGTTAAAACACTTAGCAAGACGCTTTGGCAGATACTTATCCAGTTCAAATGCTCTGTCATGAGCATAATCATTAGGAAGAGTAACAATTCCTGCAATCTTATGTGGCTCGGATTTAAACTTGGTAAAGTCATCATACATATCACTTACATTGATACTGCCACCTTCTGCTACACACTCTGCAACATCCTCGCTATCAAGTCCCCAAATGACATTCTGGGATTTTGCTACATTTACGCAAGTAGCCACTTTACGAAAGAAGCTCTCCTCCGTTAACGCAGCATGGTATCTGTGATTACTGTCGAAAGGTAACACAAACATTCCGTTGCTCACCTTTCCCACCTTCAGTTTCTCATAATCACTGTTTTTACCCTTCATGGCTTTGTTCCAAAACTCGCCATAGTATTCCTTTGTATCAATCACACATTCGTCCATAAACATCGTAGTGTCCTCCTTTGAAAAATTGTTGTTTAAATTGTTTGTATTGTTCCACATAACTAAAATCTCCCTTCTCTACATCTGAGGAACTTTTCCATCGCATCTTCGTGAGGTGTTGCTCCTTCAAATGGCACCGTGCAGTTTTCTTTTACAATCTCATAGATAAGATTCCACTGCTGCAATGCCTGTTTCATGTAACTCTGACTCATACTCACATACGGAGAGGTAACAGGCTGTCCCGTGGTAGGATGTTTTGCTAAAAATCCATACTCCGAGATTGCCTCCTCGCACTAAATCCAGCGAGATATGCTCATGGCATATTCCTCAACGATGGCAGGCACGAATAAATGGTCACATTTACATTCCTTAAGCCATCCCCATGTGTTGCGATAGATTTCCTCCGCATAAAGCGGTTTGCCGTTTTTCTGTTTTGCCTTTAAATAGGAACTAGGTTCTGGTATATCTGCACCTTCATAGGTAGCTGGTGCAGGTATTACCTTAAATGTCTTATAGCCATAACTGTCACTGGATAGTTTCTCCGACAATGCCTTTTTCGGTCTTCCACCAGTTCCCGGCATGGGTCCTCTTTTTCCCATAGCAACCTTCCTTTCCGGGGTTAATACCCCTAAAACTTTCATAAGTTATTCACACGCAGGGGCGGCACCGTTTCCCTCAAGAAAAAGGTGTCGAGATAGTGACCCGCCCCCGTAATGCATTCCCTATCAATAAGGAAAGAAATGCCTACACACCTACTGTGGTTTTACCTGGTTCCAACGACAATCCTCTTGCCTTTGCAAATGCTGCAAAGTCTTCTAAGTCCATCAAGTCAAGCGTTGCATGGCCACCTTCCATATGATAGTGTGGCTCTTTTGAAAACGTCAGCTTAATGTCATCCGGTGTGTAAAGCACCAGCTTATCATGAAACTTGTAATGCTTTTCCAAAAACTCCTTGGTAATCATCAGTGGTTCCCCCTTTCCATATTTTTTGCTTTGCGTTTAAACTGCTCCAAACACTCCAGTGCATCCTTGCGGTTTAAGAACACCAGATTCTGCAACCCACATATCACACGGTAATGCGGCGGGTCTGCCTGCTCACTCATAAGCGCCACTGCCATTAACTCCTCCGTGTTAACCACGCCAATGCACTTATATTTACTTGTATCAAGGTCATTCAATTGTACTTTTGGTGCTTCAGCGCACCCCCAAACTTTAATCATAGATTGGTTCTCCTTCCTATATAATTCACAGTGTTGCTATGTTTCCCATGCCCATAGGCATCACCCCTTTCACAATTGGGGCAAGTTGTGGCAGGTTAAAATGGTAATTTCCCTATATAGAGCGTTTTTTCAAATGACCATTTTTACTTGCCACATTCTGCCCCATAACCTAAGAAATCTGTAATTGTGTCTTTTAATCGATATCCGATTAACATTGTGGTATTCTCACCACCCCTTTGTGGACGCTTTCTCTCCACACGACCGAATTTGCGTAGTTCCTGATTGAAGTTTCTGCTGTTCTCTGAAAAACAACCATTGTCAGAACACCATTGCTTATAGTGTTCATACACTACTGAGGTACGAACTTCTGCACCTGTATCTTCCACCAGCTTGTCTTCTGCAAACTGTGCAATCTTGTCGCTGTCATGGGAATAGGCTGCCGTAGCATCAATCACCGACTGCGGAGGTTTAAATCCCTCTTTCTGTAAAAACTGAAAGCCTTCTATCAGCCAGTTAAGAATTGCACTCTTGGCTTCATCAGTAGCAAACTCCGTTTTTAATGATTTGTCCTGCTCCCACTCTTCAAAATGTCTGTCGAATGGAATAATATGCACTCGGTTACTTGAGAAGATGGTCATGTCATTGATAACAGGCAAGTAGTTGGTATTCACATACAACTTAAACTGCGGTTTAAAATCAAAACTGTTCTCATGCAGGAAACAGGCATTTAAGGTATCATTACCTGTCATGTTCTTAACCTGCGCAGCATTTAAGAATAATCCTCTGCTTGGTTCCGATATGTTAGCAAAACGGATACCCGCCAGTCTTGCAATATCCTCTGTAGGATTGGAACTGTTGTTATTGGATTTTAATGCTATGGTTTCCGGGCGGACGGCTCTGCCGTAATCTCCCATAACTGAAAGCACACTCTCCATCAGCGTTCCTTTGCCGTTTCTTGTGGTTTCTCCATAAAGAAAGAACATACACTCATATCTTGTGTCACCACTAATGCCGTAGCCTAATGCCTTTTGAAGAAAGAGTGCTTTCTCCTGATCATCACTGGTAATCTCCTCCACAAATTTGCAAAAGCGTTCATTCGTGACATCTGGCACATACTCCACCATGGAAACCTTGGTAATCAAGTCCTCCGGTCTGTGTTCACGGAATATCCCACTCTTTAAATCAAGCGTTCCATTCCTGCAGTTAAACAAATAAATATCCGTATCAAAACACTTCATATAAATGGGATACACACTTTGTGCCTCCTTAAGAAATGTTTCACGAAATCTTCTCTGCTGCCATTTTTTACAGGTTTCAAGAAATGCCGTCCTAACACCTTCATCTGCGATAGCCGTAGCATACAGTGTCATGGCATCTGCTAAATCCTTACACAATTCCATTGCCTTTAGAGAACCAACATCCGGCATCCATCGAATGGAATCGTAGATATACCACATCCTACGTTCCGGCACATAGCGAGCAATATCTTTGAACACATCTGCAAAGAGTCTGCCGTTTCCTAGGTCACCATTTCTATAACGTCTATGGCTCTCCGGTTGTAGGTCGAGCAGAACCGTTGCTATGTCATTGAAATCGGCCTCTGCCAACGAGATACCCATCGGTTTGTAGAACTCTCTGCACTGTCTGATGGCATTGTTAATAGTAAGATTGCCGTAGGTGTCAGCACCATGTTTTTCATCCCACTTATCACGCATCAGACCCGATTGTCTAAAGAGCCTGTCCATCTGCTCCGCATCTCCTCCACACCAGAACGCAAGTATCATGCAAAGTGACATATCTGCTTCACTATGAGATTTTCCTTCCAGGATTTGTCCTTCCCATAAGACTTTTGTGGTTTCTGCATTTTTAGCCGAGAGCATCTTCACTACCACAGACTCATCAGACAGAAAACTACCCGGTACTTCCACAGATGGTTCTTCAGCAATAGGTCTTACCATGTGCGTATCAAGCAGTTCCTGCAAAGCCTCGGAACGATCATTCACATCCAAGTCATTGATTGCTTCCCCGGTAAGCGTAAGAAATCTTGTGGTATGCTTTCCTACGTATACTTCCAAGCCAATCTCACTATTTTTCATGTAGTACTTGGCCTTATCATATAGAAGGTTTGGTGCTCTTCCCCATATGTGGATTCCTGTCCCGGATGGACTAAGTTCTGCATAAGTTCCCAGCTTATCCACTATCTCTTGCGCAAAACCATTTATCTTGCCATCCACAACGCAGTCATCAATGTCTACTGCTGCCATATCTTCCATAACTGATAAACCGATGCCGTCATATCCGCCATTTCGATAGGTTTCATATGCAGTTGTAAAGTCTGTAAGATGTGCCTTATTCCCTGGGTCTGCTCTCGCTCCACAAGTTTGATATGGCACTTTCTTTTTCTTGCCGTCTTTACCCGGTTCTAATTTATAAAGGCAGAATGTAGTTTCTTCTTTTAACCCCGTCGGCAATTTGTCATAGGACATAAACATCAACTCCTTTCACTATTCTCTGGACACATTTTTTCAATTTGTCCGAGATTTTTTTCTTTTTCTTACATAGACGGGAAAAGTTACAACCTCCCCCTCTAATCCTCCCAATTACAGAAAGATAAAATTTGAACGAAAAATTTTTATTTTCTCCCCTCCAATACCTAACAGGAAAATCTGAGACGATTTGACGATAAATTATGAAATAATTTTTCTCGTCATTGTTCTTTCACTATCCTTTGGTCAGCACGTTGGGATTTGAACGGAATTATTTTCAAAAACTTTTCCTCCTGACCCCTATGTAAGCAAAAGAGGTATTTTTCCCCTTTTTCATGAAAGTTTTTATCTTTCTATCTGCTATGTAGCCGAAAAGGACATTTTTCCGATTTTTGAGCATAAAAATAAGGAGCAACCTTTCGGTTACTCCAACTAAAAAACTGGGAGATTACTCTCCCAGCCAACAGATACATTTTATCTACTAAATAAACTTCTCACTAATTATACCATTCTTCAAATCTGCAATATTGTATAAATCTTCTTGCACCAAGAAGGTCTCTTTTAAATTACCCTTTGTTTTTTGCCAACCGGCACCGTCAGTAAACCATACGAAATGAACGTGTTCAACCTCCTTAGCCTCAAGCGAAATCGTCTTAAAACTTCTTGCCGTCTCATTCAATTTAGAACCACTGGAAGAATAGCAATTACATTCACAAATATACACTTCACTACTTCCTTCTGGCTTTACTACAAAATCAAATCTTTTTTTGGCAACTCCATCAGCACTAATTGCCGAAAGGTCATATCCCCATTTCTGTTCTACATCATGCAAATACATTTCTTTAAAGTATGTAACATCCTTTTTAAAGCCAGCTTCTTTAATAAAGAATTCAACCAAATCTTCCATCTGGTCTCCTCCTCTATTCTTTCTAGCATTACTATCTAAGCCAATATTAATACCAAGACCGACATCCAATAAATCACCTATAACATGACTTTGTAACAGTTCAAAAATTCCTGTTTTTTGCATAAATTCAACATACAATTCCACATCATAATTCATGCTACTAAAATTAAAATCTAGTCTTCTATCATTCTCTGTAATCGCAATAACGTTTTCTCTAACAGCTAACAATAAAGGAATCGCCTTTATACATTCAGGATATTCGCTTACTAAATCTCTAAATTCATCCTCTATATTTTCAGAACCTTTTAATGTATTTAACAATGCCAGTTGTCTTTTAACAGCAGCTGTATTTTTATATGCCGTACCATAATTCACATAATAATTCCAGTTATTTATATTATCTGTAAATGTCCTTAGCCACTCATCAAAATTTCTATTTGCCATCTATCTCCATCTCCAATCGCGCTTTTGTAATTTTCAAATATTCCTCTTCTGTGTCTATACCTATGAAAAATCTTTCAAATCGATTTGCAACAACCCCTGTTGTTCCAGAACCACAAAATGGATCTAGCACAATATCTCCTGGTTGTGTCGATGCCTGAATGATTCTTTCTAATAAATATTCTGGCTTTTGTGTTGGATGTTTTCCTGCCTTCTTTTCCGATGGCTTTGTCAAACTCCCCACCCATACATCCTTCATTTGTTTTCCACCATTTAACTCTTTCATTAATTCATAATTAAAATAATGACGAGCCTTTTTATCTGCTTTCTGCGCCCACAATATTGTCTCTGTGGAATGAGTAAAGCATTTACAAGCAAGATTAGGTGGTGGATTTGTTTTTTGCCATGTAATATTATTAATTATCTTAAATCCTTCTTGCTCCAGCGCCATCCCTATAGAATAAATATTGTGCATTGTTCCCGAAATCCATATACTTCCATTAGGACTTAGCACTCGTTTGCATAGTCTTATCCATTTTCTATTAAACTTGTGCTTATCCACAATTTGGGTTGATTCATCACCAATTTTATCCCAATCACCTTTGTTTACAGAAACCATTCTGCCACCTTTACAGCTAATACCATTATTACTTAAAAAGTATGGTGGATCTGCAAATATCATATCAATACTTTCTGGCCGCAACTTTGCAAGAACTTTAAATGAGTCTCCATGTATTATTTGAGCAGATTCATTTTCATAGAAATATTGCTGATTTTTACCAAGTAATCTTTCCACTAAACCTCCTCCTAATAATTACAAATAATAACCTCTTCTCCGGTTCTCTTTGATGCATCTGAATTAATCATTCGCTTTACACTAACTACATCTATTCTGTATCCCTTATTGCCATACAACTCATTGATAAACTCTGTGTTATGGTTTGTAAGCATACAATAACATCCTCTTTTCGTTAATTCGTCAAAAAGTCTTGCAAGCCTTTCATGGCTTTCTATGTCAAAACCTTCCTTCGTATATGATTCAAATGAAGTAGGATTCAAAGGTGCATATGGACTATCAAAGAAAACAAAATCTCCTTTCTTTGCTTCACTACAAACTTCTTCAAAATCTCCTAATTTAATAGTAACCTTTTTTAAATAGGCTGAAACAGCTCTTATCGATTCTTCATCTATCGATTCCTTCTTACTGTTATTGTATGGTACATTAAATAACCCTTTCCCATTCACTCTATATAATCCATTAAAACAATGCTTATTAATAAAAACGAACAATGCTGCAAGTTCTACATCAAATTCTTCTTTCATTAATTTATCGTTATAGCGTTCTCTCAAAGAATAATAATATGTTTTGCCATCCTCACCCATTTCTGAATCTAATTTTTTTATATATTCTATAAACTCTTGTGGATTACTCTCTATTATTCTATATGCATTGATAAGGGAAGCATTAATATCATTAATCACTGCACTTTCCGGCTGCAACTCAAATAGAACTGCTCCTCCTCCAATAAAAGGTTCAAAATAATTATTATAGTCTTGAGGCATTCTTTCAGATATTTTATCAAGTAATTGTCTTTTACCACCTGCCCACTTAACAAACGGTGTCACTTTTTTATTAGACATACTTATCTCCTCTTTCCATAAAGTTCTTTTTCTATTATACGAGAAGGAGCAATTTTTATCAATGAAAACTTTCACTTTTTGTGAAACACAAATCACTTATAAAATATAAATATGTATTCATGTGCTAACAGCAAAAACTTTTTATCCATATCACTCCATTTTGCTGAAGATTTACAATTATGCTGTTCTTTAATTACTATTTCTTTTGTTTTAAAACCCGCAGCCAAAAAGCATTGTAATAATTGAAACCCTAACGGAACCACATTCCCACGAAATCTTTTATCTCCAATCATTATTGCGCAACACTTTCCCTTCTTTAAAACACGATATGACTCCTTTGCCACCTTACTTATAGCATCAAAAAATTCCTGTTCATCTAGTAAAGAAATATCACCTTCTATATTTGAACTGTACTTAATGATATTGGCATACGGCGGATGAGTGCATATGAAATCAATTTTATTGTCTTTAATAAAGGATAGTTCTGTAGCATCCCCATTCCTAACAAAAATCTTTGATTCAGTTTCACATTCAAAATTGAGATTTGCTTCTGATAAAGAAATAGATTGCGGATTGATGTCTACACCAATCGCATTTCGATTAAGTAGTTTGGCTTCAACTAATGTTGTTCCACTACCTAAGAATTGATCTAGAATCCAGTCTCCTGGTTTAGAATAACGCATTATCAAGTTTCTTGGAACATAAGGTGACCAATTTCCTCGATATCGTCCTGAGTGGGTTGCCCATTTTCCTCGGTCTGGAAATGACCAAATTGTTGTTTGCTCTGGGCTAAAGCTAGTCGGTTGTAATACTATAAGCATCTCCTCCTTTTTGATTATTTAGAATTTTATGATACATCATTCAAGTTCAAAAGTCTACCCCGTCCCCGCCTCAACTTTCACCATAAGTGAATTTATGCAACAGAGAAAAAATAATATAATATTCACAAATAGTGAAAGGAGTGTGTTATGCAATTTTCTAGTGAAACAGAATTATATCAGGTTATTGGTTCAAATATAAAGCACTACAGAGAAAAAGCAGGACTTACCCAAATCCAACTGTCAGAAAAATTACAGATTAGCATTAGTTATCTTTCAAAAATTGAAGCTTCAGGATGTGCCAAAAGTCTCTCCATCTCTGTACTAAATCATGTTGCTAATACACTTGATGTGGATATTACAGAATTTTTTCAAAGGAGGAATTGATTTATGCCAAGAATACCTAATAGATTTGGTGGCGGTGCTCGTACAAATGCTAATGGATTACACTTTGAGCAAACCACATCTCTCGATACGGCGTTAACAAATGCCGGCTATAATGTCATCGGAAAAGAAGTCTATGATGGCAACATAAAAATTGGACTTTCTGTTCAAAAACATGATTTATATAAATATTTTTTAGAACCTAACGGAATCGATTTTACTGAATATAATTCTAAAAAATGGCTTCCTGATGAATGTTTTGTTAATTTTGGAACAAACACTGTATACATAATAGAAAAGAAGTTTCAAAATTGTTCTGGTTCAGTTGACGAAAAACTTCCTAACTGTGATTTCAAGAAAAAAGAGTACGAAAAACTATGCCACCCTATCGGTTTTGATGTGGAATATCTTTATGTATTTAATAATTGGTTTCTGCAAGACGTATATCGTGACACATTGGAATATATCAGAATGGTAGGTTGCCACTATTTCTATAACGAGATTCCTCTAGACTTTTTGAACTTATAGGAGAACTTATGAAATACGCTGAATTAGAACAAATCATCATCGATTTACCATTTGATGAAGAAAAAGAAATTTATTCCAACAATGTTCAAACACTTTATGTTGTTCGTCCAAAGATATTAAGTGAACGATTCAAAGAATATGACGCCAGTAAAAATATTCAAATATGGCTAAAGATAGGTGATAAAAAACCATTCAAACCGAATCACTTCCGCTTACTTATTGACCTATATACAAGAGTTAGAGAGTACCCAGAGTCCAAAAATACATTACTTGAAGTATTCGATAGAATTTTCTACGGAGAAGACCCTCTTGAGGTAATGCATATGCTTGATACATACCACTTTACACAAGCAATCAATCCTATTGATATTGCCGTAGTCCTCGCACAATTATTTATTGCAGAACAAAACGTGGGATTCGGCAAAAAAAGCAAATATAATCCTCGTTCTCTATATATTCAAGGTTGGATAAGGACCTTTATTAATGCCGACTATGAAATCGACCAAGTTATTTCAGGAATAAGTTTTAATAGACCACCACTTGTTGGCTACACAAAACAGGACGATAAAAATCACAAGGAATATAATTCCAATGCTCAACCATTATGGTATAAGTAATTTAAAGCCACAATCCCGGCAGCATCGCTACCAACGATTGTGGCTTTTTCATTATGTATCGTCTCTAAGTAGTCTATTACTACTAAGGAATTATCCCAACACATTTGCCTTTATTCCCTCTCCGGCTCAACCCTTAGTAGTCGAAACCGTAGTATTTATGCGTGTTTGCGGTACATTATGCCCTACTCTGCCCCAGTTTGCCAAAGTCCGATTTATTGTACAACTGACCTGCCATGGCAAATAAAAAGTACGCTTATTTTCATTTTTTCCCTCCTAAAATGCATTATTTTGCCCTAATTTGCAAGGTTTTGCCAAATCTGTAAAATAGGGTTAAATCTACATATATTTTGGCTAATCAGCAAAATAATGCAAATTGTGGCAAAATGTAGTAGTCATTAGTAGTCAAATCGTAGTCAACGATAGGGGGGGGGGGTTGACTACTCACTTTTTAACGGTAGAATCGTTAAAGGGGTTTCAATTTGAGGGGTATCGTTATAAGGGCTGAACCAATGCTTTTATTTTACCAAATAAATTACAGCTAACTATGATTTTTTTGTTAAAAAGCAGATTGCATTTTTCTTTGTCAACTTGCATACCTAGTAGCAAAATATCAATTTAACTATTTATAATACTTTGCTAATAAGCTGAAACTTATTATTTAAGTATTTTGTTAATAACATATATCAGCATATTAAGTAATTATAGAACAAGCAAATTCATAAC